>CAZHFE010000009.1:0-47119 GCA_964532055.1 uncultured Kaistella sp. | reverse complement strand
TTCGCTAATTTCTGTATAGAAAATTTGGTAGTTACCATAGTTCTATGTTATCTGCTGTTATTATTTTTTCCTTAAATCAACAACTTCTCTTAATTTTATGAATGTACTAAGGTTTAAAGTATCTTTTTCGTTGAGTTTTTTCCATTCTATCCAATCAATATTTTTTGTAGTATCATATTCTCCAATTAAATTATCTAAGAGAATATAAACTGCATTTTTCATTTCAGAACTGTCATCGAAATTTCTAATATTCAACTCAATTCCTAATTCATTATTTTCAGTTGTATATCGAAAGAAAATATCTTTGTAATCCAATTTAATGTTTCCAAGTTGAATACTGGAAATGTCTGAAACTCTTTGACGAAATGCGTAAAATTTCCAGTTTTTAAGATTTGGACTTTTCTCAATTAATTTTTCCACAGCTGGAAAAGATTCACTTATTCCGTCCGCAGAAATTGAAAATTCGCGAATTCCATTTTTAATAGGGCTAAATTCAAAAACCAAATTTTCATCAATTCCCAATAAAAAACTATGGATTTTATCAAATAGTTTTTCTTGTTCATTTGGGTTTTCCACATTATCATAAATGAATTTTTCATTTTCAGAAAACCATTTCCAAAACTTCTCTTCTTGAGTTTTTTCAGTTGATTTACAAGAAAAGAAACTTGTGAAAATCAATAATGGAAAAATTAGGAATTTAAGATAATTTCTTTTATTCACGACGATTTTTTATATAATTGCAGACAACAAAAAAATTTCTACAAGTTATCTCCTGTGTAAAACTAACAATATTTTCTTAAAAGAAAATCTTCTTTTACAACCTCCTCGCAATTTCCATTTTATAACCCATTAAATTGGCGATATTGTTGGCTTTGTAAATTGCGGTTTCCGCCATTTCTCCCGTGAAGTTTTCGTTTACGGTTTCTGTCCACAGTTTTACCCAATGTTCAAAATGTTGTTTTTCCATTGCCGCTTTTTCATTAATCGGGAAATGTACCGCCATAGGATTTCCTTTATAAGAAACCTGCCCAAACAAAAGCGTTTCCCAAAAAGCATACATTTTAGGCAGATGATGGCTCCAATCTACTTTTGCAACATCGTTGAAAAAAAATCCGATAGTATCGTCTTTCTTTATTTTGTCATAAAATTTATTGACTAAAAATTCAATATCTTCTCTTGACTCTATTTTTTTCATAACCCAAAAATACGGAAAATCAGCGCAACTTTTTCTATGATTGTAATCATGGGAATTTTTTGTGTTCAAGAATCCGCTCTGTCTGTTTCTATAAAAATATCTGCTATTTTTGTAAGATGGAGATTGAATTCTATAAAAATCTGGCAAAAATCAAAAACAAGGAGCAGAAGAAATTTCTTGATACACTAAAGAAAAGGCCGCCCAAAAATCTTGATTATCTCGTGCAGGAATCTCATGATGAGGTTTTCTCAAAAATAGATTGTTTGCAATGCGCCAACTGCTGCAAAACAACCGGACCGCTTTTTACCGGAAAAGATATAGAAAGAATTGCCAAACATTTGAAGATGAAACCATCGGATTTCGAGCGAAAGTTTCTGAGGATTGACGAAGACCAAGATATGGTTTTGCAAAAGCTCCCTTGTTGGTTTCTGAATGCAGACAACACCTGTTCCATATATGAAGTGCGTCCGAAAGCATGCCGTGAATTTCCGCATACCGACCGAAAAAAAATTTATCAAATCAATCATCTCACCATAAAAAACACATTGATTTGTCCTGCTGCTTATGAATTTGTAGAAACATTAAAAAGAGTAACAGAACGTCAATAATCTGGCAAACTTCTTAAAGATTTACAAAAATTGTTAAATTTTAATTAAAAATATACCCAGTGTCATTTTTTTTTCTTTATTTTACGATTCAAATTAGTTAAACCAAAAATTATTTTAATATGAAAAAGGCAATTTTCGCAGTAGTAATGGTTACTGCAGGTGTAACTTTCGCAAGTGCACAATCAAACAAACAGGCAAAATTAGAAGGTCAAAAAATGACCGCTAAAGTAGTTGCAGATACAAAATCTGAAGCAAAACAAGAAGCTACAGCAGCATTGACTGCAAAAGCCGAAGCAACAAAACAAGCGGCTGAACCTTCTGTTACAGCATTACAAGCGGCAGATACAAAAGCAGAAGTAACAACTGCAAGAAAATCAGAAGCAACAAAAGAAAAAGTTGAGTAATCAATTTTTATAAATATCCCTCGAAAAGAGGTTTTTTACAAAACAAAATAAAAAGCATTGAATATTTCAATGCTTTTTATCTTTCATTTTTACTTTTCCCCATTTTCCCGGGGCGGGATTTATGAAAAAATACGGAGAAAATCTGTCTTTTTTTACACAACACCTTGAGCAAGCATTGCTTCTGCAACTTTCACAAAACCAGCAATATTTGCACCTTTCACATAATTCACATAGCCGTCTTCTTCTTTACCATAATCTCTACACGCTTTGTGAATACCAATCATAATTTCTTTCAATCTCGCATCAACCTCTTCAGAAGTCCAGTTTAATCTGATGGAGTTCTGTGTCATCTCTAAACCTGAAGTTGCAACACCACCTGCATTAGAAGCTTTCCCCGGAGAGAAAAGAACCTTGTTGTTGAGGAAATAATTAATTGAATCTAATGTTGAAGGCATATTTGCTGCTTCGGTTACACACACAACCCCGTTTGCTACAAGACTTTTAGCGTCATCTAAATGCAGTTCGTTTTGTGTTGCCGCAGGAATTGCCACGTCGCACTTCACTTCCCAAGGACGTTTCCCAGCATAGAATTCCGCACTCGGATATTTTTTAGCATAATCTTCGGCTCTGTTATTTCCGGAAGCACGAAGTTCCAAAAGATATTCTATTTTTTCGCCGGTGATTCCGTCTTTGTCATATATATAACCATCAGGACCAGAAATGGTTACAACCTTTCCACCCAATTCTGTTACTTTTTTAACTACTCCCCATGCTACGTTTCCAAAACCTGAAACAGTTACTATTTTATCTTTAAAATCCGTGCCGATGGTTTTCAACATTTGCTCAGCGAAATAAACCACGCCGTAACCAGTTGCTTCAGGACGAATCAGTGAACCCCCATAAGCTAATCCTTTTCCGGTAAGAACACCGGTAAATTCGTTTCTAATTTTTTTGTATTGACCGAATAAATATCCGATTTCTTTAGCACCAACTCCTATATCACCTGCAGGAACGTCGGTTTCCGGACCAATGTGTTTACAAAGTTCTGTCATAAATGCTTGGCAAAATCTCATGATTTCCATGTCTGATTTTCCTTGCGGGTCAAAATCTGCACCTCCTTTTCCACCTCCCATCGGAAGTGTAGTCAATGAGTTTTTAAAGGTTTGCTCGAATGCCAAAAATTTCAGCACCGATAAATTTACGGTAGGATGAAAACGAATCCCGCCTTTGTAAGGGCCGATTGCAGAGTTCATCTGAATTCTAAACCCTCGGTTTACCTGTATTTCTCCTTTGTCATCTACCCACGGTACGCGGAAGATGATGGTGCGTTCCGGTTCTGCCATTCTTTCCAGAAGTTTCATTCCGTTGTATTCTTTTCTGGTTGCGATGAAAGGAATTACAGTAACTGCAACTTCTTTTACTGCCTGAAGAAATTCCGGCTCATTTGGGTTTTTTGCTTCGACTTTTGCAATAAATTCTTGAATTTTTTGCTCTACATTATAGTGTTCCATAGAAATGAATATTATTGTTAACAAATTTAAATTTTTTTATGAATTGCACAAACATTATTTTGTATTTTGTAAAAAATTTAAAGAAATTCATTAATATTTTTATTAAATTAATAATACCACCACTAAAGGTGTGAAAAATGAAATGTTAACGGAATATTACTAAATTTTTAAAAACGCTATATTTTCACAAAATGAGATATTGTCTCCCCGAAAGTGCTTTGATGTACCCAGAAATTTCCATAGTAAGCAAATCGGGCAGTATTTTGAAGCCAGGAATTTCTAACTTTTCTGCAATCTCATCTAATGAAAGTGCGCAGTCTTTTTGTAGTACATCATAAATTTTCTGCTGGTTTTCAGACAACTTTATTTTGATTTCCGATGCGGGAAACAAGCTGTTTGTTTTTGGATTATCTCCTTGCAAACCAAGTTGTTCTATAAAATAAGATGTGGTAGAAATTATTGCGGCTTTGTTTTGTGAAATTAGCTGGTTGCAACCTTGGCTATATTTGTCTGTGATTTTTCCGGGCAGTGCAAAAACTTCGCGGTTGTAGTTGCTTGCGAAAGTTGCCGTACTTACAGAGCCACCTCCGAAAGCAGTTTCTACAATAATTGTTGCATGCGAAAACCCCGCAACAATTCGATTTCTTTGTATGAAGTTTTCTCTGTCGGGTTTTTGTGTGGAATTAAATTCGGTGAGCAAAGCGCCGCTTTCTTCGAGAATTTTTTCCGAAAGTTTTTTATTTTCCGAGGGATAAAGCGTGTGAAATCCGTGAGCTAAAACCGCAATCGTAGGAATTTTGTTTTGCAGGGAAATCTCGTGAACCAAAGTATCTGCTCCTAAAGCCAATCCGCTTACGGTAAGAATATTTTTGTTTTTAATCTCTGCTAAAAAATCCTGAATAAAATTTTTTCCGTAGGAAGTGATATTTCTCGTTCCTACGATGCTTAGCGATTTCAGTGCCTTGTTAAAATCTCCTTTCTGATAAAGTATTGCAGGAGCGTCATCGCAGTCATTCAGAAGTTTTGGCAAATCGCCGAGATGACGGAGATTGATTTTTATATTATTTTTTTCACAAAATTTAAGTTCTTTTTCTGCGAATTTCAGGTGTTCGGGATTTCCTATTTCTGCGGAAATTTTTTTGCCGATTCCATAAATGTTTTTCAGTCCCGATTTGGTGAGTTCCCAAACTTCTTTTGCAGAACCGGCTTCATTAACGAGTTTCCTGAAAATAATATCGCCAACAAGAGGACAATGACGAAGCGCGACAGAATAAAGGGTTTCTTCGGAAAACATGGTTATTTTTTTCAAATGTATTGAAAATTATTCGTTTTTTTGGATCTCATCTAATCGTTCCCAAACGTTTTCTTTTTTTCTGTACGGAAGTTCATGAAAATCTTCCGGATAGTTTTCTTTGTATTCCTGCCAAAGTTTGTCGTCTTTTTCGCTGTAATAATTCGGGAATTGCCAGATGAATTTTTTGTTTTCCGCTCCGGTTTTTCTGAAAATAAAAGCCATCAAAATTCCGATAATAGCACCGGAAAGATGCGACTGCCAAGAAATTCTGCTCGGTTCTTCTAGAGTAGAAAACAATTCTTCGGGAAGTACTCCCCAAATTAAACTTCCGTAATAAAGAGCAACCAAAAGTGAAACCGTGAGCAATTTCATATTCCATCGGAAAACGCCGCTGAAAAATAGAAAAAACGCCAAAGTATAAACAATTCCGCTTGCTCCGATAATGCAGACAAAATTATAGTTTCCTGTAAAAACATCTACCGGCGGAAGAAGCCACACTAAAAACCCCGTTAAGAACCAGCCGAGAAAAAAAACTTTTTTCGCCATAAAAGGATAAAACTGAAAAAGCAAAAATACCAGTACAAAAGCAGGAACGGTATTCCCGAAAATATGCTCTAAACCACCGTGAAGAAATGGTGAAAAGATGATGCCCTTCAAACCACCTGGATTCAGAGGAATTATTGCTCCGCTGCAACCGGTAATAAGACCTGTGTTTTGCAGCAAAAAACCGAGCCACATCAACACAACCATACTTGCTGCATAAATGACCGCTTTGAAGTTCAAGGAGTTGTTTTTTAACATAATGTTTTCCGGACAAAACCGCTGCCAAAAGAAATATTAAGTAAATATGGCTAAATATTTTAAGAAAATCACCACATAACGGACAAAAAGTAACAGAATCAGGAGATATTCGGTATTAGTTTTTCTGCTTTGAAAAAAATAACCGCTCCTTGTAACAAAACAAAAATTTTTGCAACAAATTAATTGATGTATCAATAATTGATAAATCATTTTTTATATTTGCAAAAAATTCAGAACAATGGAAAAGTTAAATTCAATCATTTTTTACAACATCGATAAAGCAATAAGAACGTACAGAAACTTCGCTCAACGGCAACTGAAAGCAAATGGCTTCAACATCACGATTGACCAATGGCTCATCATCAAAGCGATTCTGGAAAACCCCGGAATTACGCAAAACGAAATAGGAGATCTGGTTTTTAAAGATAATGCATCGGTTACGAGAATGATAGAACTCCTGGTAAAATCGGGATTTGTTACAAGAGAAATTAATAGTGAAGATCGCCGGAAAACCAATCTGGAAGTTACAAAATCCGGAAAAGAAATCATTAAAAAAGTGCAGAATCTGGTAGAAAACAACCGGAAAACCGCTCTGGAAAATATTTCAGAAAGCGAATTGGAACTTATGAATTTGGCTCTTTTGAAAATCACAAAGAACTGCCTAACTTCTTAACCTTTTAACCTTAAAAATAATACGATGGCAAGAATATTTTTAGCCCTGTTTATTTGGGTAATGAGTGTTTTTTTTAATGCTTTTTCGGCTCAAACCAAAACCGATTTGTCATTATCGGGAAATGTTCTCTCGGAAAAAACAATGCTTTTGGAAATCAATTTGTTCGACAGCGAAAACCGATTGATAAAAACGGAAATTACAGACGAAAAAGGAAACTTTGTCTTCAATAATCTGACCGAAGGAAATTACATTCTGAAAATCAACAGAAACGGACACGAAATTTACCAATCTGAAAAAATCGGTTTAACAGAAAACTTTACACTTCCGCTCATTTCATTAAACGAGAAAACGATTGAAACGGTAACCATCACAAAAGCAAAACCTTACATTGAAAGACAAGACGGAAAAATGATTCTGAATGTGGAAAACAGCATTGCCGCAACCGGAAATTCAGCTTTTGAAATTCTGGAAAAAGCACCGAGCGTAAACATTGACGGGAACGACAATATCTCGCTTCGAGGAAAGGGAAATCTTCTTGTACAAATCGACGGAAAAAACACTCCGATGAGCGGAACGGATTTGGCAAATTATCTTCGCGGAATTCCTTCGTCAAGTGTAGAAAAAATAGAATTTATCACCAATCCTTCGTCAAAATACGATGCAGCGGGAACTTCCATCATCAATATAAAACTGAAAAAAGACCAAAGAAAAGGAACAAACGGAAGTATTGCAACTTCGCTCGGAACAGGGAAATATGTGAAAAATAACAACAGTTTTAGCATCAATCACAGAAATAAAAAGGTGAATGTTTTCGGGAATTACAGTTTTGCGTACAGAGAATTTTATAACAAATTGATTTTGGACAGAAACTTCTACAACAACGGAATTTTTGAAAAAGCATATCTGCAAAACAACTTTCTGAAGATGAATTTCCGAAACCACATTGCAAAAGCAGGAATGGATTATTACCTCAACGACAAAAATATTCTTGGGTTTTCCGTAGGATTTATCAGCAACAGATTTGACCCTAAAAGCGATAATGAATCTCTGGTTTTAGATGCAGCCCGAAATCCTGATTACAAATTTGCCACAAAAAGCAATAACAGGGACCACTGGAAAAATACATCGCTCAACATCAATCACAAATACAAACTCGATTCTTTGGGTTCCGAAATCACAACCGATTTGGATTACATCAATTATTCAAACACTTCGTTGCAAAATTTTGATACCAGAAATTATGATTTTTCTGGTGCGTTAATAGGGATTCCCAAAATTCTGACCGGAAATCTTGACGGGAATCTCAATATTTATTCCGTGAAATCTGACCTTACCAAAGTTTTTAAAAACGATTGGAAATTAGAAAGCGGCATCAAAACGAGTTTTGTAAAAGCAGATAACGATTTGCGGTTTTTTGATGCGAGTTCGGGAATTTCGCAACTAGATTTATCAAAAACCAACCATTTTATTTACGAAGAAAACATTAATGCGGTTTATGGAAATGTTTCTAAAAAGTGGGGGAAATTTAGCACTGTTTTCGGATTGAGAATGGAAAATACCAATGTTACCGGAAATCAGATAACGAACAATCACGTCAGTAAAAAGAATTACACACAACTTTTTCCGAGTGCCGTTTTTTCTTATGATTTGAATGAAAAGAATAATTTGGAAATCAATTTCAGCCGAAGAATTACCCGACCAAGTTACAAACAACTGAATCCGTTCAAATTCTATCTTGACCCAACAACTTATCAGTCGGGAAATCCACAACTGAATCCGCAAACAACAATGAATTATGAGCTGACTTATAGCTTGCTTAATAAATATTTTGCAACGCTAAGTTACAGCAAAACCACAGACAACATTACAGAAGTGATAAAACCCGTCATCGAAAACGGCGAAAATATTACGGTTCAAACGAATGAAAATCTTAATTCCGCTTCTTATTTCGGGCTGTATCTTATTGTTCCCGTGAAAGTTGCAAAATGGTGGGAAATGAATAATAATATCAATTTCTATTACGGAACTTATACCGGAAATGTTTCGGGAACGCAGATTCGCAATAAAGGAAATTTCAGCTTCAATATTAACAGCATCAATTCCTTTAAACTCGGAAACGGCTATTCCGCAGAATTGACCGGAAATTACAGATCAAGAGAAGTTTATGCTTATATGGACGTGAAACCGATTTGGAGTTTGAACATCGGTGCACAGAAAAAATTCAAAAACAACAGTACGCTGAAATTTTCTTTCAATGATGTTTTCTTCACTGCAAATCCGAAAGCACAAACCAAATACAATGATTATGTAGAAAACTTTGTGGTAGAAAGAGACAGCCGTGTTGTTGCACTTTCCTATACTTATAATTTCGGTTCGGGAAAAACAGGACAACCGAGAAAAACAGGCGGCGCAGAAGATTTAAAGCAAAGAGCCGGAAACGGGTAAAATATAAAAGTCAAAATCAACATCACTATTTATTTTTCAGCTAAAATTCATATTTTTGCCCCTTTAAAAAATGAATATGAAAAAATTATTTCTATTGTTGATTCTTGTTTCCGGATTTTATTCTGCTCAGGAAAGAGATTCTTTTTTGGAAAAAAAAGACACCGTAAAATATTGGTCGATTCAAGGTAAAAATAGTTTAACACTCAATCAGGCAGCTTTTTCCAATTGGATTGGAGGAGGAGCGAATAATGTCGGCTGGATTGCGGGAGTAAATTATAATATGACCTACGAAAAAGATAAGGATTTGTGGGAAAATATTGTGATTCTCGGTTATGGTCAAAACAATACCAGTGGAATAGGAAATAGAAAAACACAAGATATCATCAATCTTTCTACCAACTACGGAAGAAAAATTTATAACAGTTGGTTTGTTTCTTTCGGGACAAGTTTGCTTACGCAGTTTGCGCCGGGTTACGAAGATGGCAATAATCCTTCAGCAGCAAAGATTTCAAGTTTTATGGCACCTGGTTATGTAAATGTAGGAGCTGGTTTCACATACAGACCGAATGATAATTTTACTATGACACTTCGTCCTGCAAATGCAAAATGGACTTTCGTTTTAGATAAAGATTTGCAATACGCCGGAATTTATGGTTTGAAAAATAACGGTGATTCATCGGTTTTTCAGTTCGGTCTTTATGGTTCGGCAATTTATAAACTAAAGGTGATGGAAAATATTACTTTAACCAATACCGCATCTGTTTTTTCAAATTACCTGGATCACCCCGAAAGATTAGCTCTTTCTTACGGAGCTGTTTTAGACATGAAAATCAACAAGTATGTATCATCACTTATTACTTTAGATTTGCTTTATGATCATAATCAAATCTGGAAGGCACAAGTGAAGCAAACTTTGGGAATTGGTCTCGCTTATAATTTTGATAACGGTAAAAAACGTTCTGACAACAAACACAACCAAAACTGGAAATAATTTTCCGAAAATATTTCTAAAGTAAAACCGCTTTTTTAGAAGGCGGTTTTTTTGTGTTTAAACGTTCCAAAATTCGCGGTCTAAACTGCGATACTGAATGGCTTCTGAAATATGAGAAGCGTCAAGATTTTCAGAAGAATCTAAATCGGCGATGGTTCTGGCTACCTTCAAAATTCTGTCATAAGCTCTCGCTGAAAGGTTCAGTTTTTCCATTGCATTTTTGATGAGCTGCTGCGATTGCTCGTCTAAAGCACAGTGTTTTTCAATATCTTTCGGTCCCATTTGTGCGTTGCAGTGTAATTCGGTTTCGGTATATCTTTTCTGTTGTATTTCTCTTGCCCGCAAAACGCGCTTTCTGATTTCATTGCTGGTTTCACTTTTTCTTTTATCAGAAAGCTGCCCAAATTCTACTTTCTGCACTTCGATATGAATGTCTATCCTGTCAAGAAGCGGTCCCGAAAGTTTATTCATATACCGCTGCATTTCAATTTGTGATGAAGTATTATTGGGATCATCGGGAAAATAACCACTCGGACTTGGATTCATACTTGCTACGAGCATAAAACTCGCAGGGTAATTCACCGTGAATTTTGCACGGGAAATGGTAACTTCGCGGTCTTCCAAAGGTTGTCTCATCACTTCCAGAACTGTTCTTTTAAACTCGGGCATTTCGTCCAGAAAAAGTACGCCGTTATGAGCCAGTGAAATTTCGCCCGGTTGCGGATAACTTCCGCCGCCGACAAGCGCAACATCTGAAATTGTGTGATGTGGACTTCTGAATGGTCGAATCGTCATCAATGAAGTTTCTGCCCCGATTTTCCCTGCAACGGAATGTATCTTTGTGGTTTCCAACGCTTCTTTCAATGTTAAAGGGGGTAAAATTCCCGGAACTCTTTTTGCCAACATGGTTTTTCCGCTTCCGGGAGGTCCGATGAGAATAATGTTGTGACCACCTGCAGCAGCGACTTCCATTGCTCGTTTTGCGGTTTCCTGACCTTTAACTTCAGAGAAATCTGTGGCAAAGAAATTGACCTTTTCTTGAAATTCTTTTCGGGTATCAATCTCTGTTTTTTCTAATGGAATTCCGTCATTAAAAAAATCTATAACCTGTTTGATGTTTTCAACGCCATAAACATCTAACTGGTCTACAATTGCTGCTTCCCGCACATTTTGTTTCGGCAGTATAATTCCTTTGAAGCCCTCTTCTCTCGCTTTAATCGCAATTGGTAAAACTCCTTTTATCGGGAGCAAACTACCGTCTAAAGAAAGCTCGCCCATGATGATATATTGCTCAATATTTTCTGCGGTAATTTGCTGAGAAGCGGCTAAAATTCCCAAAGTGATGCTCAAATCATAAGCAGTACCTTCTTTTCTGATGTCTGCAGGTGCTAAATTAATCGTGATTTTTTTACCCGGAATTTTGAATCCTCCGTTTTTCAAGGCGGCAGAAATTCTGTAACTGCTTTCTTTAATGGCATTATCAGGAAGTCCCACCACATGATAACCAACTCCCGAAGTATCTACATTGACCTCAATGGTAATGGTTTGCGCCGAAACACCGTGTATTGCACTCCCGTAAACTTTGACTAACATGGTTATTGTTTTTTAAATAAATTTTTGGAGTAATAATATTTATTTAGCAAAGTTAACTATAAATTTTGGTTTCATGTTCTTTGAAATACTTCTGAGGTTTTTGGCTACCAAAAACCCGCAATCAAAAGTTACGGGCTACAATCAAATCGATATGCAAAGGTTGGATATCCTCTTTTCGTTAGATGATGGGTGCTGGATGTTGGATGTCATAAACATCATGCTTCCAGCATCTGACATCCTGCAATTTAAGAAAGCAGTTTCTTCGCCATTTCAGAAATGCTTTTTCCGTCGCTTTTTCCGGCTAAAGCTTTGGAAGACAATCCCATTACTTTCCCCAAATCTTTAATGGTTTCTGCTCCGGTTTCGCTGATGATTTTTTTAATCTCGGCTTCTAATTCTTCTGCTGAAAGCTGTTTCGGCAAAAACTCTTCTATGACTTTCATCTGCGCTTCTTCTACTTCTGCCAAATCGTTTCTTCCCTGTGCAGCGAATTGCTCGAAAGAATCTTTGCGCTGCTTAATCATTCTTTGAAGAATGGCGATTTCCTGTTCTGCGGAAACTTCCGCTCCTTTTGCTTCGGTTTTCAGCAAAAGAATCTGTGATTTTACCGCACGCAAAGAATCAAGCGCTACTTTGTCTTTTGCTCTCATTGCGGTTTTTATCGCTTCGTTGATAGTATTTTCTAAACTCATAATTTTAATTTACCAATTTAATAATCTACCAATGTAACAATGTTATGATTTTTACAATAGCATTGTTACATTGATAAATTGATACATTTTTACATCAAATCAATCTACATCTTTGTTCAAAAACTTGTTTTCTTTGACCTGCATTTTTCCATCGGTTTCGGTGAGGAAACTGTTTATTCTTTGGTTGGAAACGTTTTCTTGTCCGATATTAATGTTTTTTCTGCGGAACGCCGGAACAGTTTCAAAATCGTCTTCTTGCTCTATATTCAAATATCTGGAATTGAATTCTTTCAACTTGTTTCTTCTTTCCTGAACTTTGTCTGTTGCAGTGGTTTTGGTGATGAAAGTAAATTCATTTTCCACTTTAATTTGAGCCAGTTGTTCTTCTTCTAAAATTTCGTTTTGCGGCACCGTTTCTTCGTTGTTCAGAACCGGTTCAGGTTGGGTTTCTGCCGTTGGTTGCGGTGCTTCAACTTTCGGCTCCTCAATCGGTTCGTTTATGAAAAAACTTATTTCGATGGGTTTTTCTTCAGAAAATTCCGTTTTGTTTTCCAAAGCGTTTTCTTCTTCGATTTTCGGTTCTTCTTTTTCTTCGGCAGCAAAACTGAAAGATTGCGAAATCGGCTCTTCATTTTCATCTTGTTCAAAAGTGAACAAATCAAACTCTGCTTTTACCTCTTCGTTTTTTTCTTCCGTTTTTCTTTCTTCTTGGGTATCAAAGAATTTTATTTCTGCCGGTTTCTCTGTTTTTACTTTCTTTTCCAGGGTTTTTACTTTGAATTCCGGGTTATTCAAATCTTCTTCGTCATCTAAAACGAACAGATTTTTCGGTTCGGAATCTTCGGTTTTCAGTTCTTGTTTTTCGGCTTTCGGAGCAAACTCAGGTTCTTTTTTCACCGGTTTTTCCAATGTATCGGTTAAAGAGAATTTAATGGTTTCCGTAGTTCCCGAATGTTTTTGGTGGTCTTTAGCAAAACCCGTTGCAATTACCAAAACGCTCACTGCATCGCCTAATTCTTCATCTGAACCAACTCCGAAAATAATATCGGCTGTATTTCCCGCTTCTTTTTGGATATAATCATTAATGATTCCTATTTCGTCCATTGTTGCTTCTTCGTTTCCGCTTCTGATGAGAAGGAGCACATTTTTCGCTCCGGTAATTTTGTTGTCGTTTAACAATGGTGAATCCAATGCTTTTTTCACAGCTTCTTCGGCTTTGTTTTCTCCGGCAGCAGTTCCTGTTGACATCAACGCAGTTCCCGAGTTTTCTAAAACAGATTTTGCATCACGGAAGTCAATGTTAATTGTGAAATGTCCTGTAATTACTTCTGCCATTGCTTTTGCAGCGTTTGTTAAAACCTCGTCGGCTTTTGCAAAACCTTGCTTGAAACCTAAATTCCCAAATTGCTGACGCAGTTTATCGTTGTTAATAACAATCAGCGAATCTACATTGTCTCTCAGTTTTTCAAGTCCCAAGTCAGCTTGGTCTAATCTTCTTTTTCCTTCGAAACTGAATGGAACGGTTACAATTCCCACTGTGAGAATCCCCATTTCTTTTGCTGCTTTTGCGATAACAGGAGCAGCTCCTGTTCCGGTTCCGCCTCCCATTCCTGCAGTTACGAAAACCATTTTGGTATTTTTTCCTAAAGCGGCTTTTATTTCTTCGATGCTTTCTATAGCGGCTTTTTCACCCACTTCTGGGTCTGCTCCCGCTCCAAGTCCTTCTGTAGTGGAAATACCGAGTTGTATTTTATTGGATACCGGATTATTGTCTAATGTTTGAGAATCGGTATTGCAAATGACGAAATCTACGCCGTGAATTCCTTTTTCGTACATGTATTTTAAGGCGTTGTTTCCGCCGCCACCAACTCCTATAACTTTGATGATTGATGAATTTCCTTTTGGCAGGTCAAATGTAAATGGTTGATTTGATGTATTTTCCATAACTTTAATTTTTTAATAATTGATGATTCATAATTGATAATTGATTATATCGTTCATCAATTATCTTTTATCGCTGATGTTTTATTCTACCTCTTCAAAGAATTTTTTTACCCTTTCCATAATCACTTCACCAATAGTTGGTTTTTTCCGTTTTTTCGTGATTTGTTCAGAAAGTTCTGATTCTTCAATTTTCGGTTTAATAGTTTGGTTTTCTGTTTTAGATTCTGGTATTTCATCGACTTCTTCCATCACTAAATCGTTAGAAGTTTTCTTGTCGCGGATTTTCAAACTTTCCATCAATAATCCGATGGAAGTTGCAAATTCAGGTCCTTTTAAATGTTGGTTTTTATCATTAGAAATATATTCATTGGCAAAACCGATTCTGCTGTCGAAACCTGTGGTGTAATTTGCAAACTGACGAAGATGGCGAAGATTAGAACCGCCACCTGTCAAAACAATTCCGGCGATGAGTTTTCTCTTCTGCTCAAAAGCTCCGTAAGCTTTCAACTCGGTATTTACCATTTCTAGAATTTCTTCAACTCTTGCGCTGATTACTTCTGCCAAAGTTTTCAGAGAAATTTCTTTATCGGGTCTTCCGTGCAAACCGGGAATGGTAACGAAAGTGCTGTCTTTTTCCAAATCGGGAACAGCAGAACCGAATTTCACTTTCAGCTGTTCTGCGTGTTTTTCGATAATTGAGCAACCTTCTTTTATGTCTTCGGTAATGATTCCGCCACCGTAAGGAATTACGCAGGTATGACGAATAATGTTGTCTTTGAAAATGGCAATATCTGTTGTTCCGCCGCCAATGTCAATAATGGCAACTCCGGCTTCTTTTTCTTCTTTGGTCAGTACGGCTTCACTAGAAGCGAGAGGTTCTAAAGTGAGTGCTTCCATTTCTAAACCTGCTTCACGAACACATCTTGCGATATTTCTGATGCTTCCCATTTGTCCCACTACAACGTGGAAATTTGCTTCCAGACGTTTTCCGTGCATCCCGATGGGTTCTTGAATTTCGCCTTCAGAATCTACTTTGTATTCCTGCGGAAGAACGTGTATTATTTCTTCGCCGGGAAGCATCACCAATTTTTTCACCTGCTCTTTCAGCGTTTCAATATCTTCTTCGGTGATGTATTTGTCGGGATTTTCGCGCATGATATAATCTGAATGTTGAAGCGAGCGAATGTGCTTTCCGGCGATTCCGACGGTAACTTTGGTAATGGGAACTCCGGAACTTGCCTGTGCTTCTGCAACGGCGGATTTGATGGACTGTATGGTTTGCGAAATATTATTCACAATACCTTTGCTCACACCCAAACTTTTTGATTTCCCGACACCCAGAACTTCAATTTTTCCGTGTGTGTTTCTTTTGCCGACAATCGCCACGATTTTTGTGGTTCCGATGTCAAGTCCTACTGAATAATTGTGATTTTCCATTGTATGTCGATTTGATTTTTTCTATTCTATTTTAATTTTTGCTTTTGGCTTTGCTTCTTGCTTTTTATCTGATGAGGTTTTCGCTGTTGTTTTCGTTTTTTCGTTTTCTTTCTTTTTCTCTTTCTTCACAGCTGTTTTTGATGGAGTAACTTTCTGCTTTTCTTTCGGTTTCTCTTTTGGTTTTGCTTCTTCTTTTTTTATCGGAGCAGAAATATTGGGTTTCGGTTCTGCATTTTCTTTTTTCGGTATTACTGCCGGAATTTTTGCTAACTCTTTTTTACCCACAGAAATAATGCTGTCGTTTTCTTTAAAATTCGGATTCAATGTGGTAACAATTTGATTATCATATTTTACCGATATTTTTTTATACTTTTCTGGTTGCTGATAAATCAGATATTTTTCTACGAAAGTTTTAAAACCTTTTACTTTGAAATCAATTCTATCCAAATCGCCGATTTCTACTTTGTAGCTTCCATCGCTTGTTAAAAGATTGTAATTTTCTTTTTCTTTGGTAATCCCGATAAAATATTTTTTACTGAAAGCATCTTTGTCTATTTTACCAACTAATTCTGCCAATTTGCGGTATTCGTCTTGTTTTACATTTCCTGTAATCAACATACACGGAAAGGAATAGTTTTTTGAAATCGGGAACTCGTTGCCTTTTTCGTCAACATAGAAATCTTTTCCGTTGTTGTTTAATCTGAAAGCGGGAACTCTTTGTTTAATGTCGAGGTTTAAGTTTCCGTTTAAGTTTAAATACACATTTGCACTGTCAACTGCGGGAAATTCATTGAGTTTTTTCTCTAATTCGGGAATGTTGATGTCGCCAATTTTTTTCGCAGGATTTGATTTTTTTACAATTTCCTTAATATCTTTTTCATCGATGAAATAAACGGGATTTGTGGTATTCACCATTTTCACCGTTACACTTTCCATAGGTTTATTGTTGAATCTTTTCAATGAAAAACTCAGCAGAAACCCGAAAAGGATTACCGTAACCAATATTTTTAGTATTCTGAATTTGTTCTTCATTTTCTTTTTGTACAATGTACAAGGTATAATGTGTTTTACTCTGCTATTTTTTACTTTGTACTTTGTACATTTTACTTTATACCGTTTTATTATTTAACCATTCAACAATTCCGTCATAAAGGGTGTCGATATTTCCTGCACCTACAGTGAGCAAAACATCGAAATCTTTTTGTTTTATTTTATCAAAAGCATTTTCTAATGATGAAAGTTCCTTTTTCTCTAATTTTATTTTTTCTAAAAGCCAATCCGAAGTAATTCCTTCAAAATTTTCCTGTAATTCTCTTGCAGGATAAATATCGAGCAAAATCAGTTCATCGGCATTGCTTAAACTTTCGGCAAAACCATCTGCAAAATCCCGCGTTCTGCTGAACAAATGCGGCTGAAAAACAACCAGCAGTTTTTTGTTCGGGTAAAAAGTTTTTATCGAACCGATGACTGCATTCAGTTCTGTTGGGTGATGCGCATAATCATCAATATAGATTTTCTCGTTATCGAAACGATGTTTTGTATATCTTCTTTTAATTCCTTTAAATGAACTGATTCCGCGTTTTAATGTTTCAAAATCGACCCCGAAATTGTGTAAAACTGCAATGGCAACCGTTGCATTTTCTACATTGTGAATCCCCGGAATTTCCCAAACGAAATCATCAATTTCTTCAGTCGGTGTATGAAAATCGAACAAAATTTTATCGCCAATTTCTCTTATATTATCGGAATAATAATTGGCTTCTTCGTTTACGGCATACGTTTTTGCAGGACGACCAATTGCAATTCCTTTTCTCACAAAAAGCCTTTCGTTTTCCGGAACCAAATCTGCAAAATCTCTGAAACCTTGTTCTATCGTTGCTTTGTCGCCGTAAATATCTAAATGGTCTGCATCAGTACTCGTAATTACCGCCCAATCTGGTGAAAGATTAAGGAAACTTCTGTCGTATTCATCGGCTTCAACAACAGAAATTTCGCTTCCGTTGAACAGAAAATTCGATTTAAAGTTTTCTGAAATTCCGCCCAGAAAACAGGAAAAAGGAAGATTTGCTTCTTTGCAAAGATGTGCCACCAAAGATGAGGTAGTGGTTTTTCCGTGAGTTCCTGCAATAGCGATGCAATCTGTATTTTCGGTAATCATTCCGAGAACTTTTGCACGTTTCAGCACGGTAAATCCGTTTTCATTAAAATACTTTAAAATCCCCAATTTTTTGATTGCAGGAGTATAAATAATGAGCGTATTTTCTTTATCTAAATTTTTAATTTTTTCTGAAATTTCATCTTCAAACGCAATATCAATCCCTTCGGAAATCAGCACGGTCGTCAATTTGGTCGTCGTTTTATCATAACCAGAAACGTTTTTCCCCACAGAATGGAAATACCGTGCAATTGCACTCATTCCGATTCCGCCGATTCCTACGAAGTAGAAGTTTTGATATTTATTTATAATGTTCATTTTTTTCTTTTATAAATAGGATGTTCTGGTTTTTGGCTAAGTATAAATGCGTGAACGAAGTCTTTGTCTCTAAACAATCCTACGAGAATATATTTGATGCTGTCTGATTTTTCAGTTTTAATTTTATAAATAAATGTATCTGAATAATCTATTGGTCGAATTGATGTTATAGCAGAATGGTATTTTTCTACGGAAATTGCTCCATATTTTTCATTAAATTTTTTGCAGTAATACTCTATTTTTGCAGGAGTAAAAGCTCTTCTTTTTGCAGTGGCATCAATATCAAAACCTTGAACTTCAGAATAATCTTTGTTTTTGCATTTTCCGAAAATTTGTTCGGCAAATCCTTTTGCTTTTTCAATTCTTTCTTGGGTTGCATATTCTTTAGGCAAAGTTTTATAATACTGCGAACCGCAACTCGACAATAACAACAATGATAATATGAAAAATAGATTTTTATACATTTTATTTGTCTAAAGTTTTTAAAATTTCATCAATAATCTCTTCCGCCGCTTTCGGTTTTGCGAAAAATTCCAGATTTTCAGACATTTCTTTTCTTAATGTTTCGTTTTCGCAGATTTCCGAAAGTGTTGACCAGAATTTTTCTTTCATCTCGGAATCTTTTACCATTCTCGCTGCATTTTTTCCGACCAAAGTCATCGCATTTTTAGTTTGATGATCTTCTGCTGCAAACGGAAACGGAACTAAAAGCACCGGTTTTTTTGCTGCCGCCAATTCAGAAATTGCAATTGCTCCCGCTCTGGAAACAATGACATCTGCTGCGGAATATGCTAAAGCCATATCGGAGATGAATTCCTTGATTTGTATTTGGTTGTTGGTTGTTGGTTGTTGGTTGTCGGATTTTCCATCAACCGACAACTGACAACTATCAACTATATTTTTATAATCTGTTTTTCCGGTTTGCCAAATCAGTTGATAATTTTTTTCTTTCAGTTTTTCTATGTTGTCTTTCCAGCCGTTATTCAACGTTCGTGAACCGAGAGAACCACCGACAGAAAGTATCGTTAATTTTTCTTTATCTAAACCTAATTTTTCCTTAGCGGAAACGGAATTCATTAAATCTGTAATAATATTCTGACGAATCGGATTTCCCAAGAAAAATGTTTTTGTTTTCGGGAAGAAATGCTCCATATCGGGATATGCCGTGAAAACTGCTTTTGCTTTTTTGGCAATAAAAATATTGGTTTTCCCGGGTAAAGAATTCTGTTCTTGCACGAAAACGGGAACTCCTAATCTTGATGTCACAAAAAGAGCAGGTGCACTTGCAAAACCACCCGTTCCAACCGCAAAATCGGGATTGAACTGTTTGATGATTTTCCTCGATTTGATCAAACTTGAAACCACCTTGAAAGGAAGTTTGAAATTGGCAAGCAATTTTCCTCTGTCGAATCCGGCGATATTGAGTCCCACAATTTTATATCCCGATTGAGGAACTTTTTCCATTTCCATTTTTCCGTTTGCACCGATGAACAAAAACTCGGCATCAGGAAATCTTTTCCTGATTTCATCAGCAATGGCAATTGCAGGGAAGATATGTCCTCCTGTTCCACCGCCACTCATCAATATTTTCAGTTTTTTGTTCATTTTTTATTTTTCATTTGACACGTCAAAAAGGAGTGTTTCTACGCTATATCATTTATTTCTTCAATATTCTGTTTTTTTCCCATTCCTTCTTCATCATATACCTGAATTCGGGAACTTACATTCAAGATAATTCCTAATTGCAGATAGGTAACCAGCATTGATGTTCCTCCGTAACTTATCAACGGCAAAGGTTGTCCTGTAACGGGAATGAGATTGACCGCAACTGCAATGTTTACAGAGAGCTGCACGAAAATCATTATTCCTAAACTCAGCACGAGCAAACTCCCGAAAAATGCGGGCATTTTACTTGCAATCATCACAATTCTTATAATCATAATCAGGTAAAGCGTAATTAAAAACAACGCACCGAAAAAGCCATATTCTTCAACAATAATGGCGAAAATAAAATCTGATGCCGATTGCGGAAGCATTTGTTTCAGAGCAGATTTTCCGGGTCCCATCCCTGTAATTCCGCCGTGAACAATCGCCGCTTTTGCCTGCATTACCTGATAATTTTTTGCTTTCAGACTTTCATCATCTACATCGGTTGTTTTTTTGGAATTGGTAAAGGTTTCTACACGGCTCATCCACGTATGAACACGGTTGCTTCCTATTAAATCGGTCTTTAAAGCCAAAAACATAAAAATTCCGATTGCTGCACCCGAAAGAGCCATAAATCCGAAAATATATTTTTTGCTGAGTTGTCCGATGAGCATTACCGCCAAAGAAACCATTAAAATCATCAATGCGGTAGAACCGTTGTCTTTTGCAACCAAGCCGAAAACCAGCAGAACCGGTCCGAAAATGTAAAAGATATTTTCTATCGGAAGCCGCTCTCTTTTAATTCTTTTGGTTAAATATCTGCATAGATAAATAATCAGCATTAAATAAGCAAAACTCGACGGCTGAAACGAAATCGGCGTTCCGGGAATTTTGAGCCATCGTGAAGCAGAAGCACCGTCAATTTTTTGTCCGGAAAACATTGTCAAACCAAGCAGAATAACCATAATTCCGAGTAAAATGCTGCTGAGTTTTCCGATGTATTCGTATTTGAAAAAACCGACTCCTCTCATAATCGCCAAACCGAGAATCACAAAAAACAAATGCTTAATCAAATGCGAAGTTGTAGTACCGTTGTTCACTATATATTCCAGATTAGAACTTGCCGAATATACCGGAAACACGGAAAAGAACGAGATTAATAGAATCACGCTCCAAAGAACTTTGTCGCCTTTTAATAGTTCGAATTTGTTTTCCCTTTGTTCCATTTTTGTCAAATTAATAATAAATAATTAACAATTAATATCGTCAATCTTTCAATTATTCATTTTTAATTATTAATTAAATTTCAAAACTTCTTCTTTAAATAATTTCCCTCTGTGTTCGTAATTATCGAACAAATCAAAACTTGCACAGCACGGCGAAAGCAGTACGGTATCACCATTTTCAGCGATTGATTTTGAAACCTTTACGGCTTCTTCCATACTCGATGTGCTATAAATCATCTCTTTTTTGTCTTTGAAGAAATCTATAATTTTGTGATTATCAATTCCTAAACAAACAATTGCTTTTACTTTTTTCTTCACCAAATCTTCTATTTCGGTGTAATCATTTCCTTTGTCTGTTCCGCCTGCAATCCAGATTGTCGGTTGTTTCATACTTTCCAAAGCGTAATAAGCGGCATTTACATTGGTTGCTTTGCTGTCGTTGATAAATTTTACGCCACCGATTTCTGCAACCAACTCTAACCGATGTTCTACCGCCTGAAAAGTCATCAAAGAATTTCTGATACTTTCGTTGCTGATTTTCAATATTTTACCAGCAATAGAAGCAGCCAAACTATTGGCAATATTGTGATTTCCGACCAAAGAAAGTTCATCAATTTTCATTGAAAATTCGTCATCGGTTTTTACCATAATTTCATCTTCGTCAACAAAACCGCCTTCAGATAATTTCAGTTTTGTAGAAAAAGGAATTTTCTGTGCTCTGATTTCCAATTTTTCGAGGATATTCATACTCATTTCATCATCTTTATTGTAAATAAAAAAATTGTCATTTTCCTGATTTTCTGCAATTCTGAACTTTGCCAAAGCATATTCTTCGTAATTGTAATTGTACTGGTCGAGATGGTCTTTACTCAGATTCAAAAGCAAAGAAATATATGGTCTGAAATTCTGAATATCATCTAATTGAAAAGAACTCACTTCCAAAACATAATAATCGAAATTTTCATCTGCGACTTGCTTTGCAAAACTTTTTCCGATGTTTCCGGCTAAACCGACTTTCAACCCATCATTTTTTAGAATGTGATAAATCAATGAAGTTGTGGTGGTTTTTCCGTTGCTTCCGGTAATGGCGATGATTTTCGCATTGGTAAATTCCGAAGCAAATTCAATTTCGGAAGACAAACGAATTCCTTTCTGATGAATTTTCTGAATAATTTCCGCTTTTTTAGGAATTCCGGGAGATTTCACAATCCAATCTGCGGAAAGGATTTTTTCTTCATCATGGTTTTCTTCTTCAAACTCAATTCCGTTTTCTATCAGCAGTTCTTTATAGTTTTCGCGTAACTTTCCTTTGTCTGAAAGAAAAACTTCCAAACCTTTCTGCTTCGCAAGATACGCCGCTCCGAATCCGCTTTCACCTCCTCCTAAAACTACTATTTTCATTTATTTTGTATAATGTACTTTGTAAAAAGTACAATGTATCTTTATGTTTTAAATCTATTTCTTTTGTCAAAATGTACTTTATACTTTGTACATTTTACTTTATACAACTATCTGATTTTCAGTGTTATCAAACAAATAATTGCCAACATTACTCCGATAATAATCATTCGGTTTACGATTTTGCTTTCGTGGAAACCGCTTTTCTGATAATGATGATGCAATGGCGACATTTTGAATAATCTGTTGTTTTGGGCATATTCTAACCCGTATTTTTTCTTTCTGTATTTAAAGACTGCAACCTGCAGCATCACGGAAACATTTTCGATGAGGAAAATTCCGCACAACACAGGAATCATGAGTTCTTTTCTTAAAATAATTGCTAAAACAGCAATCACACCTCCCAACATCAAACTTCCGGTATCGCCCATAAAAACCTGCGCAGGATAAGTATTGTACCAAAAAAATCCTATGACAGCACCTACCATTGCAACAGCGAAAATGGTGGTTTCGCCCATATTCGGCAAAAACATAATGTTGAGATAATCTGCAAAAATGATGTTCCCGGAAATGTAGGCGAAAAATGCCAAAGTGAGGAGTATGACGACGCTTGTTCCTGCAGCAAGTCCGTCAATTCCGTCGGTGATATTTGCACCATTAGAAACGGCGGTTACAATGAAAATAACAATCGGAATGAAAACCAACCACGCCCAATTGTCGGCTTCAGCTTCGTCCATCCAAAAGAGAATTTTGCTGTAGTCGAACTCGTTGTTTTTCGCAAAAGGAACAGTGGAAACAACCGCTTTTTCTGTCGGCATAAAATTCTTTTCCACATTGTTTCTGTTCACAACTTGTGCATCGGCATATTTTCTTTTTACCACAACATTAGAATTGTAATATATTGTAATACCGACAATTAAGCCTAAACCAACTTGTCCGATAATTTTAAATTTTCCGCTTAATCCGTCTTTGTTTTTTTTGATTTTCTTGAGATAATCATCGAGAAAGCCGATTGCTCCCATCCAAACTACTGAAACAATCAAAAGGACAATGTAAACGTTTGTAAATCTGGTAAATAAAATAACCGGAATCAAAGTGGCGAGAATAATGATTAGTCCGCCCATTGTTGGTGTTCCTTGTTTTTCCTTTTGACCTTCTAAACCTAAATCGCGAACCAATTCGCCCATTTGTTTTTTTCTAAGGAAATTGATGATTCTTTTTCCATAAACCATTGCAATGAAAATAGAGAGTAAAACCGCCGCTCCTGCTCGAAACGAAATTGATTTCAAAAGGTTCATTCCCGGAATGTCAATTCCGTGAGCGGTTAAATATTCATATAAATAATAAAGCATATAGTTTCAAAGTTTATAGTTATTTGCTCATCAATTTTAGTAATTCATCTATCACTTCTTTATCATCAAAATGATGTTTTACACCGCCTATTTCCTGATAATTTTCGTGTCCTTTTCCGGCAACGAGAATGATGTCTTTCGGTTCGGCAAATTTTATTGCCATTTTTATCGCTTCTTTTCTATCAGGAATGGAAGTGTATTTGCTGAAATTTTGTGGTTCAACTCCGGCTTCAATTTCTTTAATAATTTCATTCGGGTTTTCATTTCTCGGATTGTCGGAAGTAATGATTGCCAAAGTAGATTTTCGTGCAGCGATTTTTCCCATTTCGGGGCGTTTTGTATTGTCGCGGTTTCCGCCGCAACCGAAAACGGTAATTAATCTTTCGTTTTTTGTGCGGATTTCATTGATGCTATCCAACACATTTTCTAAAGCATCGGGAGTATGCGCATAATCAACAATAAAGAAAATTCCGGACGGTGATTTTATGGTTTCAAATCTACCTTTCACTCTCGAAAGTTTGGAAATTGCCTGTAAAACATCTTCTTCGTGAAAACCTAATTCAACAGAAATTCCGAACGCTAAAAGCAAATTATAAGCATTGAATTTTCCTGTCAAAGTTGTCCAAAATTCTTTTCCGTTGAAATTCAACAGCATTCCGTTGAAATCTGCTTCCAGAAGTTTGCCGTGAAAATCAGCCAGTGTTTTCAAAGCGTAGGTTTTCTTTTTTGCTTTGGTGTTTTGAAGCATTACGTTTCCGTTCTTGTCATCGAGAGTCGTAATGGCAACCGCTGTTTCCGGAAGTTCATCGAAAAATCTTTTTTTTGTTTTTAAATATTCATCAAAAGTTTTGTGATAATCTAAATGGTCGTGAGTAATATTGGTAAATCCGCCGATTTTAAAGTGAAGACCTTCGGTTCTGTTCTGATGGATTCCGTGTGAAGAAACTTCCATAAAAGCATATTCACAACCTTTTTCAACAGCTTCGGAAAGAATTTTATTTAAAGTTAAAACATCGGGAGTTGTGTGTGTTGACGGAAAAATTTCATCGCCGATTCTGTATTCTACGGTAGAAATAAGAGCGGATTTGAAACCGAGATTTTTAAAAATATCAAACAGCAAAGTAGAAACCGAGGTTTTTCCGTTAGTTCCGGTAATGCCGATTAAATCTAATTTTTCTGACGGATTTCCGTAAAAATTAGAAGCAATCTTCCCCAAAGTTTTAGACGAATCTTTTACCAAAATGTAAGTAGTGTTTTCGTTTAAATGATTGGGTAAATCTTCGCAGACAATCACTTTTGCACCTTTTTCAATGGAAGAATCAATAAACGAATGTCCGTCTGAAATCGTTCCCTTCATCGCAACATACAGCGAATTTTCAACGGCTTTTCTGCTGTCGAAAACAATTTCCGAAACTTCACGATTGGTATTTCCGTGAATTTCGATAGTTGGGATTCTGTTTAATAATTCTGCTAAATTCATTCTAGTTCTGCAAAGTCAGATATATTCTTTGATCTTTATTAATTACTATTCCTTCCGCCGGAAACTGCTCCTTGATTTTTCCTACTCCTTTAAATGCAACCCGATAACCTTGATTTTCAAGTTGGGGAATTACGTTTTTCCCGATTAATCCAACTACATTCGGCATTTGATTGTTCTTTACATCAACATTGATATTCGGTTCCGTCATTTTGCTTAAATCTACTTTTTTATCGACAAGCATTTCGTTTTCTATATTTTGCGGAGTTTTCAAAAAAGTCTTTCCGGCAATTTCTTTGAAAACCGGCGCAGAAACTCTGGCTCCTGTATAACCAATTTCGGGATTTGGTTCGCTCACCATTACATAACAAGTATATTTCGGATTATCTGCGGGATAAAATCCGGAAAAAGAGGCGCGGAATTTTCGTGGTCCCGGTTTCCAGTATTCAAATCTTGCTGTTCCTGTTTTTCCTGCCATTTTCAGATTCGGCGTGAAAATACTTCTCGCCGTTCCCTTTTCCACCGCTTTTGTAAGTGATGTGGTCATTAATTCTATTGCTTTCGATGACGCCATTTTGCTGACCATTATTTGTGGTTTTGCTTCGTAAAGAATTTTTCCGTCTTTCATTATTTTTTCGATGAAAAGCGGTTTCAGCATTTTTCCTTTATTGGCAATTCCGTTGTAGAATGTAGCGAGTTGCAGCACATTGAAATTGGTAGAATACCCGTAAGAAATTGATGCTAAAGTTGCGGCATTCCATCTTTTGTGTTCTGGTGTATAAACGAATGGTTTGGTAACACCCGGAAGTTCAATATCCATTTTGTCGAACATTTTCCAACGTTTCAAGTGGTTTAGAAAAACCTGAGGTTTATTGGCATAAAATTTCGTAATCAGCTTTGCTGTTCCCACGTTGCTTGATTGTGCCAATACATCACTGATTTCATATGTTCCACCTCCATGTCCGTCTGTGATTAATTGTCCTGCATAATTCCAAATTCCGTTTCCTACGTTTACGGTTGTATTTTCGTCAATAAAACCATCGTCCATTGCGGCAAGAAGCGAAACGGTTTTAAAAGTTGAACCTGGTTCGATTCCGTCTTTTAAGGAATAATTGTAGGCATCGACATAAATTTCAGGCTCTGTTCTGCGAAGATTTACCATTGCTTTTACTTTTCCGGTGGCAACTTCCATCACAATCACACTTCCGTGTTCTGCATTGAAATTGATGAGTTGCTTTTCTAATGCAGAATGTGCAATGTCCTGAATGCGTAAATCAATCGTGGTATAAACATCTTGTCCATCAATAGGTTCTTTTACTTTCCAATAATCTATTGGTTTCCATTGGTTTGCGCTTATTCTTTGTTCAAGCCGAGTTCCGTTTGTTCCTGTTAAGTATTTTGAAAAAGCACCTTCTAAACCGGATTGATATTGTGCGTTATCCATTCCGATTGTTCCTGCTCCGATTTGTGTGGTTGCCAATTCTCTTCTGAAATTCCGGTCGATAATTAGGCAGCGGTTTTTTCTGTATTCTTTTGTTTTTTCATGATAACTGCTGAAAACAGGGAATTTTCGGATTCTGTCGTATTGGTCAAAATCTAAACCTTTTACCAAAAGATAATATTGGTTTTGTTTGCTTTTTTGCTGGTCGAGAATGGAACGATAATAACTTCTCGGTTTCCCGAACATTCCCGAAAGAGAATCGGTCAATCTGCTGATACCTTTTGCATAAACAGAATCTTTAATGACTTTAAAATCAATATAAGCATCATACCGCATCACAGTAGTTGCGAGTATGGAACCATCTGCTGCATAAAGATTTCCGCGGGCGGCTTTTAAGGTGTTTTCGCGGTAATTGTTTTCAATGGTTTTTTCAATTTCTTTTATTTCCTTAACATTGAGTTTTTGCGTCCAAAGAATTCTCCCCAAAAACACCATAAACAAGAAGAAAGCAGACCCTGCAAAAAGGTAGCCCCATCTCAATGTGTTTGAGCGTTTTTTTTCAAATTCATTTTGTACCGCCATCTGTACTGTCCAGTTTTATCAATAATTTATGTGGGTGATTTTCAAGCGATAACAAAGAATCTTCCACCATTTCTTTCCCGAGTTCTGATTCTAATTTTACTTTGATTAATCTGCTTTGTGCATAAGCATTTCGTGATTTGTATTCTTCGGTTTGTTCTTTCAGTTCATTTACCCGTTCTATTTTTTTACTTACCAAATGGTTGCTGTAAATCATAATCATCATCAACAAAAAAACCAGCAGAAAGTATTTGTAATGAATTTTTACTTCATCACGGTTTAGAAAATTACCTTTTATAATATCTATAAAAGTGAGTTTTTTCTGAGGTTTATATGTTCCTTTCTTTGCCATAATTGATGATTGATATATTGATGTTCGATTTTAATCATTGATCAATTATCATCTATATTTTTATTCCTATTCTCATTTTTGCGCTTCTTGCTCTGGAATTTTCTGCTATTTCTGCTTCATCGGGAATTATTGCTTTGCTTTGCAACAGTTCAAATGCTTTCTGATAATTTCCGTAAATATCTCTTTCCGGTTCGCCGTCGAACATTCCGTTTTTTAAAAATCTTTTTACCAATCTGTCTTCCAAAGAATGGTAAGAAATCACGACCAATTTTCCGCCAGATTTTAGGATTTTGTATGATTGAATTAGCATTTCTTTCAGTGCTTCCAACTCCTGATTCACCTCGATTCTCACTGCCTGAAAAACCTGTGCAAAAAACTTGTTCTGCTTATGCGGCGGAATGTAACTGAAAAGGTTTTTCAAATCTTGCGTCGTCTTAATGGGCTTCGTTTTTCTGTGATGAACAATTTCTCTTGCCAATTTTCGGGCTTCACGCAGCTCACCGTAGTAATAAAAAATATCCGCTAATTGTTCTTCTTCATATTCGTTAATGACTTTTTTGGCGTCTAACTGCTGCAACACATTCATTCTCATATCCAGCGGAGCATCGCTTCTTGTGGAAAATCCCCTTTCTGCCGCATCAAACTGGTGAGAAGAAACCCCTAAATCCGCCAAAATTCCATCCACTTCAGAAATTCCGTGCATCAAAAGAGAGTTTTCTAAAAACCTGAAATTCTGATTGATGAGCATGAACCTTTCATCATTTATTGTATTTTCAAGAGCGTCTAAATCTTGGTCGAAACCATATAATTTTCCTTTTTCAGAAAGTCGTTTCAAAATTTCTTTTGAATGACCGCCACCTCCGAAAGTACAATCGATGTAAATTCCGTCGGGATTTGTTACCAAATCATCTACACTTTTCTTCAGCAGTACTGGATTGTGATACATTTTTTTCAAATTTGAGATTCGGGATTTGAGATTAAAAAAAACAAATCCGAAATTATTTATTCATCAAAATTTATTTCACTCATTACTTCTTCTGTGAGCTGTGCAAAATCTTCTTCATTGGTTTTGATGTTTTCTTCATAAGTGGTTTTATCCCAGATTTCAAAATAATCGAGCATTCCCGTGATGACCACTTCTTTTTCCAGATTAGCAAATATTTTCAGGTCTTTGGAAATCAGAATCCTCTCTGCTTTGTCAATTTCTACGGTTTTCAATCCGGAGGTGTATTTTCGAATAAACTCCAGATTCGCTTTTTTGAAACGGCTCAGTTTCCCGATGGTCTGCATTTGTTTTTCCCAGTTTTTTATGGGATATACTTCCAAACAATTCTGAAAGACAGCACGTTTCACCACAAAACATCCGTCGAGATTTTCCAAATGTTTTACCAATGATGAAGGCAGTTTCAGGCGACCTTTATCATCTATTTTGCATTCGTATGTTTCGTAGAAAGTAATCATTTGGGACAAATGTATATAATTTTTTCTAAAATTTCCCACTTTTCCCCACTTTTTGAGATAATGTTAATAAGTTTTGGATTTTGATAATAACGACCTGATTAAAAATGAATTAAAAATTTGGTTTTTCGATTCTTATTCCCAAAAAAAACGGATTTCCCCGTCATCGGAAAATAAAAATTTATTGAAAATTCAATTGCTAATAAATTGATTTTGGCGTTTAATTTGTATTTTTGCAACGCTTATTGAGCAAAAATTTATGGTATTTAAAACAAAAAAAAATAAAAACCTTGCTTTTATAGAAAGTGGAGAAGGTCATCCTTTAATTCTGTTACACGGTTTAATGGGTGGTTTGAGCAATTTTGAAAAGACCGTGAATTTTTTCTCTGAAAAAGGATATAAGGTTTTTGTTCCGCAACTTCCTATTTATGATTTGCCGGTTTTGAACACCAATCTCACTTCGATTGCAAAATATGTTGCCAAATTTATCGAAGAAAAAATAGGGGAACCTGCAACAATCATCGGTAATTCTATGGGAGGACATATCGGTTTGATTCTCACATTAGCAAGACCCGAATTGGTGGAAAATCTTGTTTTAACAGGAAGTTCCGGGCTTTATGAGAGAACTTTCGGCGACAGTTTTCCGCGAAAAAGCGACAAAACATATATAAAAAAGAAAACGGAAGAGGTTTTTTATGACCCCATTGTTGCAACCGATGAATTGGTGGATGAAGTTTTTGCAGTGGTAAACGACAGAATGAAAGGCATAAAAACAGTAATGCTCGCAAGAAGTGCTATTAAACACAACATGTTAAATGATTTACCAAAAATAAAAGTTCCGGTTTGTTTGATTTGGGGAAAGCAGGACAATGTAACACCTCCGGAAGTTGCCGAAGATATGCATAAATTTCTGCCCAATTCAGATTTGTATTGGATTGATAAATGTGGACACGCCGCAATGATGGAAAAACCCGATGAGTTCAACGAAATTCTGTACAATTGGATGAAAAAAACCGAAAAATAAAAAAATGGAAGCAGAAATCTTCCATTTTTTATTTTTAATTAAATTAGAAAAAATCTGAAAATGGTCATCAAAACAGCAGTGTTTGTAAAAAGCAGCCAAAAATGGCAGGATTGTCCGGAACCGAATCTTCCGGAATACGCTTTTATCGGGCGTTCTAACGTGGGAAAGTCTTCTCTGATTAATGCGATAATGAACAAAAAAGATCTTGCAAAAACATCGGGAACTCCAGGAAAAACACAACTTATCAATCATTTTCTCATTAATGAAAACTGGTATCTCACCGATTTGCCGGGTTATGGTTATGCAAGAGTTTCTAAAAGCACAAGAAAAGATTTTGAAAAACTCATCACCAATTATATCCTAAACAGAAAAAATCTGGTCAATCTTTTCGTCTTGGCAGATTCCCGGCACACACCGCAGAAAATTGATTTGGAGTTTATCGAATGGTGCGGAGAAAACGGAATTACTTTTTCCATAGTTTTTACGAAAGCTGATAAACTGAAACCGAATACTGCTATAGAAAATGTTGAAAATTATAAAACAGAACTGCTGAAATCTTGGGAAGATTTACCCGATGTATATATTACGTCTGCCGAAAAAAAATCTGGTTGTGATGAAATTTTGCATTATATAGAAAAGACTAACGAATTTCTTCATCATAATAAAGTCGATTTCAATGGGTAATCTGATTTGGAAAATCAAAACATTTGATGAACTTTCCACTTCGGAACTATATGAAATCATCAAAGCCAGAGTTGAAGTTTTCATAATAGAGCAAAACTGCCCATATCCCGACCTTGATGGATACGATGATAAAGCCGTTCATCTTTGGGCAGAAAAGAATGGTGATATTCTGGCATATTGCAGGATTTTCGATAAGAATATCAAATATCCCGAAGCTTCTTTAGGAAGGGTTTTAACCACCAAAAAAGCGCGAGGAAAAAATCTCGGAAAACAATTGATAAAATACGCGCTGGAAATCATCAAAACCAGAATGAAAACTTCCAAAATCAGAATTTCTGCACAGGATTATCTTATCAGATTTTATACAGATTTAGGTTTTACAGACACCGGAAAAAAATATCTGGAAGACGAAATACCCCATACCGAAATGTTGAAAAAGCAGAATGAAAATAACGAATAACCCTTTGATAAGCAGTAAATTATTTATAAATACCAAAGCGTTGGATTCATAAAGAAAAGAAATAATGGGTAAATTTTCTGCAATATTATTTGCATATAATTTCTAAATTGTATACTTTTACCAAAAATCATTAAACTTATAAGATTATGAAAAAATTATTATTATCGAGTGTTGTGCTTTTGTCAGTAGCGGTTACAGCACAATCGTGGACTCCACAAGCAACGAAATTTGCTGCAAACTTCGGAGTTGATGAAATTTCTATCGTAGATGCAAACACTGTGTGGACATTTGCGTATGATGGTTCTGGAGGAGGAACTTATCCTAAAGTTGTTGGAAGAACAACCAATGGCGGAACTACCTGGACAGCTACTACCGTTGCAGGACCGGGAGCAAACGCTTTGGTTTCTGATATTCACGGATTAGATGCTAATACCGCATGGATTATAACGGCTCCTCACGCAACGGGATCTAACGCTAACAGAATCTGGAAAACAACAAATGGTGGGACAGGTTGGACTCAGCAAACTGTTGGTTATACAACCAATTCATTTGCAAACCATATTTATTTTTGGAATGCTAATGATGGATGGACTAGTGGAGACCCACTTAATGGAAAATTTGAGATGTTTAAAACATCAAATGGTGGGACTTCTTGGACTGCCGTTGCAGGAGCTCCCGCTCCTCTTAATGGTGATGAATTCACCTATGTGGGAATGAAAGAAGTTGTAGGAGATAATATTTGGGCAGGAAGTAGTTTAGGACGTATTCTGCGCTCATCAGATAAAGGAACTACGTGGACAGTTGATTTCTCTCCTGTTCTTGACTTTGGAGGTGTAATAACTTCCGGTTCTTCAGGATCTTTCGCTTTCAGAAATGCCACTAATGGTCTTCTAATTGCTGTGGACGGTGACGGAACATCTTCTGCTCTGTATGAAACTGCAGACGGTGGTGCAACATGGGATCCGGTTACTCCTGCAGGAACTTGGTATTTTGGTGATATCGCTTATGTTCCGGGAACTGCAAACACTTATGTAACAACAGGTATTCGTTTTACTGATGAATCTTGGATGGGTTCTGCTTATAGTACAGACGGTGGTCATACTTGGATTTCTATCGATGCAGGTCAGCAAAGAGGTAAAGTAAGATTCTTGAATACTACTACAGGTTGGGCAGGACAATTCAGCGACGGCCCTTCAGGAACCACAGGAATCTTGAAATTTGTTGGTGATTTAGCTTTAAAAACTTCTGAAGTAGCTGTAAAATCTAATCTTAAGATTTTCCCTAACCCTGCAACAGATGTTGTGAAAGTAACTTCTAACAACAAAATTGAATCAGTAAGCGTAATTGACCTTTCGGGTAAAAACGTGAAATCTGCTAAAGGAAGTGAAATCAACGTATCTGCATTGCCAAAAGGAACTTATGTTGTTCAAGTTCAATACGGTGGTGGAGCAGTAGAAAACACTAAACTTATCAAGAAATAATAATTTCTGAATATCATCTAAAAAAGGTCTGAAAAATTTTCAGACCTTTTTTTGTTTCCAAAAAAATCATTAAGAATGATTTTTTTCATCATCTGAAAGGATTTTCGTACATTAGCAATTCATAAAATTTTAACAATGAAAAGAATATTTTTACTGCTCACTTTTATGCTGAGCTTTTTACAAATCAAAGCAGATGAAGGAATGTGGCTTTTGATGATGATTAAACGCCTCAATGGTGTGGATATGAAAAAAGAAGGACTGAAACTTACTCCAGAAGAAATCTATTCGGTGAACAACTCAAGTTTGAAAGACGCTATCGTACAATTCGGTGGTGGTTGTACAGCAGAAATGGTTTCCAAAGAAGGTTTGCTTTTCACAAATCACCATTGCGGATATGGACAAATTGCAGCACTTTCAACACCAGAAAATGACCATCTTACAAACGGATTCTGGGCAATGAAAAGAAGCGAAGAAATTCCTGCAAAAGGACTTTCGGTAAGGTTTTTGGTGAGAATGGACGATGTTTCACAAAGAATCAACGCAAAACTCAATAATAATATGACCGCCGATGAAAGAAAAAATATCATCGATGCCGAATACAAAGCAATACAAACCGAAAATTCCGAAAATGGAAAATATACGGTAGTTGTAAGAGATTTTTTTAATGGAAATGAGTTTTATTATTTCGTTTATCAGGATTTTAAAGATGTGAGATTGGTAGGAACTCCGCCAAACGCTTTGGGAAAATACGGAGGTGATACCGACAACTGGGAGTGGCCAAGACACACCGCAGATTTTTCTGTTTTCCGTGTTTACGCAGATACCAACGGAAATCCAGCGGAATATTCTACAAGTAATGTTCCTATGAAACCAAAACACGCACTGCCTATTTCCCTGAAAGGTTATACACCAGGAGATTTTGCAATGATTGTCGGTTTTCCGGGAAGAACCAACCGCTATCTTACTTCTTACGGCATAAACCAAATGGTAGGCAAAGATTATCCAGCATGGGTAGAATCATCTAAAACCGCAATGGATGTGATGAAAAAATATATGGACAAAGATCAAGCTACAAAATTAGGTTATGCTTCGCAATATGCATCAGTTGCTAATTACTGGAAAAACAGACAGGGAACGATTGATGCTGTCATTAAAAACGGAACAATTTCAGACAAGAAAAAAGTAGAAGAAGCTTTCATGCAATGGGCAGTTCAACCCGAAAATGAAGCGAAATACGGCGGAATTCTGCAAAACATTGACGCATATTACAAGCAAACTTCTGCCCGAAATGTAGAGCGAAATTACGGAGCGCAACTCCAGAGAAACGCAAAATATATTTCAATTGCGTACAGATTGGGTGCACTTTTTAAAACCTACGCAGATCAAGATGATGCAGGTAGAGCAGCAATGAAACAAAAAGTGGAAGATATGATTAATACTTCTTATGAAAACTTCAATGTCGATTTAGAAAGCGATATGTTGGTTAATATGATTTCTCTATATCAGAAAAGAGTTGATAAAGAAGTGGCTTCTGAAACCATTAATTCCGTTAATGTTTCTACCGTTTCCAATGTTGCAGTGTCATCTATTTTTGCCAATAAACTATCTGCAACAAATTTCCTTAATAATCCTGATCGATTGAAAATTGATGCCGATCCTTTAAAGAAAATTGCTGATGGTTATATAGAAGACCAAAAACTTTTGGTGAAACGTTTTGAGAAAGTGGATGATTTTTTTAATACCAATTCAAGAGATTTCTTAAACGGATTAATGAAATCTCAACCGAACAAAAGTTTTTATCCCGATGCAAATTCCACAATGCGTTTGACTTACGGAAAAGTAACCACGCTTCCTGAACGTAACGACAGAAATTATTACGGAATTTCTGAAAAAGATAATTATTATACCGATGTGAGAGGAATGGTTGCTAAACACAAAAAAGGTGATGAAGAATTCGAATTACCGCAAAAGTTTCTCGATTTAATGAAGAAAAAAGACTACGGAAATTATACCGATAAAAATACCAAACAACTTCAGGTAAATTTCCTTTCAGATAATGATATTACGGGAGGAAACTCTGGTTCACCGATTATGGACGGAAACGGAAATCTTCTGGGGCTTGCTTTTGACGGAAACAGCGAAGCACTTAGCGGCGATATTATCTTCGATGAAAAATGGCAAAAAACCATCAACGTAGATGTAAGATTCGTACTTTGGGTAATCGAAAAATACGGAAACGCAGGTCATTTAATCAACGAAATGACACTTGTGAAATAAGGTATTTTGCAAGCATAAAAATCCCGATGAAATATTTTCATCGGGATTTTTTTATTCTTCAGATTTAAGCATTCCCAGTTTGCCGAAGTGTTTTTTGAATTTTGCGATTTTAGGACCTACGACCGCACTGCAATACGGCTGATTTGGGTTGGCTTGATAATATCCTTGATGATATTGTTCTGCCGGAAAAAACCTCTCGAATTTTGTAATTTCCGTTACATATTTTCCGCTCCATCTTCCGCTTGATTCAGAGTTTTTCAGTGCATTTTCAGCCATGGATTTTTCCTGGTCATCTTTATAGAAAATCACTGAGCGGTACTGTGTTCCTATATCATTACCTTGTCTGTTGAGTTGAGTAGGATCGTGCAGGAAAAAAAACACGTCCATCAACTGATCATAAGAAATCACCTTCGGATCGTAACCGATTTGTACCACTTCTGCATGTCCCGTTTTTCCAGTGCAGACTTCTTCATAAGTCGGGTTGTTTTTATGTCCGCCGGAATATCCCGAAATCACCGACTCCACACCTTTCAAATAGCGGAACGCTCCCTCTACACACCAAAAGCAGCCACCACCGAAAGTTACATATTCTAAATTCTGTCTTTCCATTTTTTTATTTTTTGTTAAAGCTGTTTTCGCTTCACTGCTGTTGCAGAAAGTGATAGAAAATCCCACTAAAATTAATAAAATAAGCCGCATATTATGATAACGGTTTTTTCATATTCTTTTTTACATTTTACCTCGCTTTTTTCCTTGAAACAAAAAGTCTGCCTTTTTCACTGAAAATCAGTATTCCCGAAAATAAGATGAAAATTGCATTCCCAATCCAGAAATTATAATCGAAAACATTGGAAATCAGAAATCCCGAAACGATTGATAAAACCAAAAAAAGCATCATTTTACTAATTCTATACGGAATCGGATAATATTTTTGTCCTAAAATATAGGAGGTAATCATCATGACGAAATATGCTAAAAATGTTATCCACGCAGAAACCATAAATCCATATTTTTTCAGCAAAAGTAAATTCAGAACAATCGTGATAATTGCTCCCAACCAAGAAATTACCGTTCCAATCTGCGTTCTGTCCGTAACTTTGTACCAAGTGGAAAAATTATAATATATCCCGAAACAGAGATTGGCAATTACAATCACCGGAATAATATCTAAAGCAACCCAATACGTTTGGTTCGGAACAAGCAAAAGCTTCAGCCACGAAACATTGGCAATGATTCCGAGCGCGACAATCGTCGCGAAAAACGTGAAATATTCGGTAACTTTTGCATAAGTGTTTTTAGCGTTTTCGCTGTTCATTTGTTTAAAGAAAAACGGCTCGATTCCCATTCTGTAAGCGGTTACGAAAAGTGTCATTAGCACTGCCATTTTGTAGCAACCTCCGTAAGCACCTGCATCTGCATCATCAATAATGAATTTCTGAATGAATTTATCAAAATTTTCATTCACCATAAAAGCCAATCCGGCAATCATTATCGGAAAAGAATATTTCAGCATCTTCCTGAAAAGCTCCGTAGAAAACTGAAATTTAATTTTTAAAATAATTGGCAGAACCAGCAAAAATCCAATAAAACTTGAAGCCAGATTGCTGTAAAACGGATATGAAACTTTTTCTTTCAATCCGAAATCCATTGAAATTTTTTCGGGAATATACAGAAATAGGGCAATCGCAAAAATACTTTGAAAAACCGACTGAGTCACACGAACTGCTGTATATTTTACCGGCATATTGTGGAATCTGAGCCAAGCCAAAGGAATCACAAGCAGATTATCGAAAAATGCAATCCACGCAAACCAGCGGATATATTCGGGGTTTTCCGAATATCCGAAAACATCAGCAATCGGTTGATTGAAAAGCAGAACGGAAATCAGAAAGACGGTCGATAATCCCGTTAAAAACCAAAACGAAGTGTTGAATGTTTTTGTTTCGTTTTCCTTATCTGCGGAAAAACGGAAATACGCCGTTTCAAAACCGAAAGACAGCACAATATTCACAAAAGAAACCGCCGCATACAGATTGGTAAAAATTGCAAAAGCACTGTTATCAATATGTTTAATGAATAGATAATTAAGTGCTACTACAATTACTCTCGGCAAAATTGCGCCGATTCCGTAGATAATGGTTTCGTTGAGGAGTTTTTTCAATGTCCAAAGATTTATGCAAAGGTAAATTTTTTATATATTCTAAACCATAATGATTTTTACGATGAAATCCTTAAATTTACAGTGAAATATGTCTAAAAAATTTTAATGAAAACCCTCATCAAAAACACCAAAATCGTCAATGAAAATCAGGTTTTTGAAAGCGATTTGCTGATAGAAAACGATTTGATTCTCAAAATCGAAAAAAATATTTCTGATGAAGCCGAACAAATTATTGACGCTTTTGGAAAATATCTTTTGCCTGGAATTATCGATGATCAAGTACATTTCCGTGAACCAGGATTGACTTGGAAAGGAGATATTGAAAGCGAATCGAAAGCAGCAATTGCAGGCGGAATCACGAGTTTTATTGACCAACCGAATACCGTTCCGAATGCCGTAACACAGGAACTTTTGGAAGAAAAATACAAAATCGCGTTCGGAAAATCTTATGCGAATTACGGTTTTATGATGGGCGGAACCAACGACAATCTCGAAGAAGTTCTGAAAACCAATCCGCGAAACGTTCCGGGAATCAAATTGTTTTTGGGTTCTTCAACGGGAAATATGTTGGTTGATAATCCGGACACTTTAGAAAATATTTTCAGTAAAACCAAAATGCTGATTGCTGTTCATTGCGAAGATGAAGCGACCATTCGTGAAAATACGGAAAACTTTAAAAAAGAATATGGCGATGATATTCCCGTGAAATTTCATCACTTAATCCGAAGTGAAGAAGCGTGTTACAAATCATCTTCCAAAGCGATTGAACTTGCCGAAAAAACAGGAGCAAGGTTACACGTTTTTCATTTGTCAACAGCGAAAGAAACTGCACTTTTCAGAAACGATATTCCCTTGAAAGATAAAAAAATCACGGCGGAAGTTTGTGTTCATCATCTTACCTTTACCAATGAAGATTACGAAACAAAAGGGAGTTTAATCAAATGGAATCCCGCCGTAAAAACGCAAAAAGATAAAGATGGACTTTGGAAAGCTCTTTTGGATGACAGAATAGATGTTATCGCAACCGATCACGCTCCGCATACTTTTGAGGAAAAACAAAATATTTATACCCAATGCCCTTCAGGAGCACCTTTGGTTCAACATTCCCTGAATGTAATGTTAGAAAATTACCGAAACGCAAAAATTTCTTTAGAAAAAATCATTGAAAAAATGTGCCATAATCCTGCGATTCTTTTCAGAATAGAGAAAAGAGGTTTTATAAAAAAAGGTTATAAAGCCGATTTGGTTTTGGTGGATTTAAATGAAAAACAGATAGTTTCCAAAGAAAATATTTTGTACAAATGCGGTTGGAGTCCGCTGGAAGGTGCTGAATTTCATTCCAAAATCACGCATACTTTCGTGAACGGAAATCTGGTTTATGAAAACGGATATTTTACGGAAGAAAAATTCGGTGATCGGCTGGTTTTTGAAATTTGAGCTTCGCATTTCGTTTTTCAATCTTAGTGCTTCTTAAAGCTTTTCTCAAATATTTAGCTAATAATGAAGATTATATATGTTGGTAATATGCAATCAGCGAAATCAGCAGGAAAAATTAAAAATTTCACTTGGAGTTATGAAAGCATTCTCTGTGCTTTTTTTACGCCATCAATCAAAACATCAATTTCGTGGAAATCATTGTACACCGCAAAACTTGCCCGCACCGTTCCTGCAATTTTATAAAAATCCATAATCGGTTGTGTGCAGTGATGACCAGTTCTCACAGCAATTCCTAATTTGTCGAGAATCATTCCCACATCAGAAGCAATCCCAATTCCTTCCAGATTAAATGAAACAACGCCTGTTCTTTTTACTTTTTCGCCGTAAATTTTCAAACCTTCGATTTCGAGAAGTTTTTGTTGGGCATAATTGAGCAAAGCATTTTCGTGGTTTTGAAGATTTTGGTGTCCGATGGTTTCAATAAAATCTACCGCAGTTCCCAAAGCAATATTTCCACCGACATTCGGGGTTCCAGCTTCAAATTTAAAAGGCAAATCCGCATAAGTCGTTTTCTCGAAAGTGCAGGTTGCAATCATTTCTCCGCCACCATGAAACGGCTGAATTTTCCGCAGGATTTCTTCTTTTCCGTACAAAATTCCCGTTCCCATTGGTGCATACATTTTGTGTCCCGAAAACACAAAAAAATCGCAATCCATTTTCTGTACATCAATTTTGAAATGCGGTGCAGACTGCGCTCCGTCAATCACAATAACTGCATCTGAATTTCTACGCGTTTTTGCAATAATTTCGTCGATAGGATTTACAATTCCTAAAGCATTGGAAACCTGATTTACAGAAACAATCTTGGTTTTTTCACTTAGCGTTTCATCTAAAAAATCGAGTTGTAAAACTCCGTTTTCGTCAATGGGGATTACTTTCAGTTTTGCTCCTGTTCTTTCACAGAGCATTTGCCACGGAACAATATTGGAATGATGTTCTAAATGAGAAATAATAATCTCGTCATTTTCTTTGATGAGGTTTGTCAGAGAATACGCAATCAGATTGATTCCTTCGGTAGTCCCTTTGGTGAAGATAACTTCGTAGTCGTTTTTTGCATTGATGAATTTTTGAATTTTTCTTCGGGAAATTTCCATTTCTTCCGTTGCTAACTGGCTCAATGTATGGATTCCACGATGAACATTGGCATTGATTTCGGTGTAATATTTTTGCCAAGATTCCAATACTAAAACAGGTTTCTGCGAAGTTGCCGCATTATCGAGGTAAATCAGGGGTTTTCCGTTTACTTCCCTATTCAGAATGGGAAACTGACTGCGGATATTTTGTAAATCGAACATTTTGCTTGTTTAGAACCCTTCAAATTTACGGAAATTAATTGTGATTCGGGTTTCAGAAGTTTGATTTTAAAAATTCTTCACCACTTCATTCACCAAAAATTCTACCTGCAGCGGTCTTCCTTTTTTGTCTTTCGGTTGGTTTTTGTACATTCCGGTCCTTACGATAACCATTTGCTTTTCAGGAATTATGATGATGTATTGTCCGTAAAGTCCCCGAAAAAAATAATGTTTCACCGCAACATCATAATTCAGCCAAAGTCCCATTCCGTAAACGCCGTTGGAAAGTTTGGTGGGAGTAGTCATTTTTTCCACAAAATCAGGATTAAGAATTTGTGTGTCATTAAACTTTCCTTTATCCAAAAGTAACTGTCCCAATTTTGCAAAATCTCTGGAAGCAGCATGAATACAGCAAAATGTTTTTTCCATGCCGAATTCATCTGTGCTCCAATCTGCGTTTTGTTCCATTCCGAGTGGTTTCCACAGTTTTTCAGAAGCGTAATCTGCCATGGTTTTGTTCACCGCTTTTCTTATGGCAAAACCGAGCAATTGCGAAGTCCCGCTTTGATACTCAAATTTTGTTCCCGGCTTGTTTTTGAAACCCCTCAGAAAAACAGCGACGTCGAGTGATTTCCCGTAATATGCTTTTGCATTTTGCCCGAAAGGACTATTGTATTCTTCGTTCCAATTCAATCCCGATTCCATTGTTGCCAAATCTTCTAAAGTAAGATATTTCCCAAATTCAACATTTTTATAATTTTCATAAAAATCATAATATTTTTGGTTCAACGCTTTTATTTTTCCCTCCTCAATCGCTTTACCAAGAAGCATTACATTCACCGCTTTTGCCATTGAAAAAGAATTTGTTTTTGAGCGTTGATTGTAGCCGTCCCAATATTCTTCGTGTAGGATTTTTCCGTTTTTAATGACGAGAAAAGAAGCGGTTTTTGAATTTTTCAATTCTTCAACTAAAGCTTTCGGTAGAAGATTTTTATTGTACAGAGAATCTTTTTCCCACGCTATAGGATTCCCTTTCAGAATACGATGAGAAGGGAAATAACCGCCGTCATCAATCGTTGCTCCCGTTTCGCCACGCAAATATGTTTCGCGGATTCCCTTGAAAAGATAATTGTACCCGAATGCATAAGTAAGTGCGATGAGCAACGCAAAAGTTACTGCTGTTCCTCTGAAAATCTTGTAGAGCATATTGTTTTCGTTTTTACAAATGTATTATTATTCATTCTTTTTTTCATTGAGATAATGATGACAAATATAAGTCAGCCAAAGTTATTTTATAGTAAATTTGCAAATCAATTTTCAGCATGAAGCAATTTTCCAGAAAACGAAGTATTCAGATTTTAGCACATCTTTTGAAAGAATACGGAATTTACAATTTCGTGATTTCGCCGGGTTCCAGAAACGCACCTTTAGCAATACATTTTGCAGAAACAGACGGCTTCAACTGCTACAGTATTGTAGATGAAAGAAGTGCCGGTTTTGTGGGATTGGGAATGGCAAAAAGTGAGAAAAAACCTGTTGCAATTATCTGTACAAGCGGTTCTGCGGCGGCAAATTATTATCCTGCAATTACAGAAGCGTTTTATCAGAATGTTCCGCTTTTGGTCATAACAGCAGATAGACCGACAGATTTTGTAGATATTTTTGACGGACAAACCATTCGGCAAAAAGATTTGTTTTCGCAGCATAGTTACGGTGATTTCCAACTTTTGGAAGATAACAGAGAAAATGCAGACGATACAAATCTTGACCAAGTTAAAAAAGCAATAGAAACCTGTTTCCAAAAAAACGGACCTGTTCATATTAATATTCCTTTAGAAGAGCCATTGTACGAATTAGTCCCGGAACTGCTGAATTTTCCGCCGAGTGAAAAAAATCTGCAGAAAAAGAAATATGAACTCCCTGCAAATCTTGCGGCAGAATGGAACACCGCAAAACGAATCATGATTTTGATTGGGACAAAAGATTACAGCGCAGAGTTGGAAATGCAGCTTTCGCAGCTGGTAAAAAATCACAGCGTAGTTGTGTTGTGCGAAGCGAATTCTAACCTGCGGAACGAAAAGTTTTTCCGACATATCGACCGCTATATTTATAATTTCACCGAAGAAGATTATAAAACATACTCTCCGGAATTGCTCATCACAATTGGGCAAAATGTGGTTTCTAAAAAAGTTAAAGAATTTTTGAGAAAATCAAAACCGAAAAATCATTGGCATATTGACGAAATTTGGCAACCCGACACTTTTTTTGCACTGACCGAAAAAATAGAAACCAACCCCGAAAATTTCTTTGCCAAACTGCTGAATTTTGCCAAACTTGAACCTCAGTCTTATTTTAATCTGTGGGACGTTTTGCGCGACAAAAAAGATTTGAAGCACCAAGAATATTGTATGAAAGCCGATTTCTCCGATTTCAAATTCTTTGAGCTGCTTTCTTATAAACTGCCAGATAACATCAATTTGCATTTCAGCAATTCTTCGGCGATTCGCTATGCGCAGTTGTTTGATTTTCAAAAAAACAATGTGTATTGCAATCGTGGAACCAGCGGAATAGACGGATCTACTTCTACCGCAATAGGATTTGCAATGCGCGATAAAAATCCTACTGTTTTGGTAACGGGAGATTTGAGTTTTTTCTATGACATCAACGGATTGTGGAATAATTATATACCGCCCTATACACGAATCATTGTTTTCAATAATGGCGGTGGTGATATTTTCAGAATCATTGCAGGGCCCGGAAATGCAAAGCAGGATGTTGTGGAAGAATTTATCATTACCAAACATCATAAAAGTGTGGAATATCTTGCAAAACATTTCGGTTTCGGCTATACCAAAGTAGATGACGAAGAAACGCTTTCACGCATTTTAGATAATTTCTTTAAACCCGATGCACAGCCGAAAATACTGGAAGTTGATACTTATGAAAGAGAAAATGCCGATGTTTTGAAAAGATATTTTCAGGAATTGAAATAAAACAGTTTTGGGTGTGAGGTTATGGGTGCAAGTTACACGTTTCGGTTACCACACACTTATACAATATACATTATACAACTTCGTCATTAGCACTTCGTCATTCGTATTTCCAAATTAGTTCATCACGCCCGAAATTTGCACCCCTCACCTCTAAAATATTATGTTACAATGCTTAAACTCATTTTTTTTTCATCAGTAAATAAAAAATATAGTATTTTCGCAAAATGAAAAATAGGGAGTGAAATCTCTTTTCATGCATTAAAGTTTATAAAGTTGCAACCATGAAAACAATAATAAACAAAATTCTGTTGGTGATCACCCTTCTTTGGGCATTGGCATTTTACGGACAAACCAATCCTGGACAGGAGGTTATTTCTTGAATAATAATTGGAATCAAGCCGGTAACTGGTCTTCAGGTATACCAACTGCGGCTCACGATGTAGTGATACCCAATATATCCAATCAACCTACGATTCCTAATAGTTATTCCGCGGTTGCGAAAAGTGTTACCATTAACTCGGGAGCTACCTTGACTTTAAATAATAATGCCAATACTATACTTACCGTATCGGATAATTTCACTAATAATGGGACATTATCAGCCGGGGCGAACTCTACAGTAGCTTTTACCGGAGCTACTGCATCAACAATCGGAGGAACTTCGACTAGCACTTTTGGGAATCTTACCATCAATAAAAGTGCTGCCGCTACAATGGTTGAAAACATAAGCAAAGCTTTTAAGATAACAAATGTTCTCACTGTTACACAGGGAAACCTTAGATTAGCAGCAACTGATGCCGACTATACCGTTGGAAGTAATCTTATTGTATCGACCAACGGAACATTAACCCATAACGTTGATTGGGACACGGCAGCTAAACAATTAAACGTAAGCGGTAGCATAACAATTAGCGGAAAATATGACTACACAGGTAGGGCACATGTCAGTATGAAGACAGGTGGCAGAACCATCACAACCGGCACTTCCGCTTTAAGCATTCTTACACTAACCCACACAAGTGGTACTATTACAGCTAGTGGTACAGTTACTGTAAACGACAATTTCTGGGCAAGTTTTAATGTGACTGGTGGTACTTTCAGCACAGGAAGTTATATCGTAAATGCAAACGCCAGTTTGCTCAACGCGGGAGGAACCGTAACCATTCCCAGTAACGGAACTTTAAATGTGAAGAGTGGATTTAGAATAGGTTATTCTACAGGTGCAGGAACGGTGAATTTGTCTGGTGGAACGCTGAACGCGGATGAAGTATTTGTAGGTGATGCTACTAGTTCTCCATCCCTTCAGGGAATACTTACCCATTCTTCAGGAACTGCAAATATAGGTAACCTTACGATTGACGGAGCGGGATCAACCGCTTATACCTGCAGCGGATCACCAACGATTAATATATCGGGAAACTGGGTTAATAATAAAACGTTTACACAATCAACCAGCACGGTAAATTTCACAGGAAACACAGCGCAAACCATTGGAGGAAACGGTTCTGTAGCAACTAATTTTTATAATCTTAATATCAATAACAATTCAGGAGGCGTTGCTGTCGGGATTACAGGAACAAATGATGATGTAACGGTGACTAATACGCTTACCATGACCAACGGTATCCTGACTACCTCCGCCACAAACTTGCTGAACATTACGCGAACTGCAACAAATGCTGTTGCTGGCGGATCTGCTACTTCTTTCATCAATGGTCCTCTAAGATGGACATTACCGGCAAGTATAACATCAGGAACGGCTGCTTATATTTTTCCAGTAGGGAAAAGTTCCATCTATCTTCCTTTTACATTGGTGCCCCGTACAGGGACAGGTGCGATTACCGCACAGGTTGAAGCGTTTAATACGAATTCAGGTGGTACTCCTGATACAACATTCGGCTCACTCAGCACTACTGAATACTGGTCGCTTGTTACCACAGGAAATTTTACTAATACAAGCACCATCGGGTTATCAAGACCAACCGCCATATCGCCTTTAAATTTGATTGCAGGAAGCACTGCTTCAAACGGAACTTATACCACTTTAGCAGGAACTGCGGGAGCGAATGGAGTTACCGGATCTAATGCAATCGGGACTAACAGGTTTTTTACTTTCGGAAGAACGCACAGGATAGATACAGGCACAATAACCGGCTCTCCGTTTTGTGCCGGTGCTAACGTTTCTGTACCTTACACCATCATAGGGACATACGTTGGCGGAAATATTTTTACCGCTCAGCTGTCCGATGCTTCGGGAAGCTTTGCTGTACCAGTAGACATTGGCACTGTAACTTCAACTGTCGCCGGAACGATTACCGCAACAATACCTGCAGGAACCGCGGGCGGAACCGGCTACAGAATTCGGGTGGTAAGCAGCAATCCCAATATAATCGGGAATTATAACGGAAGTAATATTACAATAAACCCGCGCCTAACTGCAAGTGTATCGATTTCGGCAAATCCTGGGACTACTATTTGTGCTGGAACCAGCGTTACTTTTACTGCGACACCTACCAACGGTGGAACATCACCAATTTATCAGTGGAAAGTAAACGGAAGCAATGTAGGAACAAATTCCGCGACTTATACTACCACAGGTTTAACCAATGGTAATGCCGTAACAGTGGAAATGACTTCCAACGCAACACCGTGCTTAACGGGTTCACCTGCGACCTCCAACACTTTAAGCATGATGGTAAATCCGAATTTGCCTGCAAGTGTATCGATTTCGGCAAATCCTGGCACTACCATTTGTGCTGGAACCAGCGTTACTTTTACTGCAACACCAACCAACGGTGGAACATCACCAATTTATCAGTGGAAAGTAAACGGAAGTAATGTAGGAACAAATTCCGCGACTTATACTACCACAGGTTTGACCAATGGTAATGTCGTAACAGTGGAAATGACTTCCAACGCAACACCGTGCTTAACGGGTTCACCTGCGACCTCCAATACGCTAATTATGAACATCGGTGTAGTTTCAACTTACATCGGCGGAATATGGGACAACGGGATACCCAATAACAATGGTTTATCCGCTGAAATATACGGAAATTACTCAACCGCGGACGGAAGTTTTTCTGCTTGCAGTTGTACTATAAATACGGGAGCTTCGCTTACTGTTGTTGCCAATACCTATGTGGAATTGCAGGGAAGTTTACACAATAATGGTAATGTTATGATACAAGACGGAGCCAACCTGATTCAAATCGATAATACAGCAGTAAACACGGGAAATATAGAAGTGCAGAAAGTGTTCACATTCTCTGCCGGAAGACAGCAGTATAACTATGTTTCTTCACCAACCGAAAATACCAATCTGAAATCTGTTTATACCGGAACTTTAGACAATTTAGTTACAACGTTGTATTACAACGAAACCAATGATAAGTTTTATACTTCCAGCGGAGCTTATATTGCAGGTCGTGCCTTGGCTTTGAAGGAAAAGAGTTCGGGAACTGAAGGAACTTCCGTAAATCCTGCGAAATTCATAGGTGTTCCGTTTAATGGTCCTTTGAATTATACTTTGGCACGTACCGATGCTGCACACGGCTACAACTTGGTCGGAAATCCTTATCCATCTAATTTGGATTTGGAAGAATTGTATGAGCAGAATCTTTCAGCGATTGACGCCACCTTCCATTTCTGGGACAATAGAGGAAATACGGAGTATGCACAGCAAGGTTCAACTTATGGCGGTGCTAATTATGCCAAATACAACGCGGTAAGCGGCGCAGGAGTCGGAGCAGGAACCCCAACAGGAGCATTACCAACGAGAATTCCGACTCGCTATATAAGTCCTGCACAGGGATTTTTGGTACAGGCAATAGCATCTTCACAGGAATTGAAATTCAGCAATACTAATATGCGTGTTTCTAATGCCGCTACCAGTTTCTTCGGAAGAGGCACAGAAACCATCGAACCTGAAAAAGACAGATATTGGTTAACGCTTCGTGCACCTTCAAATATTGAAACCATGGCAGCAGTGGTGTATTTTGCAAACGGACAAAAAACCGTCGGTATAGAAGATTCCCGTTTCTCAGCTGCGTCAGATGAAATCTACAGTGTTGTGGAAGGTTCTAGAATTTCTATCAACGGTTTACCAAATTTCGATATAGAAGATGTGGTAAGTTTGGGTTACAGAGCGTTCAAAACAGGATTGCACACCATTTCTCTTTATAATAGGCAGGGTGTATTTGCAAACGGACAAAACATTTACCTGAAAGACAAGCAAACAGGAATCCTGACCAATCTAA
>CAZHFE010000008.1:0-47898 GCA_964532055.1 uncultured Kaistella sp. | reverse complement strand
GTGTGTGAAGTACTTTTATTTTAATTTTCCCGATTTCAAAGATTTGGTTGTCTTCCGCAATAATAGCTTCAAAATCAGGTTTTGCAGTCGGTCCGTAAACAATGGGTGTTCCTGTTTTTTGGGATAAATCTAAATGTCCCGAAACAAAATCTGCGTGAAAATGGGTTTCAAAGATGTATTTTAGTTTCACATTGTCTTTTCCGAGCCGCTCGATATAGGGTTTTGTTTCACGAAGTGGGTCTATAATTGCTGCTTCGTTTTCAGATACGATATAGTACGCTCCTTGAGCAAGACAGCCAGTGTATATTTGTTCTACTTTCATATTTTGAGGTGTTAAAATCACTTTGCAAATTTCGGCATTTATTGTACCAAAACTGTTTTTTTTTCAACTATTAATAATTTTCATTTTATCTATTAGAGTTTGAAATTTTTAAAATTCTTGTTTCAGAAATATTTCTTTGATGATGATGAAAATTCCCATTGCAAGAACAATCCACCCGAAAACGGGTTTTAGCTTTTTCCCATCTGTTTTTTTGGCTATTCTGATTCCGATGAATATCCCGATAATAGCCAATCCGGTAAAGGTGAGAAGAAAGGTCCAATCTTGTTTTACCATTTTCATTGTGCTGAGAAATCCTAAAATAGAATTCATCGAAATAATAAAAAGCGAAGTTGCAACGGCTCGTTTCATGTCAAGACCTATGAGCATTACCAAAGCAGGAACAATGAGAAAACCGCCACCTGCACCGATAAGTCCGGTTACGATTCCTACCAAGAGTCCCTGCGAAACGAGTAGCGTGTAATTAGGTTCTTCATATTTTTTTGTTTTCGGATTTTTGATTTTTTTAATCATTTTGTAAGAAGCAATCAGCATCAGTACCGAAAAAAGCAGCAGCAGAAACATCTCTTTGGTCAATGTAATTCCCCACCTGTTGATGATATAATGAGGAAGATGCGGCAATACCAATCTTCTGGAAAAAAGCACTCCCAAAACAGAAGGAATCCCGAAAATAAAAGCCGTTTTGAAGTCGATTAATTTTTCACGCATAAATCCCGAAGCACCCACGAAACTTGTGATTCCCACCACGAAAAGCGAAAGCGCAGTTGCCGTAACCGCATCAAAACCGAAAACATAAACGAATATCGGTACACTGAGAATACTTCCGCCGCCGCCAATCAGTCCCATAACAAGACCAATGATGATTGCTGACAAGTATCCTAAAAATTCCATCTGAATATTTTTGGCAAAGTTAAATTTTAAAATCTTACCCGAAAGTAACCAAAGTTACAGAATTTTATTTTTAAAAACTCAAATTCATATTCACAAAAAAATTTCTTCCGAACCGGGGAATTTTGTTCCAGTCGGAATAGGTGGTGTAATATCTGTCGAAGATGTTTTCGCACCCGATTTTCGTAAGGATTCTGCTTCCGCCGAAACTGAACTGATATCCGAAAGCAGTATTCACAATGATATAATCCGCAGTTTCGGATTCTCCGTAAAGAGGGGCGAAATCGGTCTGTTTTGCATTTCCAAGTGCGGAAAGTTCTGCGGAAAATTTATTTTTTTCATATTTCAGAGAAGAGCGGTAACTGAACGGCGAAATAAAAGGAAGATTTTCGTTTTTGCTGTCTTTTCCTCTGCTGTACGTTAATTGAGTGTTCCATTTCAGTGGTTCTGCCAATTTTATTTCCGAATTTAAACTGACATTAAAAATCGTTGCATAATTCAGCGCGGAATAGATTTTTACGCCTTTTGCGCCTATCGTCATCGGAGTGAGGTTTCCGTTTATTTCTCCCACGATATAATCAGAAATATGGAAATAAGAAGCCGAAATCTTTGCTGATACTTTTTTCTTTTTTATACCGATAAAAGCGTTGGCTTCACGTGAAGATTCGGATTTCAGATTCGGATTTCCGATATAGTCGTACATTTCGGAACTGTTGAACAAATAAAAACCATACCCTTCCGAAACAGAGGGTGCTCTTTCTCCGAAACCGAAGCCGAAACCATAATTCCAGCCATTTTTCTCCGACTGATAATTTCCTGCAATGCTTTTAAGCAAACGGTTTTTCTGTGCAGTCATTTCCGGATAAAAAATCTGCAAACTGTTCAGTCCGAATTCGCTTTCCACTTTATTGGAGTGATAACCGAGCGATGCCGAAAATTTTACATTCGAGTTTTCATTGATATTGAAAAAATCTTCCAGGTAAATTCCCTGATAAAGCATTTTTACTTCGGGCCAAGTCAGCATAAACATCGGCTTTTCATTTGGATTTGCGGGATACATCGTCATTTCTGCAGTAGATTTGTTGTAAAATCCGTTCACATTCAGCATCAGATGATGATTTTTGACATCGGCTTTCAGGTGGGAATAATATCCCGCTGTTTCGCTCCAACCCGGCATATCCATATGAATCGGAACAACGGGACGTTTGGTATCGTCCATTCTGTGTGTGATTTTGTTGAAATAAATTTTGGTTTCCCAGTTTTTCAAAAAGCTACTTTTCGGAATGATTTGAAATTTTAGAGAAGTGATGAGTGCTTCTGCAAGCGAAACGTCCATTGGCAGTGCAGGATAACCGACATCTGTGGCTTTATCGTAGATTACAGAAACTTCCGCAAATTTGTTTTCGCCGATTTTCGCTTCCGAAATTCCCGAAATATTGATTTTTCCGAATTGTGAGAACGGAACTTCCACATTTCCTCCTGCTTTGTAATTTTCCGCATTTCTCATCATAAAACTGACATCGGTATAGAATTTTTCAGATTTGAAACCGCTTCCCGCTCCGAATATTTTCTGGAGATTGACACTTTCAAAACCGCTGTTCACGGAGAAATTCCATTTCTTTTCACCAAAACCGGATTTTCTTCTTTTCAAATCGACAGCACCGCCGATTGTACTTCCGTGACACGACCCTTCCTGTCCGGAACTGATTTCCGCTTCCGAAAGATTGGAAATCTCCACATAAGAAGTTATAGGGTCCATTTTGTCAGTACACGCACCGAAAATCCGCATTCCGTCAATCGTTACCAGAGTTCTTTCTGTCGGCATATTGTTGATAACCGGTTCCCACGCATACGCTCCGCGTTTTATCATTTCCACGATGGCGGATTTTTGCAGATATTCATCAATAGAACCTAGAGGTTTTGTTTCTTTGCTGGTGATTTTTGTACTGCCGATGATTACAATTTCCTGAATACGCCGTGATTTCAGGGAATCGTTTTGATGTTCCTGTCCGTAATTTTCTGCGAAGAAAAAGACGAAGAAACAGAATTGTACTATTTTTTTCATTTCAGATAAAATTAGATAAAGCAATCTTTTTTGTCATTCTGAACGGGACGTAGTGCAGTGAAGAATCTTAAATTATTAATTTATAGAGATTCCTCCTTAGTCGGAATGACAACCTGTAGAAATTAAACATTTTAAAATTCGATTTCGAAAAACAGACTGCTTGCAGGATTGGTATCGGTTATTTCTTCCCCTTTAACAATAGTTCCGTCGGGTTTTTGAAGTTGAAGATTCAGTTTCCAGTAACCGGTCATCGTAAGGGAAAGTTTTCCATAATACAATTTTCCTGCTCCTTGCTGAACGGCGTTTACATTGTTCGGAGAACCGTGATTTCCCATTCCGGGCATTCTCGGGTCTATTTTTACGGTGTATCCGTCTGCAACAAGAAAATTCATCATATCCTGCATTTTCCAGACTCCGACAATCCAATCGTTTATGGCAACTTTCGGCGTTTTCGGTTCTACGTAAGCAACAACATATTTGACATTATCGCTGCCGAGAAAAGAACTTACTCTCGTCTTTGCGGAAGCAGGAACATCAATTACGGAAGTTGCGGAATATTCTGTTCCGCTGATAGAATAATTCACTTTCAAATCCCAATATTCCGACGCGTTTTGAGGCATCTGGAAAACAATATATCCGGAGTACAGAGATTCACTATTCGGTTCTTTGGTTACGGCAGATTTCGGACAGGAATGTGTCATAGAAGTCATATGCATCAAAGGAATCCAATTTATTTCTGCGTTTTTTTCGTACAGATTGGTGGATTTATTTTTGATTCTGATTTTCAGGTCGTTGTATCCCTGCTGAATCATTCCTGTTGCGGAATAGAGTTCTATTGTATGGGTATCGTTTGAAAATTCTTTTATTTTTATTAAATCTTTCGTTTCGCTTTCCGGATTGATTACGGGGTCATCGGAATTACGGCACGAGATAATGAATAAACTGATGGCTAAAAAAGCAGCTATGATTTTAACTGAAAATTTCATTTTTTTTGATTTTGGATAATAATTTGACTACTTTAAAGAACTTTAAATGAAACATTAAGACATTAATAATCAATGGCATTGATTTAAATTAAGCCCATTAAAATTTTACTGAACTTGCTTAATGTTCAAATTTTTCAAATAAAGATTTAAACGTTCTTTAAAAATGAGAAAATAAGGTACGACTTATCTCATTTTCGTATCGAAAATGGAAAATCGCGTATGAAAATTTCGGTTAAATCTGCGGAGGATGCGGAAGAATCTCCCGAAAACCAAACATTACGAAATTGTTTTTGGTAAATCCGGTTTTGCTTTTTTCGGGGAGAACAGTAATGGAAACTGCACTATCAAAATCTACCGGTTGGGACGGAAGAATATTGAATTCAAAAGAATATTTTACCTGATTTAAAAGATTGGCGGGTTTTTCACTTTCTTTTTTTATCTGGCATTTTCCGTGACAATCCATTTCCGGTTTTGCTTTGTTGATACAGTGAATTTCATAGAAATCACGATTGATCTGATAATCAATCATCAGAAGCGAATTCTGAAAACCCGCTACAAAAACTATAAAGGATAATATGGCTGAAAATACAAGCTTCATTCGTGATTCAAATTTAAGACAAATTTGTCTTAAATAAAAATGATATTCATCATCTTCTTACACAAAAGGTTTGGCTATATTTGTAATGACGGATATTAAATTTTCACGTTGAAATGAACTACCTTGCCCATTCCTTTCTCACTTTTTCCGACGGGCAAATTGTCGGGCAGTTTCTGGAAGATTTTATCAGAAACAGCGAACGTTTTGCGTTGCCGGAAGAATTTCAGAAAGGGATAAAACTTCACAGGCAAGTTGATACGTTTACAGATTCTCACCCCGTAATCAGCGAAGCGAAAAAATTTTTTTCACCTTTGGTTCGGCTTTATTCCGGAGCGTTTCTAGATGTGGCAATGGATTATTTTCTGGCAAATGATACTTCCATAAAATCTTCTGAAGAATGGAAAAAGCACTCTGAAAATGTTTATAAAGTTCTGAACAAAAATAAAAACTGGTTTCCCGAAAGTTTTCATAAAATGCTTTTCTTTATGGAAAAAGATGATTGGCTCTACAATTACCGGAATGATTGGGGAATAGAATTCAGCATGAAAAACGTTCTTCGGAAAGCGAAATATTTAGATGAAAACATTCCCGTTTTTGAATGCTTTTTACAGCATAAAAAAGAGTTGCAGGATTGTTATGATGTGTTTTTTCCGGAACTTTTGAATTTTGCCGTTGAAATCAACGAGGGTTTTTAATTTTTCCACGCCGAACCTAAGAGAAAGATGTACCCGAAATACAGAGCGGTCAATATAAAACCCAAAATAGAAAGGGCAAGAAGAATTTTAGTTTTTGTCTGTTGCTTTTTATTTTTCCGGAGCGAAAATACAGCCATAATTGCCGAAACCAAAAATAAAACCGGAATTGCAAAAATAAAACTTTCGGGAATCGCCCAACTTATTCGGTTGTCGCTCATCACGAGATAGCAGTAAACACTTGCCAATACAAAACAAAATACAGAAATTCTGCCGTTCTTTTCCATAAAATTAAAACTGTTGTTGAAGATATTTATTAGGATAATTCAATCTGTCGCTTTTGCGTTTTCCGCTGATGATAATGTGAATGATGTTCATTTGGTCATCAAAAAGATTATAAATAAAACTCACTACAGTTTCTACTTTTTTGGGGTTTTCTACTTTTTCGGATTCAAGAAAAACATCTACACTTTCTTTATCTTCTTGATAACCAATGTAATTTACTTTCAATAATTGATCGTTTACTTTTAATTTAAGCGATTCCGAAGCGTAATTTTTTAGGGCTTCATTCATTTGTTTTTCAAATTTTTTATCAAGGAAATGAAGACTTTTTCCACAGTTTTTGTTTACAGCATTTTCCAAATCATCTACAAAAAACCTACCTGTAATTTCAAATGTTTTTGACTTTTGATTATAGTTAAATTCCAGCGAACCAACGTGATACGGATGTGGTTTGAAGGAAGTAAAAGAGCTAATAATCAAGAGCCAAGAGCTGAGAAGAAATATTTTTGAAAGGGATTTCATTGATTAAGTAAATCGTTTAGTTTGTCAGGGTTTTGGCGAACATCGAAAAATAAAAGGATTTTTGTAAAACTTCTGTTTTCTTTTCTGAAATACACTCTTATGTGGTTTTTTCCAATCAAAGCGGAGCGAATATTTTTAGAATACTCCTGATATTTGGAGGAATTTATTTTCTTTCAGACTTACAATCAGATTATTGACATCATCAGGAAATATATTTACTTCTTTGGTTGTCCATATCATTTCAAGAAAATCGATGTTTTCTTTTAAAGAAATCTTCGCTATTTTAGAGAATTCAATCTGCATCTTTCTTCATTTACAAAAGCCATAAATTCTTCTTCGGAAATCATATCTTCTTCTTTCAGATTATCTGCATAATCTGCGAGTTTTTCGATAAACCATTCCGGCGTTCCGTCTTCGTAATATTCTTTTTCATTGTCAGTATCAAATACTTTTGCGCCCTTTATCTGCTCCAGAAGTTTTTTTACTTTCGGAAAATCTGCTTTATTTTCAAGTTCGAGGATATAAGTCATTGCCGTAATTTTTAACAAAGTTAAAATAAAATTTGTATTATCGCATTTCAAAAAACATCAACAATGCAGGATTTTCTATTTTACCTGAAACTCGGTTGGGAACATATTATTTCGCTCGATGCACTTGATCATCAACTTTTTGTTTTGGCGTTAATCGCCGTGTATTCTTACAACGATTTCAAAAAAATTCTGATTTTGGTAACCGCTTTCACTATCGGACATTCCATTACTCTGGCTTTGAGTGTTTTAGATATAATGAAAATTCCGTCGGATTGGGTAGAATTCCTGATTCCTTTGACGATTGCCATTACTTCGCTCGACAATATTCTGATGAAAAATAACCAGAAAAGTTTAATGAAAATGAATTATTATCTCGCCTTGATTTTCGGTCTGATTCACGGAATGGGTTTCGCAAATACGGCAAGAGTAATGCTCGCAAAAGAACAGAGTATTTTCGTTCCGCTTTTGGGCTTTAATATCGGTTTAGAATTGGGTCAGATTGTAGTAGTAATCGCAATTCTCATCGTTTTATTTATTCTTTTAAGAATTTTCGGGATTAACCGAAAAGACTGGATTATGTTTGTTTCTTCCGGTGTTTTTGCATTGGCTTTAAAAATGACTTTGGAAAGAATTCCGTTTTAAATCATTAATTTTTTTCAATTTTAAGTCAATTTCTGTAACGAATTCTTACCTTTGAATACTATTTCTTTATAATCAATAGAATTCACCGAAATGAAATTGAAATTAACCGCACTTTTACTGTGCTCCGTATTTTTGAGTGCACAAAACATTCAGAACAATCCCGAAAGCAATCACGGGAACAAGTTTGAACAACTCGGGACTATTTTGCCAACGCCGAATGTGTATAGAACTGCTTCAGGAGCACCGGGAAATCAATATTGGCAAAACAGGGCAGATTATGAAATTTCCGCATATCTTGATGAAGATAAAAGAAATCTGAAAGCATCGGAAACTGTTACCTATTACAACAATTCTCCCGATGATTTAGATTATCTTTGGCTTCAACTCGATGAAAACCAGCAATCTTCCGTTAAAAATGCAGCATATGGTTCTTCATCTTCCATTCCGAAACAAACGACTTCTGAAAAACTAAAAACATCAGCATTGCCTGCAAAAGACAACGGATATGGTGTGAATTTAGAAAAAGTAACCGATGCTTTGGGAAATCCACTGAAATATATTGTAAATAAAACGATGATGAGGATAGATTTACCGAAAATACTTAAAAAAGGTGAAAAATTTGTCTTCAAAATCGATTGGAATTACAACATTCCGAATCGTATGACAATGGGAGGAAGAGGCGGTTACGAAAATTTTCCTGAAGACGGAAATGATTTATATACCATTACACAATGGTTCCCGAGAATGTGCGTTTATAGCGATTTCAAAGGATGGCAAAATAATCAGTTTACAGGACGTGGCGAATTTGCCCTTGCTTTCGGAAATTATAAAGTTTCTATGAATGTTCCTGCAGATCATATCGTGGCTTCCACAGGAACAGGAAAAAACTTTGAGCAGGTTCTTTCTTCTGCACAATTAGCAAGGTGGAAACAAGCACAGAATTCTAACGAACCGGTAGAAATCGTAACTTTAGACGAAGCCCAAAAAGCCGAAAAATCAAAGTCGAAAGAAAGAAAAATCTGGAAATTTGAAGCCGAAAATGTAAGAGATTTTGCGTGGACTTCCTCCAGAAAATTCATCTGGGACGGAATGAAAGTCGTGATTCCCGAAAACCAAAATCAGGTAATGGCGATGAGTTTGTACCCGAAAGAAGCATATCATCTTTACCGCAAATTTTCTACAAAAGCGGTTGCACATACTATTTTAACCTATTCTGAATTTACAATTCCGTATCCGTATCCGGTTGCACAATCTATAGAAGCAGCCAATGGAATGGAATATCCCATGATTTGCTTCAATTACGGAAGAACAGAAAAAGACGGCACTTATTCTGAAGCGATAAAAAACGGAATGCTTGGTGTGATTATCCACGAAGTAGGGCATAATTTTTTTCCGATGATTATCAATTCCGATGAAAGACAGTGGAGCTGGATGGATGAAGGTCTCAATACTTTCGTAGAATATCTTACGGAAGAAAGATGGGACAACAAATTCCCGTCAAGAAGAGGTCCTGCTCATACTATTGTAGATTATATGAAACTCCCCAAAGAACAGCTAGAACCCATTATGACCAATTCTGAAAACATCACACATTTTGGTCCGAATGCTTATGCAAAACCAGCAACAGGACTTAATATATTGCGTGAAACCATTATGGGACGCGAACTTTTCGATAAGGCATTCAAAACATATTCACAAAGATGGGCATTTCGTCATCCGGAACCGGCAGATTTCTTTAGAACGATGAATGATGCAAGTGCAGAAAACCTCGATTGGTTTTGGCGCGGTTGGTTTTACGGAATAGATGCGGTAGATATTTCCATTGATAAAGTTACGGTTTCCGTTCCCGATTTAGATGCAGTTCCGCAATCTCGTGAAGTTACTTATACTGTAGATAAACCATTGCAGAATGATTTTGAAGACCTCTCGAAAATAAGAAACAGAGAAGATAAGAATATTACTTTTTATACCGATAAAGATAAGGAAACTCAGGATTTCTACTGGCGTTACAACCGTGGAAAGGAAAAAGTAGATACCGAGAAAAAATATACGAGAAAAGTTGACGAGTTGGAAAAAGTTGCTGAAAAAGACAAAGCAAAACTGCAGAACATCACGGCTTATCAAATAGAGTTAAGCAACAAAGGCGGAATGGTAATGCCCATTATTCTGGAATTTACCTTTGAAGATGGCTCAAGATTGTATGACAAATCTGCAGCACAAATTTGGCGGCAAAACGAAAAGAAAGTTACCAAAACATACTATTTTGATAAAAAGTTAAAATCCATTCAACTTGACCCGATGAAAGAAACTGCCGATATTGATACCACTAACAATCTTTGGACAGCAGAAGGAGCGGCAAATGAAACGCCATCTAAATTTTCGGTATTCAAAGAAAAGCAGGGTTCATCTGCAAGAGGAGCATCCAATGGAACGATAAATCCGATGCAAGCGGCGAAATGATTTGGAACGTTGGTGTGTTTTTTGGGAATTTTCACTCCGAATTATATTTCCTGAATTTGCCCCAAAGTTTTTTTCCCATTACAACAATCAAGATAACTAAAGTTATCGCGGCAATCGCTGCAATAACCGGAGCAGCCATTGCGAGAAAAGACATAATTCCTGCTCCTGCCGTTTCTGTGGTCGTCACTACAGGATTTCCTAATCCGCCGGTTGTTGCTGTTGATGCAGCTCTTGTGCCCGCAAATCCCGAAGAGATTGCGGCTGCAGTTCCGCCGCCTGCAATCAACGCTAAAGCCCACTGCGGAAAAGTGCCGATGTCGGCAAACTGACTTGCAAACATCACAGAACCCGCAACAGTTGCAAGTGGAACGGAAAGTGTGTCTAAAAAATGGTCAACAAAAGGAATGTAATAAGCAAGAATTTCAACTAAAGTTGCAATTCCTGTTGTGATTAATGCAGGAAGCCCCGATAACCACTCGAAACTTTCGTTCATGGGAATCCAACCGAAATAAGAAGCCACACTCACGGCAAACATTGGTAAAAAAACTCTAAATCCTGTTGCAGCAGCTAAACCAATGCCGATAAAGCCACTTAAAATATAAGGTAAATAAGGAATATTGTCTAACATTTTTTTGTTTTTTTTTTAGTGCAATTGATAACCAAATTTACAATTTTATTTCTTTGATTCACAAAGCATTAAAAATTCTTTTTCAACTTCGGAATAGTGTTTAGGTTTTTCTGCCGAAATCCAAAATAACATGGATAAAGAATCTGAGCCGAATTTTTTTGCGAAAACCTCCTTGTTTAAACGATAAGATTCGCGCAACAATCTTTTGATTCTGTTTCTGTCCACCGATTTTTTAAAATATCTTTTCGATACGGAAACTCCGATTTTTTGATTGTGGATGGTAAGATTTTCTTGTGTCGTTTCGTTTAAATGAAATGAAACAATCCGTAAATTTCCGCAGGTGAACCATTTACCTTTTCCGAAAAGCAAATCGAGTTCTCTCTTTTTCTTGAGTTTTTCTTTTTTGGGATATTTTTGATTCAAAATTTAATATGTGAAAATGAGAAATTCAAAAGTATAAAAAAGTAAAGAAATGAACATTCGGTTTTTATGTTTTGTTCATAATTTCTTAATTTTACTTAAAATTATGGGCGACATGAAAAAGAAATTTACCGAAAAGCAGATTCACATTTTAGACGTTGCAGAAAAACTGATTGCAAAAAAAGGATTTGAAGGAACTTCTGTGCGGGATATTTCTGCAAAAGCTAACATCAATGTTGCAATGATTTCTTACTACTTCGGCTCAAAAGAAAAAATGATGGCTTATCTGTACAGCTACCGAATCAGGAAAACAAGGGAGAGTTTTGCGGAATTCGCAGAAATTATTCGTGAAGGAAAACCCGAAATGCAAATGAAAGAACTCGTGAAATTTGCAGTAAACCAACTTTTTAAATTCAATTATTTTCATGGTTTTGTAACAATGGAACTGCGCCACAATGAAAATTCGAAAGATGATTTGATGGATTTTTACAACACTTTCACCGCAAAAATTGACGAGGTCATCAAAAAAGGCATTACATCGGGCGTTTTTACTTATGCTCCAAAACCTGAAGACATTCTCTCGATAGTTGTTGGTTCTGCACTTTTTGCTATCCGCAACAGGAATTTTTTCAGTTTGTATGTTTCGGGAAAAGAGCAGGATTATCTTCCGGAAGCCGAGAAAAAAGTACTAGCAAATCTTTTGGTAACTGTTTTTTCGGTTTTGGGATATACTGCGAATTAAATTTATAGTTAAAAATTCTTAAAACAAAAGCTATTCCCAAAAAAATCATATTTTTGCAAACTGAACCGCAGAAAACTCGCGGGATTCTTTAGATTTATGAAAAACATCATCATCTTACTTTTTGCTTTATTTGCTTTATCGGCATGTACCACTATACAAGATAGAGCTATGAAGAGCGCAGACAAAGACTTTATCCTAAAAATTGCCAACCAAAAATTTGAAAAGAAAAAATGGAGCGATGCTATTGCGCTTTATGAGCGGTTGTCTAATCTTGTTGCAGGAACAGACGATGCACCAAATGTGGTTTATAATTCCGCTTATGCCAATTATTACGACAAAAATTACAAATTGGCGGGACATCAGTTCAAGAATTTTGCAGTAACCTTTCCACAGGATAAAAGAGTAGAAGACGCGTCTTATATGTCGGCTCTTTGCTATTATCAAGGTTCTATGGATTATAATCTGGATCAAACAAGTACAGATTTGGCAATCAATGAACTACAGAATTTTCTGAACAATTATCCCGACTCCGAAAAGTCAAAAAACATCAATGATTTGATTGATGAACTGACTTATAAATTAGAGTTTAAAGCGTATGAAAACGCCCGTCAATATTACAAAATGGCAGATTACAGAGCTGCAAGTGTAGCTTTTGAAAATGTTTTAGATGATTTCCCGAGTACCAAACTGCGCCCGAAAATCTATGACTATATGCTGAAATCTAAATTCGAACTTGCAAGCAACTCGGTTTATGATTTGAAAAAAGACAGAATAGAAAACGCACTTTCTTTTACCAAACAAGTTGAGCGAGAAGTTCCGAATACCGAGAATGCAAAAACAGCTACAGATTTAAAAACAAAACTCGAAAATGAAAAAATGAAATTTCTGGAACTCGAGAAAAAAGTAGAAGCAAGAAAGCAGGAACTGCTTGAGAAACAAAAACAAGCAGAAGCAGCACAAAATTCTGTCAAATCTTAATCCGGAAAAAACAACTTTTTCAAGAAAAAAATAAAACGTATATTTGCAATCCCATATAAAATAACAAACTGAAAATGAGCGTAAAAGATATTAAAGCCGAATTATCCACCATTACTTATGACCGAAACAGGATTGAAGAAAAAGTAGGTTCAATCTATGAAGCCATCGTAATTATGGGGAAAAGAGCAGAACAAATCAATGCAGAAATCCGTACCGAACTTCACAATAAATTAGATGAATTTGCGGTGCACAATTCTACATTAGAAGAAGTTTTTGAAAACAGAGAACAAATAGAAATTTCTAAACATTATGAGCAACTCCCGAAACCGACTTCTATCGCCATTCAGGAGTGGTTGGATGAAGGAGTCTATTTCAGAAAAACAGAAGAAAGAAATTAACATCTTCTTTTTATAAAAAGCAATCGCAGAAAATCTTTATGAATTTCTGCGATTTTTGTTTTTCAGTATTTTAAAGTTTCAAAATCTCAATACTTTAGACAATCATTATCTGTGTAGAAATAAGGTGTGCAAGAAATTATTTGAAATCTGTAGAGTTTTAAATTTTACTTTCAATGAATTTTCCTGAAATGATTCGTTAAAAAATTATACTTTTGAAAAAATTTGAAAATGCAAAAATTAATTTTATTTCTTTCGCTATTTATTGGTGTTGCAGTTTTTTCTCAGGAAACAACAGAAAAAAAGCAAGAAATTATTTATAATGATGTTGAAAAACTGGCGGAATTTCCGGGTGGAATAAATGCATTTCGGACTATGATTGCTCATAATTTCAGAACCAGAAAAGTAAAAGCAAACGGATATGTCAAATGTGAGATTACATTTGTGGTAGAAAGAGATGGTTCTATAGTAGATGTAAAAGCACACGGAGAAAATGAAAGTTTTAATCAGGAAGCAGTTCGCGCGGTTTCAAAAATCAAGACAAAATGGAGTCCGGCGAAAATTAATGGCGAAAATGTTCGTTTCAGATACAGAATTCCTTTAACAATTTCTTTCGAGTAACTATTTCCCAATCATTTTTTTAATCGCATTCAACTTCATCAATGCTTCAATCGGGGTTAAAGTATTGATATCGATTTTCGTGAGTTCTTCACGGATATTTTCCAAAACAGGGTCGTCTAACTGAAAGAAAGAAAGTTGCAGATTTTCTTCGGTAATGGCTTTTGTTGATTCTTTGGAACCATTTTGTGAACGGCTTTTTTCCAATGTTGCCAAAACTTCATTGGCACGATTTACCACTTTTGAAGGCATTCCCGCCAATTTTGCAACGTGAATCCCGAAACTATGTTCGCTTCCTCCAGAAACGAGTTTCCGCAGAAAAATAATATTTGCTTTATGCTCCTGAATGGAAACGTGAAAGTTTTTGATCCGCTCGAAATTCACCGTCATTTCGTTGAGTTCGTGGTAATGCGTAGCAAACAAAGTTTTCGGCTGTGTTGGGTGTTGATGAAGATATTCTGCAATTGACCACGCTATAGAAACGCCGTCGTAAGTGGAAGTTCCGCGACCAATCTCATCAAGAAGAATCAAACTTCTTTCTGAAATATTGTTGAGAATATTTGCAGCTTCGTTCATCTCGACCATAAAAGTAGATTCACCCGCAGAAATATTGTCGGTTGCACCAACTCTGGTAAAAATTTTATCTAAAACCCCAATTTCCGCGTGTTTTGCAGGAACAAAACTCCCGATTTGTGCGAGTAAACAAATAATTGCGGTTTGTCGTAAAATGGCAGATTTTCCCGCCATATTCGGTCCTGTTACCATAATGATTTGCTGAGAATCTTTATCGATAAACAAATCGTTCGGAATGTATTTTTCACCGAGAGGAAGTGCATTTTCGATAATCGGATGTCTTGCTTCTTTCAGATTAATTTCAAAAGTTTCGTTGAGTATTGGTTTTGTATAACTCTCATTTACAGCCAATTCAGATAATCCAACTCCGCAATCGAGTTCTGCAATAAGCCGAGAATTTTCCTGAATTTGGTCGATATAAATCATCACATTTTCGCAAACTTTGCGGTATAAATCGTGTTCTATTTTGGAGATTTTTTCTTCCGCTCCCAAAATCTGGTCTTCATATTCTTTCAGTTCTTCGGTGATGTATCTTTCTGCATTTACGAGGGTTTGTTTGCGAATCCAATCATCGGGAACTTTGTGTTTATGCGTGTTTCTCACTTCGATAAAATACCCGAAAACATTATTAAAATTAATTTTCAAACTCGAAATTCCGGTGCGTTCTATTTCTCTTTCACACATTTCGTCGAGGAAATTTTTGCCTTTGCTTTGCAGATTTCTCAACCGGTCAAGTTCTTCGGAAATACCGTCTTTAATGACATTTCCTTTAGAAATATTTACCGGAAGTTCTTCATTCAGGTAATTCTGAAGATACGTGATAAGTTCTTCCAAATCGTTCAAAGGCTGCAGCCAAGCCAAAATTTCATCAAATTGATGAAGCAGATTTTTGATGTGGTTGATGTTGATTAAACTCTGCCGAAGATAACCGACTTCTTTCGGTGAAATTTTTTCCGAAGCGAGTTTTCCCATTAACCTGTCCAAATCCGAAATGGATTTCAGGAGTTGAAGAATTTCGTATTTTAAAGCGTCTTCTTTGTTAAAAAATTCGACTAAACTCAATCTTCTGTTGATTTCGTTGACGGATTTCAGAGGCAAAATCAATCTTCTTCGCAGCAATCTTCCTCCCATCGGAGTTGAGGTTTTGTCGATAATATCGAGCAAAGATTTTCCTTGCGGATTACTCGGATAAACAATTTCCAAATTCCTGAGAGTAAAATTATCCATCATCAGATAATCTTCCTGCGGAATCACCTGAATTTTAGTAATATGCTGTAAAAGAGCGTGATGTGTATCTTCAACCAAGTAAGCGAAAATTGCTCCCGCTGAAATAATTCCCGCTTTCAAATCATCAATTCCGAAACCTTTTAATGAGTTGGTTTTGAAGTGATTCGTGAGTTTTTCGTAAGCATAATTATATTGAAATGCCCAATCTTCCAGCTTGAAAGAATTTTTGTTTTTAAGCTGATTCGGCAATTCCGTTGACCTTTGATAAATAATTTCACTCGGGTCGAAAGTATGCACAATATGGAGCAGTTTCTCTAAATTTCCTTCAGACACGAGAAATTCCCCCGTAGAAATATCGACTAAAGCCAATCCGAATTTTTCCTTTTCCTTGTGAACGGAAAGCAGAAAATTATTTTTCTTGGAAGTGAGAACCTGCTCATTGAACGTAACACCGGGAGTTACCAATTCTGTAACGCCTCGTTTTACGATTCCTTTTACCGTTTTCGGGTCTTCCAACTGGTCGCAAATCGCAACACGCAGTCCGGCTCTCACTAATTTCGGCAGATAAGAATCGATGGAATGATGCGGAAATCCGGCGAGTTCGATATGACCTTCTCCGTTGGCTCTTTTTGTGAGAACAATTCCCAGAATCTGTGAAGTTTTAACGGCATCTGCTCCGAAAGTTTCGTAGAAATCTCCCACTCGAAACAACAGTAAAGCATCTGGATATTTCGCTTTGATGCTATTGTACTGCAACATTAACGGAGTTTCTTTTTTTGCCATTTTTTAATTAAAATCTTAATTTTGCCAAAAATACGAAAATGTCTTCCACAAAAAAACTGAAACTCGAAGAACTCGGCAGAATTGATATAGAAACTTTTAAGCAGAGAGATAAAATTTCTTTGGTAGTGGTTTTAGACAATGTGAGAAGCATGCACAATGTTGGTGCGGTTTTCAGAACAGCAGATGCTTTTTTGGTGGAAAAAATAGTTCTCTGCGGAATTACTCCTGTTCCTCCGCACCGCGAAATCCACAAAGCAGCACTTGGCGCAACAGAAAGTGTGGAGTGGATTTATGAGAAAGAGATTTCCGAAACTATCAAAAATCTGAAAAGCGAAAACTACCAAGTTTTGGGAGTTGAACAAACGACAGATTCCAAAATCATCACTGATTTTCAAGTCAACAAAGAACAAAAATACGCTTTAGTTCTGGGAAATGAAGTAGATGGATTGAGCGATGAAGCACTTCCTCTTTATGACGGTTTTCTAGAAATTCCGCAATTGGGAACGAAACACTCGCTGAATGTTTCTGTTTGCAGCGGAATCGTGATGTGGGAATTTTTTAAGCACTTAAACGGAGCGCAATAACTATCTCCAACCTCCGCCAAGCGCTTTGTAAAGTTCTATTCCTGCTTTTAATTTTGCATATTCTGCATTAGAAATATTGAGTTCTGCATTCAGTTGATTGACACTTGCATTAAGCACTTCCAGATAATTTGCCATTCCGTAATTCACGAGTTCCTGAGAATAATCCACCGATTTTTGGTACGCATCTCTTTCTTTCTTTTTCAAGTTAATGAAATCATCTTGCGAACGATAAATTTTTAAAGCGTCAGAAACTTCTTTTCCGGCATTCAGAAGTGTTTTTCTGAAATTGAGATAAGCAATTTCTTTATTGGCAAGTGAAACTTCGTATTGGGTTTTGATTTGTCTTTTGTTGAGAATCGGTTGCGCTAAACCCGCAACAACAGTCGCAAAAAGCGAATTTGCGCTGAAAATTTTATCAATATCAACTGATGAAAATCCGCCGCTTCCTGTTAAACGCAATGTGGGATAAAACTGTGCTTTTGCAGCATTGGTGAGTTCAAAAGCATTCATCAGATTGTATTCTGCGGTTTTCACATCGGGACGGTTTGAGAGCAGATTTGCCGAATATCCCAAATCGAGATTTATAGGTTTCCATTGTTTTGCAATGAGCGTCCTTTCAATGGAATGAGAAGATTCTCCCATCAACAAACTCATCGTATTTTCTAGCAATTCTATTTGAACATCTATATTGACCAACAAAGATTTTGCATTGAAAACCAGTGCCTCGCTTTGCTGAACTGCAACTTCGGTCAATGTTCCCGCATCTTTCAATGCTTTCGTGGTTTCGAGGTTTTTCTTTCTCAAAGCAATGGTTTCATTAATGATTTTCTTTTGTTCATCGAAAGTCAGTAACTGATAATATGCAGAAGCAATCGCTGCAACCAAATCGCTTTTCACCGCTTGATGTGCGGAAACTGTTCCCAGATAATTTGCCATCTGTGCTTTTTGCTGAGCGTTCATTTTTCCCCAAATATCTGCTTCCCAAGAAATATTTGCGGTAATGTCATATTGATTCACATATCTTCTTGCTCCGATAATTTGCCCAAACTGCGTATTCAAAGACTGCGTCTGAAAAGTATAATTCGGACCAACGGAAATGGTCGGAAGATAAGCCGCTTTACTCTGTTTCAAATAAGATTCTGCCGCTGCAATATTCTGCAACGCAATTCTGATGTCGAGGTTGTTATCTAATCCTTTTTGAATGTGCTTTTGCAAAACCGCATCGGTAAAGATTTCCTGCCAAGAAGTTGTTGCAATGCTTAAAGAATCTTTCGGAATCAAATCTGTTCTGAAAAGATTTTCGCTCAAGAGTTCTTTCGGTCTTTCGTATTTTTCTCGAGTCATACAAGACGACAAAATCAAAAGCATGATTGCCGAAAGAGAAAGGATTTTTATGTTCAAATGTTTGTTCATTTTTTTATTTTTTTTCAAACCATTAAGATATTAAGTTTATTAAGGATTTTCTGATGTTTTCTTAATTCCTTAAAGGTTAAAAATGATTTGTTTATCAATAGTTTAACAATGTTACTGATTTTTGCATCTCGGCTTTATTCACTTAAACTCATGTCTTTCCTTTTAATTGGTGTAATTTTTTCCTGTAGCCATTGGAAAATCACATACAGAACAGGAATGGCAATCAATCCGAAAAAAGTTCCTATTAATAATCCTGCAGCCGCACCAGTTCCAATTGAGCGATTTCCTACAGAACCGATTCCCGATGCAAAAACCAAAGGAAGCATTCCGAAAATAAATGCAAAAGAAGTCATCAGAATCGGTCTTAATCTTGCTTTTGCCGCATTGATTGCCGACATTGCCAAACTTTCGCCGTGATGTCTTCTCTGTACCGCAAATTCAACAATTAAGATGGCGTTTTTCGCTAAAAGTCCGACCAACATAATTAAAGCAATCTGGAAATAAATGTTGTTTTCTAACCCCGCAATTTTCTGCCCGAAATATGCTCCTGCAACTCCTAAAGGAAGCGAAATAATCACCGCCAAAGGAAGCAGAAAACTCTCATATTGTGCAGCCAGAATAAAATAAACAAATACCAAACTCAGCATAAAAATAATGGCAGTCTGCGAACCGGAATTGAGTTCTTCTTTCGACAATCCTGTAAATTCTACCACATAATCTGCGGGTAGTTTTTCTGCCGCAACTTCCTGCACCGCTTTGATTGCATCTCCTGTAGAAAACCCTTCACCATTCGACCCTGAAATGGAGATAGATGTAAAGAGATTGTATCTTTCGACAGATTTCGGACCAAAAGTTTTTTCCATTGTTACGAATTGCGAAACCGGTGTCATTTGTCCGGAAGAAGTTTTCACGAAAATACTGTTCAAATCAGACGGTTCGTTTCTCGAATCGGGAAATGCCTGAACCATCACCCGGAACTGTTTTCCGTATTTGGTAAAATCGGCGGCATAAACTCCACCAACATAACCCTGCATCGTGCTGAGAATGTTCGATATGGAAACTCCTGTTTCTTTTGCTTTCGGAACGTCAATAACCATTTCGTATTGCGGATAATTGGTATTGAAAGAAGTCTGTGCAAACTGAATTTCCGGTCGCTCCATCAACGCACCGATGTATTGTTTTGCAACACCGTCCAACTGCTTCAAACTTCCGCCAGATTTATCCAAAAGCACTGCGGAAAAACCGTCGCTTTGTCCGAATCCGGGAATACTCGGAGGTGAGAAAAATACGATTTTGGCATCGGGAAATTTTCCGGCAATTCCGAAGAGTTTTTTGGTAATGGATTCTACGGATTGGTCAGAATCTTTGGCTCTTTCTGCAAACGGTTTTAATCTTACAAATGCTTGCCCCGTGTTTGAGCCACTTCCCGACATAAATGCTCTGCTCGCTGTAAAAGTTACGTTGGCAACTCCGGGGATTTTTCGTGCTTCACCCTGCAATTCTTTCAGAACATTGTAGGTTCTTTCCATAGAAGCACCCGGTGGAAGTGAAACATCGGTAAAGATAATTCCGCGGTCTTCTTTCGGCACAAATCCTGAAGACATTGTGGAATTTGACCACCAGAAAAATAATCCGCCCGCCGCGAAAATAATCAGCGTAACCCATTTGTGTCTTAATAAAAACACAAAGAATCTTCCGTATCGGTTTGTAGTCGTCTGGAAAGCGACATTGAATTTATAAAAAAACTTCTGCAGAAAATTCAGTTTTTTGTATTCTTTGTGATGCACCGGATTTGCCTTTAAAAACAACGAACACAGAACCGGACTTAATGTTAAAGCATTCACGGCGGAAATTAAAATTGCCACAATTAAAGTAACCCCGAATTGCTGGTAAAAAACTCCGGTTGGTCCTGTAATAAAAGTTACCGGAATAAAAACCGCGGACATCACCAAAGTAATGGAAATAATTGCTCCCGTAATTTCGTCCATTGCAGAAACGGTGGCTTTTTTGGCATCGGAAAAACCGTGTTCCATTTTTGCGTGAACCGCTTCTACGACGACAATGGCATCATCTACCACAATTCCGATGGCAAGAACCAAAGCAAAAAGCGTTAATAAGTTTAAGGAATATCCGAATAAGTTCAGGAAGAAAAACGAACCGATAATAGAAACCGGAACTGCAATCGCCGGAATTAGTGTAGAACGGAAATCCTGCAAGAAAATATACACCACCAAAAATACCAGAATAAATGCTTCAATTAAAGTAGAAACCACTTTTTCGATAGATGCTTCAAGGAAATCGTTGGTATCAAAGTTTATAGTATAGCCAACTCCTTCGGGTAAAGTTTTCTCATTTTTCTCCAGAAAAACTTTAATGTCTTTAATGATTTGCTGTGCATTAGAACCCGGTGTCTGAAAAATCCCCATACTTACAGAGCGTCTTCCGTTGTTTTCCCCTATTGAAGTGTAAGATTGTGCATCGAGTTTTATTTCGGCAACATCTTTCAGTTTCAGGAATTGTCCGTTTCCGAGAGATTTCAGGATAATATCGCCGTAATCTTGTTCTTTATTGAATTTTCCTTTATAAGTGATGACATATTCAAAAGCTTTCCCACTGTTTTGTCCGAGTTGTCCTGCAGCTGCTTCTCTGGATTGTTCATTAATTGTTGCCGAAATATCGTTTGGTTCCAAACCGTAAGCAGCCATTTTTGCGGGGTCAATCCAAATTCTCATCGAGAAATTTTTTCCTCCGAAAGCTTGTGCATCTCCAACTCCATTTACTCTTTTCAATTCGGGTATTACGTTGATATTCAGATAATTTTGAAGCCAAACTTCTCCCAAATCTTTATTATCCGTATAAAAAGAAAGAAACATCAATGCGCTTGTTCTCTGTTTCTGCACGGTAACTCCGGAACGTGTAACATCGGCAGGTAAAAGCGGAACAGCTCTCTGAACTTTATTCTGAACTTCTACTGCTGCCATATCGGGATTGATTCCTTGTTTGAAAAAAATCTGAATATTCGCAGCACCGTTATTACTCGCCGAAGATGAAATATAGTCCATTCCTTCCACACCATTTACTTGTTCTTCGATAGGAATAATTACGCTGTTCATAACAGTTTCGGCGCTTGCACCGGTGTAATTTGCAGAAATACTTACTGTAGGCGGAGCAATATCGGGATATTGTGTAACAGGAAGAGCATTGAGCCCCAAAATCCCGAGAATTACAATCAATATGGAAACAACCGATGATAAAACCGGTCGGTTTATGAAGTGTTTTACCATTAGAAAATCGGTTTTATGGCGTTTACAATTTCATCAAAGTTTGCGGGTTTTTGTTTTACGGCAGTTCCGGGTTTCAGCGTTCCAACTCCTTGTGCAACAATTTTTTCGCCTTTTTTAATTCCGTCTTTGATGACCACTAAATTATTAACACGTGCAGTAACATCAATGAGTGCGTTCTTTGCCGTATCTTTTTCAACTTTAAAAACATACACCAAACCTTGCTGCTCAAAAGTAGCACTTTCAGGAACAACGAGTGCCTGATTGTAGAATTTCGGAATTTTTATGATTCCACTGTTTCCGTTGCTGAGTAATTTTGCCGAGTTTGGGAAAGAAACGCGAAACTGTATTGTTCCCGTTTGTGGGTCGATTTGTCCGGTAACAGCTTCTATTTTTCCTTTTTCGTTGTAAGTACTTCCATTAGCAAGTTCTAACTCCACCATTGGCATATTTTTAAGTTTTTCGGGAACAGTAGCTCCTAAAGAATCTTCCAGAAAATTAAGATATTCTTTTTCGTTCATGGAGAAATATGCAAAAATATCTTTTGTATCCGAAACCGTTGTTAAAGGAACCTGATCATTTGGACCGACCAAACTTCCTACTTTTAAAGGTAATTTCCCGATCACTCCAGAAATTGGTGCACGAATTACGGAGTAATCTATATTTGCACGAACTCCTTTATAATTTGCCATTGCTTGAGAAACGCTTGCATTGGCTTGTTGTTGACCAGCTTTTGCTTGTGAAAGTTGCGCTTCAGCTCTTGCAAGATTAGCTTTTGCGGTTTCTAGCTGTATGTTGCTGATGATATTTTTCTGAACCAACGGAATAAGTTTGTTCACTTCAACTTGTGCGGCATTTACCGCAGATTGCGCAGCATTTACGTTTGCTTTCGCTGCAGAAACTCCAGATTGAGCAGCTCCTATTCCTGCTTTTGCAGCATCTGCAGATTCGTTCAGCATATTGGTTTCTAAACGGAAAAGCGGTTGTCCTTTTGTAACGTATTGTCCTTCATCTACCAAAACCTGAGTAATATATCCCTGGATTTTCGCTCTCACATCGTTATTTACACGTCCTTGAATGGAGGTAGGAAAACTTTGATACCCCGTTACATTTTTCACCTGAACTTCTACAACAGGAACTTCTTTTGGTCCTTCTTGTTTTTTTTCGTCTTTCTTCTTACATGAAAAAACTGATAATACAGTAAGTGAAAGGATAAATATTTTATTTTTCATTGATACCTTGTTTTAAATTTTAAGGAGTGTTTCCTGAATATTGATAATATTTTTATTTAAAAGTGATTTATATAATTCAAATTTTTTGTTACAATTTCCGGAGTCTGCGTTTCGGAATGTATTTAATTTATCCAAAATCGAAATTTCTTGTTTCATTTTATTGATGATTTCTTCAAAACGGATTTTAATGTAATTTTTATTTATTAAGAAGAAGCGTTTTCTTTCATCAATTCTATTAATATCCTTTATTAAATTGAGATTTAGAAGTAAATTTAGATTTGAGGATATGGAACTTTTGCTGGCCGAAAAAACTTCAACAAATTCATCAAAGCATACTCCATTTTTCTCGAAATCGAAAATAAGATAGCCGTAAATTTTTGCAGAGAGCGGAGGCAAATTAAATGCTTCACCATAAAACTTCACCAAATCACAAAAAATTTCTTTGTCAATATTTAAAAAAGTAGACTCCATTTCAAAATTATATACAAATGTAAAACTTTGTTCGGAACAAAACGAACCAAAAGTTTTTTTAATATTTATTTAACGTATGTTCTTCAAAAAAAAATTTCATTATTTGCAACTGAAAAATTTATTTCATTATTTTGTTCAATGGATTTACGAGAACAACTGAAAAATCTCTTTCCCGAACACGAAGAACAAGATTTTGAAATGCCCGAAGAAAAGTCGGCGCAGAAAGAACCTCTCATCTGTAAATTTGAAAAAAAAGGAAGAAACGGAAAACCGGTAACTTTAATCGAAGGTTTTGAGGGAAGTGATGACGAATTGAAAAAAATCTCAAAAAAAATTAAAATCACACTCGGAATCGGCGGCTCTGAAAAAGACGGAATCATTGTAATACAAGGAGATAACCGCGATAAAATAATGAAAATCCTAAACGAAATGGGTTACAAAACAAAACGTGTAGGAGGGTAATTGATGAATGATTAAAAACATATTCAATAAATTTGTATTAATTAAAAAATAAAAAAATGCTCAATAAATTAGCTTCTTCCGAATTGGTGCTGAATGATGACGGAAGTGTTTATCACCTGAATCTTTTGCCAGAAGATATTGCCGAAAAAATTATTTTGGTAGGCGATCCAGATAGGGTTCCGAAAGTATCCAAAAATTTTGATAAAATCGAAATCAAGAAAAACAAACGCGAATTTTATACTCATACCGGAGTTTTGCGAGGTGAAAGGATCACCGTAATGTCTACAGGAATCGGTACCGAGAATATCGACATTGTAATGAACGAACTTGATGCTTTGGTAAACATCGACCTGAAAAACAAGGAATTTAAAAAAGAACACTCCGCTCTTGAACTTTTCCGTCTCGGAACTTGCGGAAGTGTAAATCCCGATGTAGAAGTTGACAATATGCTCGTTACACAAAACGTGGTCGGTTTAGACGGATTGCTGCATTTCTACTCTGATTATCAGTTTGAAAATGAGTTTTCCAAAAATTTTATGGCAAAGTTTCCCTATGAAAGAATCAAACCGATGCTTTATTTTTCTGATTGGGCAGAAGAAATTTCAGATTATTACAAAGACGCGAAATACCACGGAAATACTGCAACTTTCCCCGGGTTTTACGCTCCGCAAGGAAGACAACTCCGCTTGAGAGCCATTGATGACCAATTTTTGGAAACATTAAACGATTTAGGAGTCACCAATTTTGAAATGGAAACTTCTGCTATTTATGGTCTTTCTAAATTATTGGGACACAAAGCATTAACGGTTAATTGTGTTATTGCAAACCGAAGAAGAGGAGAGTTTTCTGCCGATCACCATACTTCCGAAAAAAATATGATTGAGTGGGTTTTGGAGAGGATTGTTTGATGTGGCAATGCGAAGATGTGTTATTGTGATGATTTTTTAAATCGTCACATTACCGCATTTTCAAATCAGCACTCAATATTTACAAAACATTCCGCAATGTGATCATTCACCATTCCTGTTGCCTGCATGTGTGCATAAACAACGGTTGAACCCAAAAATTTGAATCCCCGTTTTTTTAAATCTTTTGCCAGAATGTCTGAAATCTCGGTAGTTGCAGGAACGTTTTTTAAGGTTTTCGGTGAATTGACAATCGGTTTTCCGCCAACGAACCCCCAAATATATTTTGAAAAACTACCGAACTCTTTTTGTACCTCCATAAATTTTTGGGCGTTGTTTATGGTTGCCAAAATTTTTAAACGGTTTCTGATGATTCCTGCATTTTGCATTAATTCTTCAGCTTTTTCCTCAGAATATTCCGCTATTCTTTTATAGTCGAATTCATCAAATGCCTTCCGGAAATTTTCTCTTTTACTCAAAATCGTATACCAGCTTAATCCCGCCTGGAAACTTTCCAACACTAAAAATTCAAAAATAGTTTCGTCATCGTAAATAGGTTCTCCCCATTCTTCATCGTGGTATTTTCGGTAAAGGTCATCTTTTTCGCACCAACCGCAACGTATTAATTCCATTTTAATTTTTCTTTAAAAATAAGAAAATCTCTGGAAAATTAGAAGTACACACGAAAAATAATTAATAAACTTTATAATTTTTTTAACGTTCTTTTAGCATAATGTAGGAATAGTTCTTGTAACTGACATCATAATCAGAAACCAAAATATTAACATCAAAAAATTTTTATTATGGACAGACAAGATTATAACAGAGCAGAAAATGCCGTTGACAAAGCAAAATGGACTGTAAACGATTATGCTGAAAGAGCAAAAGATTACATCCGCGAACAGAGAGACAGAAATACTGAACCTACCGAAGAAGGATGGATGGAGAGAGCAAAAGAAAACGTTGCTGATGCATGGGACAGTACAAAAGATGCCATTTCCGAAGCATGGGAAAAAACCAAAAACTGGACGGAAGATGCATGGGATAAAACAAAAGACACTGCTAATAATTTAGCGAACGATGCAAGAGATAAGGTAGAAGACGTAAAAACAGAATGGAAAAACAGTACTAATTGATTATAATCAGTATTAAAAAAGAGAACTGGGAAATTGGTTCTCTTTTTTTATGTATTAAACAATAAAAATTTTAAATTTGTGAAAATTAAACAATACATATTATGTCATACGGATTACTAAAAGGGAAAAAGGGAATTATTTTCGGCGCATTAAACGACCAATCCATCGCCTGGAAAGTTGCTGAAAGATGCCACGAAGAAGGTGCGGAATTTATTTTATCGAACGCTCCAATCGCAATGAGAATGGGTGAGTTGAATGGTCTTGCTGAAAAAACCGGCTCTGAAGTTATCGGTGCAGATGCCACTTCTATTGAAGATTTGGAAAAACTTTTTGATGCGGCAATTGCCAAATTCGGAAAAATCGATTTCATTCTTCATTCGATAGGAATGTCGGTCAACGTGCGAAAAGGAAAACACTATACCGAAATGAATTACGACTGGCTCGAAAAAGGTTGGGACGTGTCGTCGGTTTCTTTTCACAAAGTGATGCGTGTTGCATGGGAAAGAGACTGTATGAACGAATGGGGCTCAATTCTCGCATTGACTTATATCGCGGCACAAAGAACTTTCCCCGATTACAATGATATGGCAGATAACAAATCTTATTTGGAAAGTATCGCAAGAACTTTCGGTTATTATTGGGGTGAAAGAAAAGTGCGCGTAAATACCATTTCGCAATCGCCAACTCCTACTACTGCAGGAAGTGGAGTGAAAGGTTTTAGCGGATTTCTAGGTTATGCAGAAGATATGTCGCCGCTCGGAAATGCAACCGCTTTAGATTGTGCCAATTACTGCGTTGCAATGTTCTCTGACCTCACCAAAAAAATCACGATGCAAAATCTGTTTAATGACGGTGGATTCAGCAATACCGGAGTTTCGCAGAAAGTGGTGGAGAAATATGAAAGATGATGGAAGTTGGAAGCTGGAAGAGGGAAGTTAACTCATGCAAATTACACTTCCATCTTCCATCTTCGTGCTTGCAAACTTTATTTTAAATACTTAATCTCATCAATAAAACTTTGCACTATCTCATCATTTGTTGCCCACGAAGTGATTAAACGTATTGCAGATTTTTCTTCATCAATTTTTTTCCAAATGTAAAAATCAAATTTGCGGGAAAGTTTTTCGATTTGGTGATTTGAAAGAATCGGAAAAATCTGATTGGTAAAAGTTTCTGAAAGAAAATCGCAGCCAATTTCTTTGAAAGCAGATTTTATTTTCATTGCCTGTTCATTTGCATGATGAGCCAAATCAAAATATAAATCGTCTTTCAACAACTCCTGAAACTGTATTCCGAGAAGGCGACCTTTTGCGAGCATTGCGCCTTTTTGTTTCAAATGAAACCCAAAATCTTGCTGTAGATTTTCATTGGTAATGACAATTGCTTCACCAATTAACGCTCCGTTTTTTGTTCCGCCAAGATAAAAAGCATCAGTATAAGTGGCGATTTCTGCTAAAGTCAAATCATTGGTTTCGGCGGTTAAAGCATGTCCCAATCTTGCTCCGTCTAAAAAAAGATACAGAGCTTTTTCTTTGCAAAACGCCGACAAATTACGGAGTTCTTCTTTGGTATAAATTGTTCCTATTTCTGTGGAATTAGAAATATATACCAGTTTCTGCTTCACTTGGTGCGGAACGTTTTGGTGAACATCTATTACTTTCTGAATATCTTCCGGTCGAAGTTTTCCGTCGGCAGTTTCCACACCATGAATTTTATGTCCGGTTGCTTCTATCGCACCGCTTTCATTGGTAAAGATATGTCCGGTTTCGGCAGAAACAACACTTTCGTGCGGTCTTAGAAAAGCTGAAATCATAATAAGATTTGCCTGAGTTCCGCCCGAAACAAAATGCACTTTTGCTTGCGGATTTTTAATTTTTTCCTGAATCAGCTTTTCGGCATTTAAGCAATAATCATCTAAACCATACCCGTTTTGCTGAACGAAATTGGTTTTTGACAAACACTCTAAAATTCTTGGGTGCGCTCCTTCAGAATAATCGTTTTTGAAAGAATATTTCATGCCTCAAAAATAAGAAGGATATTTCTTAAAATCAACAATAAAAATGTTAGATTTGCATTTAATATAATCTAACTTTATGATTTCACTCACCGAAGAAAACTATCTGAAAGCGATTTTCCATCTGATGAATAGCGAAAATACCGTAACCATCAATGAGCTTAGCAAACTGCTCAATGTGAAAATGCCGAGTGTAAACAATATGATGAAAAAATTTGCAGAAAAAAAATGGGTTATTTATGAAAGTTATAAACCGCTGAAAATTACAGATTCGGGAAAAAGAGAAGCGGCATTAGTAGTAAGAAAACACCGTTTAACGGAAATGTTTTTGGTAAAAAAAATGAATTTCGGGTGGGAAAACGTACACGAAATTGCAGAGCAGCTGGAGCATATTCAGTCTGAAAGTTTTTTCAATAAAATGGATGAAATTCTGAATTATCCGAAATTTGATCCACATGGAGAACCGATTCCCGACAAAGATGGAAACATCATTGCACAGGATTTACAAAAACTGAGCAGTTGCAATATCGGCGAAAAAATAATCTTCACTTCCGTTACCGTTTCAGACGAAGATTTTCTCAATTTTCTCAATGCAAAGAATTTAATTTTAGGGACAGAAATAGAAATCTTGGAAATAGAAACCTACGACAAATCTATGACTATAAAAGCCGCCGGAAAACATATGAGTTTAAGTAGAATAGTCTGCGAAAAAATATTGGTAAAATCATTATAACTCATTTGATTCTTTTCCGATGTTTTCGGTTTCTGCACTAAAAATCTTAACTTTGTATCATTCACAAAAAATCAATAAAAAATAAAAATATGTCAAAAGCAATTTCACAAGTTCCTTACGCTATCAACGAACCGGTAAGAACTTATGAACCGGGATCACCGGAAGTAAAATCCCTCATCGCCACTTACAAAAAAATGTGGAAAGAAAAAGTGGAAATCCCAATGATTATCAACGGAAAAGAGGTAAAAACCAAAGACCACGTTACGATTTCTTCTCCGCAGGATCACAAACATAATCTCGGTTTTTATCATAAAGGAACGATGAAAAATGTAGATGATGCCATCAATGCTGCATTGGCTGCAAAAAAACAGTGGAGCGAACTCGGTTGGGAACAACGTGCCTCTATTTTTCTGAAAGCGGCGGAACTGATTGCAGGCCCATACAGAGACCGCTTAAATGCTGCAACAATGATTGGGCAAAGCAAAAATGTTCATCAGGCGGAAATAGATTCTGCGTGTGAACTGATAGATTTTCTGCGGTTCAATGTAGAATTTATGACCGAAATATACAGCGAACAACCGGTTTCAAGTGAAGGAATCTGGAACAGAGCAGAATACAGACCTTTAGAAGGTTTTTGTTTTGCTTTAACGCCGTTCAACTTCACTGCAATTGCAGGAAATTTACCGACCTGTATGGCGATGATGGGAAATGTGGTGGTTTGGAAACCATCTCATTCGCAAATCTATTCCGCAAAAGTGATTATGGATATTCTGATAGAAGCAGGACTTCCTGCAGGAGTTATCAGTCTGGTTTTCTCTGACGGAAAATCTACGGCAGAAAAAGTTTTGACACACCCCGATTTTGCAGGGCTTCACTTCACGGGTTCTACCGGAGTTTTTCAGAGTATGTGGAAAATAATAGGGAACAATATTCACAATTATAAAACCTACCCGAGAATTGTGGGCGAAACCGGAGGAAAAGATTTCGTAATGGTGCATCAATCGGCAAATGCAGAAGCCGTTGCAACCGCTTTGGTTCGTGGTGCGTTTGAATATCAAGGGCAGAAATGTTCTGCTGCTTCCAGAGCGTATATTCCGAAATCTCTTTGGAAAGACGTGAAAAAAGTGATAGGATCCCAACTGAAAACCGTGAAAATGGGAAGTCCGGAAGATCCGTCGAATTTTGTGAATGCAGTCATCGACAAAAATTCTTTCGATAAATGCAAAGGTTATATTGAAAGAGCCGCAAAATCAAAAGATTCGAAAGTCATCTTCGGCGGAAAGTGCGAAGATAAGAAAGGCTGGTTTGTAGAGCCGACTGTCATCGAAACAACCAATCCGCAGTATGAATCTATTTGCGAAGAAATTTTCGGACCTATTCTCACCATTTATGTTTACGAAGATAAAAATTGGGCAGAAACGCTGAAATTAGTTGATGAAACATCGCCGTATTCTTTGACGGGTTCTATTTTCGCTCAAGACAGATATGCGATTGACGAAGCGTATAAAGCTTTGGAAAACGCTGCAGGAAATTTCTACATCAACGATAAACCAACAGGAGCAGTTGTCGGTCAGCAACCATTCGGCGGAGCGAGAGCATCGGGAACTAATGATAAAGCTGGGTCTAAAATGAATTTGTTGCGTTGGGTATCCGTAAGAAGCATTAAAGAAACTTTTGTTTCTCCGAAAGATTATAAGTATCCTTATTTAGGGTAAAGAAGATGGAAGTTGGAAGATGCTGAAAACTGACAGCAAAACTTTGGCACAGATTTTACTTCAAACAGAGCACATTAAATAAATTTTTGAAATTAACCCCTTAAACATAAAATTATGAGTACTAAAAGAAACGGCTTATTAGCATTATTGGGACTTGGCGCTTTAGCTTGGTGGAAATACAAAAACTCAACTCCGGAAGAACAACAAGCGGTGAAAGATAAAATCAACACTGCAAAAGATAATCTGAATAAATTCGGAAATGATATAAAAACAAAAGCAAATGAAGTTGCTTCGCAGGTTCAAAACAAAGTAGAACAGGCAAAAACTTCTGCTGAAGACTCTATAAATCAGAATTAAAAAAAATTTCAGATTTAATACAACAAACCACCACACAAATTGTGTGGTGGTTTGTTGTATCTTGATATTTCCCGATTATTTCAGCAATGCGTTGAAAGTATCGCCTTGTCTTATATCTCCGGTGTTGTAACCTTTCATAAACCACTCTTTCCGCTGTGCAGAACTTCCGTGCGTAAAACTTTCCTGATTTACATAACCTTGCGAACGTTTTTGAATATTGTCATCACCAACTGCTTCTGCTGCGGAAATCGCAGATTCTATATCTCCCGGTTCCAGAATATGTTCTCTGTTTTCGGTTTGTCTCGCCCAAAGTCCCGCATAAAAATCTGCCTGCAATTCTGTCGCTACTGAAACGCGGTTCATTTCCGCTTCCGAATATCTTCCGCTTCTTCGCAATTGTTCGGTTTTTTGTAAAGTTCCTAAAAGGTTTTGTACGTGATGTCCCATTTCGTGCGCCATTACATAAGCAATGGAAAACTCCGTAACTTTTGCTCCGAAACGTTGCTGCAATTCTTTGAAGAAACTCATATCCATATATACCGTTTGATCTGCGGGACAATAAAAAGGTCCCATTGCAGCTTGAGCTGTTCCGCAACCGGATTGGGTTACGTTTTCGAACATTACCACTTTTGCAGGGCGGTACTGCATTCCGTTTTCACTGAAGATTTTATTCCAGGTTCTTTCATTCTCTGCGGTAACCATTGATACAAATTCTTTTACTTTCAGTTCGTCGGTAGTCAGATTTCTTTGCTCTGTTCTTGTGTTTGAACTTTCCATTCCCGAAGAAAGAATTGCAGAAGGGTCTCCACCGATAAAAAATATAATTGCAGCAATGATTAAAGTTCCCAATCCACCACCAACGAGCATTCCGCCGCCACTGTCGCTTCCTCGTCTGTCTTCAACATTTCCGCTTCTGTTATTTGTCCATTTCATAGATTAAGTATTTGGAGTTCTAAAAATACAAAATATTTTATTTGTTGAGTTGATTTTCTTTCACCCAGAAACTTGTGCTTTGATAAACCGAAACACAATCATCAACTAAATTCTTCACCGGATTTTTCACGGGAATTTCGTCATAGAACAGTTTGAAATTTTCGGGAAGTTCAGATTTTTGCAGTTGCAATGTGTATTGCTTTACCTTTTTTGTAGGCGAAATAATGGTTAAATAATTATCCTTAATCAATCCCAAATCCTGATAAGTTGCGATGTATGCTTTCGGCTGAAAATTTTCTTTAAAAACATCTTGTCCTAGAAATTTTGACTGATAATTAAAATTCAGCAATCCGAACAAAGTAGGCATCACATCAATCTGCGACATTGTTTGGTCAAATTTCTGGGGTTCAATGAAACCTTCGGAAAAAATCATTCCGGGAATTCTGTATTTATCCATCGGAAGTTCGGTTTTTCCTGCACTCGATGCACAATGGTCTGAAACAATGACGAACACCGTGTTTTTATACCACGATTGTTTTTTTGCCATTTCAAAAAATTTCTTAATTGAGTAATCGGTATATTTTACGCCGCCGTCACGAGATTTTGCCGTTCCCGGAATGTCAATTCTTCCTTCGGGATACGTAAACGGACGGTGATTAGAAACCGTCATCCAATGATGAAAAAACGGTTTTCCTGATTTTGCTTCTTCATTCATCACCTGTATTGCTTTTTTCGCCATATCTTCATCTGCAACTCCCCAAACATTGGCAAAAGTGATTTCTTCGGGTTTGAAATTATTCCGATCCACGATATCGTAGCCGTTTCCTTTAAAGAAATCTTCCATATTATCGAAATAACTGTAACCGCCGTACAAATATTTTACATCATAACCTTTTGATTTAAAGACGCTTCCTGTAGTGAATTTGTTTTTATTGTTCTGCCTTTTCACAATGCTTTCACCCGCAGTTGGCGGAATGCAGAGTGTTAATGCTTCCAAACCACGCACGGTTCTGTTTCCCGTTGCATAAAGATTGGTAAACATCAAAGATTTATCTGCCAAACTATCGAGGAAAGGCGTTATTTTCTGTGTATTTCCGTAATGTTCGAGAAATTCTGCCGATAAACTTTCTATGGAAATAAGAATGACATTTTTGCGGAGTTCGGAATTTTCAGAAGTAATATTTCTCGATAATTGCGGCGGTTGAAACTGTTTTAGAAAATTCTGTTCTGCACTTTCCTGCGGAAGTGTCTGATAAAAACTGAAATAATCTAACTCTTTTTGGGTAAAAGCGTGATAAAATTTCGGGAAACCATTCGCCTGAATTTCCTGTGAGAAAGTATTTCCGGCTTTTACTTTTTCCAGTTGAGGAATGACCAGCAAACTGATTCCGCACAAAACGATGAACGAACCGAGCAAAACCATTTTCTGCTTGAAATTCGGAAGCGACAACAATTCGTTTTTTGTCTTTCTGAAAATAAAAAAAGTAACAATTAAAGCTACAATAAAAATCCCCAAAAACAACGGAATTACGGGATAACTTTCCATAATATTTCCGATGACTTCATTGGTATAAATCAGGTAATCTACCGCGATGAAATTGTATCGCACTCCGAATTCGCTCCAGAAGAAATATTCGCTTACCGTATTGAAAATAATCAGCACGACGTAAAGAAACAACGTGAAGAAATACAACACGTTACGAATATGAACCCTCTGTTTCGGAAGAAAAAGCATCAAACCGAAAAGCAAAGTTTTAATCCCTACAAACGAGATGGCAACTTCGGGAAACGAACCGCCGTACTGCGCAAAAATATTCCCGGGAACAAATGCGGTATAAATAAATGCTGCAACAAAAACCCCGAAAATAATATATCCGTAAGGTTTTTGGTATTTGGAATCAGACAGAAACAAAAAATAAATTGCCAGAAAAGCACTTGCTAAAACGAAAACAAAAATATCGCTCAGCAATCCCGTGAAAAGGATTTTTACGCTTTCAAAAAAACCGAAATCCGCTGTAGTAATCGGGTGAAAGAAGAAAATGATTCTCAGCAGAAAAGAAACGATAAGGTAAAAAAAGCCGAGACACAGAAAGGGTTTTATTTTGGAAATGTACATTTTTATTGTTTTGAGAATTTATTCAAATATAGGGATTTTCCAAAAATTTGGATTTGCTGTAATTTTACAACTTCCCAAAACCAATACCCGCTTTTTTCTCCGAAAGATTTTTCTTAAAATCAATCATCTGCAAAGCGGTTACTGCTGCTTCCACACCTTTGTTGCCGAGATTTCCGCCGCTTCTTGCAACAGATTGTTCTTTGGTATCATCGGTCAGTACGCAGAAAATGACGGGAGTGTCGGTCAAAATATTGCAGTCTTTGATTCCCTGCGAAACAGCGGAACACACATAATCGAAATGGGGTGTTTCGCCACGAATTACACAACCGATTGCAATCACGGCATCGAATTTTTTTTCTTTACAAAGCTGCATCGAAGCATAACACAATTCAAAAGCACCAGGAACTTTGAACACTTTGATATTTTCGGTTTTTACACCTTCTTTTTCAAGAATTTCCAAAGCTGCATCGCGCAGATTGTGAGTTACGAAATCATTCCATTCTGAAACAACAATGCCGATTCGGAAAGAATCAGCATCATTAATCTGTAATGGTTTGTAATCCGAAAGATTTACAGTTGCCATTTTTTTTCGTTTAGAAATATTTTACCATTTCGATATAAGCATCAGACGTTCCGTTGTCATAATCCTGATATTTTTCGTCAATGGTGGTGAAATATTTTTTTGCTTCCGCATTTTTCTTCAAAGCCAACGCAACGATTCCCACTTTTCTGGTGAAATAATACGTTGTATATGGATCGTCTGATGCAGAAACCGCTTTTCCTAAAAGTGAAAAAGCATCATCGTTCTTATTGAGGTTTGAAAGGCAATCTGCCATTGCTCCGTATTTCAGTGCCATTAATGTTTTATTGCCCGAAGAAAATTTATCGAGCAAATCGTATGCTTCCTGATATTTCCCTTCTTTGAATTTTAAAAGTCCGGCATTGTAAGCTGATAATTTCCCGACATCTGTTCCGGAATATTCGTTATAAGTTCCGATATAACCTGGGTTTGCTGCGGTTTTTCCGCCAAGAGCCAAATCATCTTTACCTTCTGACATATTTTTCTGTGCAGCGAGATAACCCATTGTTGCTTCATTGTTTTTCGGTACGACATAGAATTGCTGGAAAGCGAAATATCCTAAAATCGCCAAAACCAATGCTGCGAAAACGGTAATGATTGTTTTGCTGTGTTTCTCTAAAAACTGCTCGGTATTGAATGCTGTTTTATCCAAATCTTTGAAAACCTCTACAGTTTCCTTTCCTTCCAATTCCTTTTTATTCGTCTTTGTGGTATGTTTTGCCATAATCTTATTAAAAATTGAAGTGCAAATTTAATTGTTTTTGAGGGATATACAAAATAAAGTATAGAAAACAATCTACACTTTCGTTAATACTCTAAAATTGTATGTACTTCTGCACCGAATTGTTTTAGTTTTTCTTTTCCGAAAAGGTCTTTTAAACCAATCAAGAAAGTAAACTGCGCAACTTTTGCTCCTTGTTTTTCCACCAACTTTGCAGCAGCTTCTGTTGTACCACCGGTTGCAAGCAAGTCATCATGAACCAATACTCTTTGTCCCGGTTTCAACTGATTGGTTTTCATTTCAATTTCTGCGGTTCCGTATTCCAAATCGTATTTTTCGGCGATAAACGGAGGTGGCAGTTTTCCGGCTTTTCTGATGAGGATAAATGGAACTTCTAAAGCCACCGCAATTGCAATTCCGAAAAGATAACCGCGACTTTCTATACCGCAAACTGCATCAATTTTTCCACGGCTGAAATTTGCCAAATCTTCAATTACCTGCACATAAAGTTTTGGGTTGAGAAAAATGGGTGTGATGTCTTTAAACTGAATTCCGGGTTTCGGGAAATCGGGTATATTTTGTATCGTTGCTTCTAATTGCTTTACAAGTTCGGGGTTGGTCATTTTAATTGATTTTGTAGCTTGAAATTTTCCATTCACCATTCACATTCTTTAACCCGAAAGTAACCTGCAAAGCGGTGGTTTTTCCGTCTTTATCTGTTACATCATAAGTTGCGTTTACACTCGCTGCATTTGCCGAAGTGTTTGTTGTGGAAATATTTTTAACATTAACGTTTTTCACCGCACCAAAACCGGAAGTAGGATTTGAGAAATTCTCATAAGAACCCCAATTCGGATTATCGGCTGTATCATAAGCTCCGCGAAGATTTTGCAAGCCCAGATTATTGAGGAATTTCGTCACAGAGTTTTTCGGGTCTGAAGTTGGTTTTGCAACAGAAGTGTTGGTTGCAGGATTATCCTGTGTTGTCGGCGAATCATCGGGATTTACGGTTGTATTGGTGTTTTCAGAATTATCGGTTGGATTTGCTGTAGGCATTAACAATGCTTTCGGATTGACATCAACACCAATCTTCGCCATTTTAAAAGTTTTTTTGGTGGTTTTCACCGATACCGAAATATCTATTTTATTGTCCGTAATTTTTTGTGCCGGAAGCGAAGCAAACCTTAAATTAAATCCTTTGAAATTATTATCGAGGATTAAGTTTTTAGAAGTCAGCACTTTGTTTCCACCGCTGGAAATTTCCATAATCGTTTCCAGACCTGCTCCGTTGAAAGCTACATTATTTCCCGTATTATCTACCAATCTCGGAATAATCTGAACAGTTTGTGCTCCCAAAATATTGTCGGTCGCAACGGGAACAATATCAATGGTTAAGGAATTTGCAGAGATGTCATTAGGGTCAGATTCTTTTGCAGTTTCGTTCCCGAAGATATTCATTTCACCCAAAGAAGGCGGACCGGAACTCGACCAATCAATCCCGTTTTTCTGTGCAACCTGATCTGCCAAAGAAAGTATTGCCGGAACTTTCATTCCGTTGATGAGTTTTCCCAAAGCTCTGATTTCATTCTCATCACCGTCTGCATCTACCCCGAAAGTTTTCAGAATATACAGGGCTTCATTGAATTTCACCTGCTGCAAAGTATTCAAACTTGTAGCCATATCATTAATGCTCGATTGGAAAGTTTTGGGGTCGGTTGCATCTACACTGTCTTTTTTACACGCCGATAAAAATAGCAGACAAAAAATAAAAAGCAATGGCAGGATTCTGCAGATTGTTTTTGTCTGTGAATAAAGCGGTTGATAAGTTTTTGATTCCATTTTCATTTTGGTTTATGACAAAATTATAAAATATTTATCATTTCTTGAAAAATAAGCATATCTAAATATAAAAATCCCGACAAAAAGCCGGGATTGTAATTTTATATCTTATTAAAATATCCATTAGAACGGATATTCGTAAATCTCTGATTCTTTCAAGAAAGGGTTTCCTGTAGGAATGAGTTTCAGTTTGGTTAATGCAGTCATGACAACAAAAATAAACAAACCTATGAAGAACAATACTGCACCCAAATTAAGCAGCAGCACTTCCGGAGTACGCCAATACGGACCTACTGTTCCAGGCATTACCATATTAAAATAATCAACCCAGTGTCCGAACAAAATAATAACTGCCATTGTTGTAACCACTCTGTAATTTCTTTTAATGCTTGAACTTACCAATACCAAAAGCGGCAGTAAGAAGTTGATGATGAGCATCGGTAAGAAAGTAGGGGAGTAATACTCAAATCTGCCAAAGAAATAGTTAACCTCTTCCGGAATATTGGCGTACCAATACAGCATAAATTGTGCAAACCATGTATAAGTCCAAAGCATACTTGTCGCGAAAAGGAAAACTCCCAAATCATGCAAATGGTTATCATTAAACTGCGGTAAAAACCCTTTTTTCTTCAAATAAACACTGATGAGAATCATTGCTGCAATTGATGAACAAAGGCAACTTACCATTGCATACCAAATATACATGGTAGAATACCAATGCGGGTCAATCGACATCAACCAATCCCATGCCCATGCTGCAGAACAAAACCCGAAAAATACAATGTACAATACATTCCAAGTATAATAATTGGCGTAAGTTTTTCTGCTTTTGGTTTCATCAACTTTTTTGGATAAAGATTTTAGTTTCCAGGCGAAGAATGAGGCACCTACAGTGTAAAGAATTGTTCTGAATGCATAAAACGGAATATTGAGGAAAGTCTTTTTCTCATAAAGAATTGCATCAAAATGTGGATTTCCTGGTTCTGTAAGTTCAGGATCCATCCAATGGAAAAGATGTCCGTTGTGGGTAATGTTGAGAATCATCATGATAATCAAAATCGCTCCTCCCCACGGAATGTATGATGCAATGGCTTCCATTACTCTCAGCACAATGATAGACCAACCTGCATGTGCGGCATTTTGTATCGCGTAAAAAAACAATGCACAGCAGCTCAATGCAAATAAGAAAACAGCAACGGCATGAATCGCCGCTAAAGGTTGATTGTGAATCTGCATTTTAGCGTGTTCTAAATGTGCGGCATGATCTTGTGGACCAACCAATTCGCTGGAATGTGACGGGACATGATGACCACCGGAATGAACCGCTTCCATCATGTGTTCAATTTTAGCATCATCAATACTGTGATTCATAAAATAGCCGACTCCCAAAAGCACTAATCCCAGAACGATAAATACGATTGAATATAATCTTAATTTTGGTGAAAAACTATACATTTTAAATTCTTTTTATTATTTAGGATCAGTTGTTTCATTTGTTGCTTCGGGAGCTGCTGTTGCAGGAGTTGTTGCTTTGAATGCGTTCATTACATACAGTGCTACTCTCCATCTGTCGCCGGGTTTTAATTGACCTGCATAAGAACCCATAGCGTTTCTACCGTTGGTCAATACATAATGTACAGAACCAATGGTGATTTCTCGGTCTTTATAATTCGGTACTCCGGAATAAGCACCGCTTACTACGATTGGCCCTTGTCCGTCTCCACCGATACCATGACATGCTGCACAGGTTTTATTGAAGAGGTCTTTACCTCTCTCTATATCTTTTGTTTGGTTTGCCGGATTGAGCGGAGATGCTGTGATTGCTTTCGATGCTTCATATCCTGCATTATATTGCTCCATATTCATTGCTCCGTTTGCTGCTTCATCTGCAATTCCGTCGCTGTTTTGTGCCACAGTTCCGTTTACTGGGCTTAAACCTGTTGCTCCGTTATTTTTAACGAATGCCGGTATTTCGTTTTCGTGTTTAGAATAAGCATCTTCTGCTTTCATCAATGGGTCATAAGCAACCGGAAAATACATATCCGGAAAATAAACCAACGGCGGATTTTCTTTGCTGCAAGAACTCAACGAAATTGCTGCAGTTGCCAAGATTGCTGTAATTTTAAATATATTTTTCATGTTAAGCATCTTTTACGGTTATTTCTTCAACGCCGGTATCAATCAAAATTTGCTTTACAGCATCAACATCTTCAGTTACGAACTCCATCATGAATTTGTCATCGGTTGTTCTAGGGTCAGGATTTTGCGGGGGACAACCAGGATACATTTTATTTCTTGCCAAAAATGTAAGCGACATCATGTGTGCTGCACAAAATACCATCAATTCAAACATCGGAACTACGAAAGCAGGCATATTATGTGCCCAGTCAAATGAAGGTTTACCACCGATATTTTGAGGCCAGTCGTGATTCATGGTGTACCATGTTATTGATATTCCGATGGTAACTCCATAAACTGCATAGATGAAAGCAGCATCAGAAATTCTTGTTTTTCTTAATCCTAAAGCTTTATCAAGACCGTGTACAGGAAATGGTGTATAGACTTCTGCTATTTTTATTCCCTTGTCATTGCAAGCATGTACGCCGCTCATCAAATCATCATCGTCGGCGTAGATACCGTATATTCGTTTAGTGGTGCTCATCTTCTTCTTCTTTTGCTTTATAAGTTTCACCTGAAATTTTCAAAATACTTTTCAATTCTGCCTGTGCAATTACAGGGAATGTTCTTGCGTAAAGTAGGAACAGTACAGAGAAGAACCCGATTGTTCCCAAAAATACTCCTACGTCAATAATGGTTGGTTTAAACATCGTCCATGAACTTGGGAGATAATCTCTGGAAATATTGATAACGATAATATCAAATCTTTCAAACCACATCCCGATATTAATAATCAATGCGATAATAAATGTTGCAATGATATTTGTTCTGATTCTCTTGAACCAAAATAGTGCAGGAATAACCAGATTACAGATAATCAATGCCCAGAATGCCCACCAATAAGGACCTGTTGCTGCTCCCGGTGAAAGATAGGTAAAGTCTTCATATCTTGACCCGGAATACCAACCGATGAAATATTCTGTTGCATACGCTACTGTTACCATACCACCTGTTACGATGATTACGATATTCATGATTTCAATATGATACATAGTAATATAATCTTCGAGGTGACAAACCTTTCTTGCGACAAGCAAAAGAGTTTGTACCATTGCAAATCCTGAGAAAATTGCACCTGCAACGAAATACGGAGGATAAATGGTAGAGTGCCATCCTTTAATTACCGAAGTTGCAAAGTCAAAGGATACCGTTGTATGTACCGAGAATACAAGCGGAGTTGCTAAACCTGCCAAAACCAAAGAAAGCTCTTCGAATCTTTGCCAGTGTTTTGCTTTCCCACCCCAACCGAATGCAAGCAAAGTATAGATTCTTTTTGTCCAAGGTGTTTTCGCCCTATCTCTTACCATTGCAAAGTCAGGAATCAACCCCATAAACCAAAACACTGTAGATACAGAGAAATAGGTGGAGATTGCAAATACGTCCCAAAGCAGCGGTGAGTTAAAATTACCCCAAAGTGTACCAAACTGATTTGGTAAAGGGAATACCCAATAACCAACCCAAACTCTACCCATGTGAATTACTGGGAAAATTGCCGCCTGAACAACCGCAAAAATGGTCATTGCTTCAGCGGAACGGTTTACCGACATTCTCCATCTTTGTCTGAATAATAACAATACCGCAGAAATAAGTGTTCCGGCGTGACCAATACCTACCCACCAAACGAAATTGGTAATATCCCATCCCCAGTTGTTGGTTCTGTTGAGTCCCCATGCACCGATTCCGGTTCCTATGGTATAAGCAATACAGCCGAATCCGTAGAGGAATAATGCTAATGCTACCCAAAAGGAAGCCCACCATAGTTTTCCGGCTCTTTCTTCGATAGGTCGTGCGATATCTTCAGTAATATCGTGATAAGTTTTATGACCAATAATTAAAGGTTCTCTTATCGGAGCTTCGTAATGTCCTGACATTTTTTACCTATTTATTATTTTAAACGTTATTTTCTTTTCTGTTTCTTACTTTGGTATGGTAGAAAACATTTGGTTTTGTACCGATTTCTTCAAGAAGGTGATATCTTCTGTTGTTGCTGTATAATGCTCTCACTTCAGAAGATTTATTATTCATATCACCAAACTTCATAGCTCCTGTAGAACATGCTGCAGCACATGCACAAGAATTTTGGAATTCTTCATCGGTTACTTTTCTGTTTTCTCTCTTGGCATTGAGAATGGTTGCCTGAGTTTCCTGAATACACATTGAACATTTTTCCATAACCCCTCTTGTTCTGGTTACAACATCAGGATTCAGCACCATTCTTCCCAAATCATTATTTTGATTAAAGTCGAATTTGTCATTAAGGTTATACGTAAACCAGTTGAATCTTCTTACTTTATACGGACAGTTGTTTGCACAATATCTCGTACCGATACATCTGTTGTACGCCATCATATTCTGACCTTGTTTTCCGTGTGAAGTTGCTGCAACCGGACAAACCGTTTCGCATGGTGCATGATTACAGTGTTGACACATCACTGGTTGAAAAATCACATCAGGATTTTCAGCAGGGTGATTTAGAATTCCGCTTTCTTTGTCGAGGAAATGTCCATACATTCCTGGAACATCTAAACCTGCAGCTACTACTTCTTCCTGAGAAAGTTTACCATCTTTGTTGGTGTCAATTCCTTCCGGAATGGTAGTATTGTAATATCTGTCGATTCTCAGCCAAAACATATCTCTTGACATTCTCACTTCTTTTTTACCTACTACAGGAACGTTGTTCTCTGCCTGACAAGCAATTACACACGCTCCGCAACCAGTACATGAATTAAGGTCAACAGACAAATTGAAGTGAGGTCCGTCTGTATCGTCAAAAGTGTCCCACAAATCTACTTTTCCGGCAGGTAAAGCTCCGCCGATGGTATGATATTCCAATGGCTTATTCCAACCTAATTTCTCGTCATCGAATTTTACATTGAGGAAAGTATCCAAAGGAACTTCTCTTGCAATTTCATAACGACCCATTAAAGTATTTTGAAGCTGGATTCCTGCAAACTCGTGCATTTCTCCGGTAAGTTCTATTGTGGTGTTAGAAAGAACCATATCAGAACCATTAAACAAAGGATATGCGTTTACTCCTGTATCTGCAACTTTACCTGAATCTTTTTTACCGTAACCTAAAGCAAGTCCTACCGAACCTTCTGCTTGACCTGGCTGAACAAAAACGGGAACATCTTTTATGATAATGCCATTTACATTAAGATTCACTAAAGAACCGTCTAACTGCATTCTAGCGTTTAGTTTATTTTTGATTTTAAATTTTTCTGCATCTTTAGGTGAAATAGTCAAATAATTATCCCATGTCATTCTGGTAATAGGGTCGGGTAATTCCTGCAGCCAAGGATTATTGGCTTGAGTTCCGTCTCCCATAGAAGTTTTGGTATAAAGCGACAATTCTAAATCAGATGCTTTGAAATTTCCTAATTCCGTAACAGCTTGTGCGGCGTTTCCTCCCGAATAAGAAAGCGTAGATGAATTTCCTCCTTCTAAAACACCATTGTAAAGCGCTTTGTTGAAAGTAGTTCCTCCGATATATGATGCTGCACTTGCTCTTAAATAATCGTAATAATTATTGGCAGGATTGTCTTTTCCGTTAATCCATACCAAAAGAGATTCTTCAATCTGTCTTGATTTATAGATTTTCTGAATCGTTGGCTGCATCAAGGTATAAACTCCGGTTTGAGGTGTCATATCTCCCCATGATTCCAACCAGTTTGCAACAGGAATCACGGCTTTTGCCGCTTTGTACATTTCATTCTTTTTATTAGAAACAGCAATTACGTTCGGTACTTTTGCTAATGCTCGTTTGAATGCTTCTGCTTTATTTGAAGAATACAGCGGATTTACATTATTCGCAATCAGTACACCAACTTGACCTGCATTCATCCAAGAGACAAATTCCTGATATTTCGCTGCGTCAAATTCTTTCAAGAAGTTTGCTTTTCCGGTGAAAGCATTTGATGCTAATTTTTGATTGATTAAATGTGCCAAAACGTGTGCTGCTTTAGAACCGTCTGCAAAAATAACAGCATTGCTTCCTTTCTGCTGAAGTTCTTTTACAATTTCTCCTGCTTCTTTGCTTGTTGCTCTGCCGTTTAGTCCGTTATAAACTTCTGCCAAAACTTTGTTTACCGCACTTGGTTTTAATTGGATTCTGGTATCGGCATTTGCTCCGGTTAATGACATATTAGATTCTATCTGAATGTGTCTTAACATATTTTTGCCCGGTTTTCTTGCCGCTGCATAAGAAACTTCAAGCGAATCTCCATTAAATTCACCTAAGAAATCTGCCTGAAAAGAAACCACCAGTTGTGTTTTCGATAAATCGTAAACCGGCAAAGCTCTTTGTCCGAAAACTTCCTGCGCTGCATCTAATGCCGCTGAATAAGGAACTGCATCATAAGTGATGAGCTCTGCTGTCGGATATTTTGCCTTGAAATCTGCAAATAATTTTTTGAAAGTAGGTGAAGCGAAAGAATGAGATAAAAGAACAATTTTCTTTCCTGATGATTGTGCAGAAGCTAAACTCTGCATAACATAGTCATCAACTTTATCAAAAGTTTCGTCTTGTCCGTCAAGTTTTGGCTGCTTTATCTTATCATTATCATAAAGAGAAAGTACGGCAGCTTGAGCTCTTGCATTGGTTTTACCCAAATCTCCTGCAGCAGGATTCGGGTCTATTTTAATCGGTCTTCCTTCTCTGGTTTTTACCAAAACGCTTGCAAAATCATACCCGTCAAAATAGGTTGATGCGTAATAATTCGGAACACCCGGAATAATTTCGTGGGGTTTTACCACATAAGGAATCGTTTTGATAACCGGTGCTTCACACGCCGCCAAAGTAACTGCTGCGGTAGAAAATCCTAAAATTTTCAGGAAATCTCTTCTGGAAGTTCCCGTTGATTCCGGCTCTTCGTGTTGTTCTCCGCTTGGTTTTACATCCACCGGAATTTCCTCAAGGAACTCCTTTTGAGCCAATCTTGCTGTCAAAGTTGGATCTTGCAGTTCGTGGATACTTCTGAATTGTATTTTATTTGAAGCCATTGATACTTCTAATTTTTGTTATTAATAATGACATTTACCACATTCTAAACCTCCAATTGCATCTACTGTAATCTTTGTACCTGAACCATATTGTTTTTTCAGTTTGTCGTGTAGATTTTTGAAGTATTCTTTATTATAACCGTTGTTCATATCAACTTCCGTTGTTCTGTGACATTCGATACACCATCCCATGGTGAAATCATTTGCCATTTGCACCACATTCATGGTATCAACTTGACCATGACATGCTTTACAAACCACGTCGATTTTCGCATTCGGGTTTTTCTTGTTATAAGAACTTAGAATTGCCTGTTCTCCTACTACAACGTGCTGTGAGTGGTTGAAGTAAACAAAATCCGGCATATTGTGGATTCTCACCCATTCTACAGGAGTTGTTTTTCCTGTGTATTGCTGTGTTGCAGGATCCCATCCTGTTGCAGCGTATATTTTTTGGATTTCCCCGTCATAGAACGCTTTGTCTTTCCCAGGTTCCATATATTTACCGTTGTATTCGGAAATTGTGCGGTGGCAATTCATACAAACATTCATTGATGGAATTTCTGATACTTTACCATATTTTGCCGAAGAGTGGCAAAGCTGACAATCAATCTTGTTTTCTCCTGCGTGAATTTTGTGTGAAAAATAAATCGGCTGTTCCGGCTTGTACCCTTTGTATACGCCAATCCACATCATCCAGTTCCAGATTCCGTAAGCGGCGAAGATTCCCAACAGCACCAAAATTCCTTTTCCTACATAATGGTATTTTTTATAAAGGTCAGCAAAAGATACTGCACGACTTGCATTTAATCCGGCTAATTCTTGGGCTTGCTGCAGTTTCACCAATTGTCTTAACTTCAGAAGCATCCAAACTAATAGACCTGCAATCGCCAATAAAGAAATTAAAATGATTTTGGAATTTGCAGATTCTTTTTTTGCTTGCTGAATTGTGGCAAGAGAATTTGCATCTGCAGCAGCATCTGTCGCAGTAGGTTCTTCAGCTTTCGGCGGATTAGTGGTAAATTCTAAAATATCAGTAATATCCTGATCCGAAAGATTCGGAAAAGTAAGCATTTCAGTTTTGTTAAACTTTTCAAAAACCTCATTCGCATACTTGTCGCCGGAAGCTCTTAATGCTTTGTTATCTTTAATCCATTTGTGAAGCCAATCTGTATCTAGATTCTGCTCGCTTTTAAGTCTGTCTACAACGCCTCCTAATGCGGGACCTATAATCTGCTTATCTAAAGCGTGACATGCGGTACAGTTTGCCTTGAAGAGCTTTTCGCCGTTTTTGGCATCACCTTGAGCGTAAATAGAAGCACTGGTTGACAACAATAGTCCTATTGCAATCAGCCCTTTTTTGTAATGCTTTCTCCAACTAATCATTTATAAAATATTGGGTTGTTAAAATGTAATATGTTTACTTTTCAATTTGGCAAAAATAAGACATTTAACAGAAAATTAACAGCAGAAAAAATATGCGATTCGTCATTTTGGTTAATTTGTAACAATTCTAAATAGTGCGGTTTGGTATCATTTTTATTTATGCTAAATTTGCCTAAAATTGAAATTTAATGAAATCTCTTCTCAGAATCATTGTGGTATCTTCTTTGTTTTTCGCGAATGCACTTGAAGCACAACAGGTTGTAAAAAACGATACCATTGCAGGAACTCCGCTGTCTATGACTATGGATAAAAAAATTGATGCGCTGCTCACCAACATGGAAGACAAATGTGCAACAAACTTTAACAATAATGACGGAGGTATTGATGATTCCTCTGTCAAAGTAATCCCGAAAATAACTGTTCCGGAAAAAGAACTGACCCAAGCCGAAATCTGCCGGAAAAACCCGAGAATTATGGGATACAAAATTCAGTTGGCGGTGGTGAAGAGCAATGAAGAAGCACGTGAAGTGGGTATGTTTTTCCGCAGAAGATTCCCGAATATGAAAGTGGAAATAGACGCATCACTCCGCCCCAATTACAAAGTAATGGCAGGAAGCTATCTTTCCAGAGAAAGTGCTTCTGCAGATTTGAAAAAAATCAGAGAACATTTTAAAGATGCTCTTGCTATACAATACCGGGTTTTCTGTGTGGAAGCGAAATAGAGTTTATTGCTTAATCAGCTTTTCTATTGCAATTCTTTTTCCGTCGGTTGCTTTTATGATGTAATTTCCTTTCGGTAGCTGACTGATATTATACTTGTTTTGCTTAGTCAAGCCGTCTTTTAAAACCACCTGACCAAGCATATTGATAATCTCAAAAGTGAGTTCTGTCTTTTCCGATCCTTTGATATGAATAATATCTTGTGCAGGATTTGGGCTTATTGTGATAGAAAATGGTTTTACCTCTTCTTTTATCGCTAAAATTGTCATTAATTTTTCTATTGCTTTTTTTACATTAGGAAACGGACCAATGTTTTTCGATGTATTTGCTCCACTTTGCGGATAACCTGTATCACGAAGGAGTGTAAGCATTTCCGGAGTGCTTAAGTAATTTCCTGTATGAGTGAAATAAAAAGACTGAACCAGCGCAAAAGCAGAAGTTACAATAGGAGTAGCCGAACTTGTTCCCGAAAACCGAGTGTAAGTTCTGTTGTAATCTCCGTCATACATTGCATAATCTCCGTAACCGGCTGCTAAAACATTTGTTCCCCATCCTTGAAGATTTACTCTGCTTCCGTAGGTGCTGAATGATAAAATGGAATGTTGTGTATTGTTAGAACCAGCTCCTACAATGATTGCACCGCTGTTTCCTCTTGCTCTGTACGAACTGTAGTATGCACTATCTAAATCTTCTCCTCCGTTTCCTGCTGCTGCAATTATCGTGATTCCGGAATCGGTTGCTGCTTTTGTTAAATCCCAAATAACATTATTGTATTCCGCCGGAACATAATTGCTGTTCTGACCACCGGTTTGCATTTCGTACATAATAATATCTCCTGCGGAAGAACCGTTTATTGATCTTGCAACTGCAGCTTGTCTGTTATATCCCAAAGTAGTCCATTCCAAATACGATATAAATTCCGATGCATTGGGAACTGCCCCCGAAACTCCGACACCGTCACTTTCTGAAGAAAGGATACTTGCAACGGCAGTACCGTGATCCAGCCAGGAATAATTCTGTCCCGTTGGATAAACAAGAGCGGAATTAACAGCATATCCCGGTTCTATTTTTATCGGACTTCTATTGATAAGCATTTCGTGGTTTTTGTTCAAACCGTATTCTACATCGCGGAGTTTTATTCCGTTTCCGGTAATTCCTATTGACCAAGCGTAATCTGCACTGATTCCTGGGTTATCAAAAAAATAGGTTTGTAAACTTTCTAAATTTGGTGTTGCAGCATAAGAAAATTTAGTAACAATTGGCGGTTGCACGGGTTCGTTGCTCATGAGTGAAGCATATTCTACCTCATCAAATTTTTCAAATTCGGCGGCTAATCTCAATAGAGAATCGTTGTCATGATTCGAGGTATGAACTTTATAGATTCTGTTGAGTTTTCTTACCGATTCATCACTTCTGCGATGTTGCAGACAGTTGTTTGAAAATTCTCTCTTTTTTGTTTCGGAAATCCCCAAATCATTATCAAATGTAATCTTATTCTGCTCTACAAAATTTCTGAATGTGGTATTTCTATTCGCAACTTCTGTGGCTACATCTTTGGTGTTGTTTGAAATATCTTTGAAAGCTACATACAATGTATGAGAAGAAGAGTTTTCAGAGAGTTGGAACTCTTTTTTCCTGTTTTGTCCGAAAACGAATAAAACTATAGTGCTTAAAGCAAGTAATAAAATCTTTTTCATTTATAAAATTTAATGATTCATACAAAAATATGAAAATTAAAGTATCCACAATTCTTAC
>CAZHFE010000007.1:0-49434 GCA_964532055.1 uncultured Kaistella sp. | reverse complement strand
ACCTTGCACCGAGATTTGGCGGTAGTGTTTATAATCCTGTCGTAACTTATGAAGCGTACAAGTACAACGGAAAGGAACTGCAGGAGACAGGAATGTATGACTACGGAGCACGTTTCCTGATGCCCGATATTGGAAGGTGGGGTGTAATGGACGGAAAAGGAGAACTATATTTAAGTAAATCTCCATACAGTTACGCAAATAATACGCCTGTCAATGCAATTGACCCGGATGGAAATCTTGTCATTTTTATTAACGGACAACACGGAGGTTCAGGAGGTTCGTCTGAATATTGGAAAGGAAGATTTAGAGGTTATATGTCAGTTGCCGGCGGTCAGCCAACTGCAATGTATGACAGATTTGATATTTCTGTAAGTAGGCAGTTGGGAGATTATAACCGTAAATATGTTGATGGAGCAATGGGAGGATGGAAAAATACTCTTTTTGCAACAGAGAATGTAAATACTTCAGCTACAAATAGAATCAATTCAGGTTTCGCTCAAGGTAAGAAAGATGCTGCGGAAATTATTAAAAATTTAGCACGAGATGAAACTACCGGAGCAATTGTAGAAACTATAAAAATCATTACTCATAGTATGGGTGGTGCTTATGGAAAAGGATATGTAAAAGCTCTTAAAGAATATATTTCTACCCTTCCTAAAGACCAACAGTCTCAAATAAAAATTACTTTAGTTGCTGATTTTGATCCGTTTCAGGCAGGAAGTTTTAGTGCAGATTCTAATACCAAAACCCAACAATTTATGCATGCAAATTTTTGGTATTGGAATCCTTTCGCAATGGGATGGCTTGCTAATGAAGCAGAACAAGGAGCGGAACAAGTGAAATCCGCAGATGGTGATTCCCCTGCACATTCAATCACTTCCTTTTTTAGTGATATAAGTAATTTACAAGAGGGAACATATAAATGGAACGGCTCCAAATGGGTTTGTACTAACTGTCAAAATAATTAGGTATGAAAAAGAATAAAACCATTATTGTTGTTATAGTCTTGTTGGTGACAGCTATACTCTTCCTTTATTTCCGATATTTTTATGGATGGTATGAGTTCAAATTTTACAAAAAAACCCCGAAAGAATATTTAAATACAACGAAAGTTGATAAAAAAAAATACTCTTCTGATAGTACAAAGATAGTTATGAAAGCTTACCAATTTGTAAAGGAGCATAAAGAATCACTGTATTCCAAAAATAATTACGAATCCACACAAATAATAGTAGATACAATCCTGTATAGTCCAAATTTTAAAAAAATAGCTACTATTATAATTGCAAAAAACCCAACAAGTAGACAATTAATGCCTAACAAAAAATATAATTGGTATTATGATGGTGCTTATTACATTGGAAATATAGATAAAGACTCTATAAATATAAATTGGATTGGAGCATTATATACCAACTACAATGATTTGGGTTCTATTTCAAAAATCATTAGATCTGACTATTTTGATAAATATTCATCAACTAAAGATAATAATGGTAATGAGAAGCTGTACAATCTTGACGATATTCGCTATTGGGATAAAAGTGTAGACTGGAAAAATTTAGAATATACCAGAAAAATGCAAAAGGATTTTGAAATAGAAAAATTAAAAAATCCTGAAAATGTATACGAACCAAAATAGGTAATATGCGGATTCAAATATTTATACACAGCAATTTTTCATAAAAATGCGAATGGTAGAAAAGACAGTGACGGACTTGGATGGTTAGCAAATGAAGAAGAAAATGGTAAAGTAGACGTTACTACAAACAGTGGAACAAGCACCGACCACTCTATTTTAAGTTTCTTTGGAGATATAAGTAAATTACAGGAAGGAACGTATAAGTGGAATGAAAAGAAGAAAGGATGGGAATTGCAATAACATTATAAAATTTTTAGATTATGAACAATAAAGCATCTTTGTCTTTGCCTGTATTATTTATTATTCAGAGTGTAATTGCTTTTATTATATCTTGTATCATACTTGCAAGTAGTGGGCATTCGGGAGGTGAAGTGGGTATGACACCGGTATTATTTTTTATAATTCAGGTTGTTCAGTTAATATTTACTTTAATTCTGTATTTTTTGACAAAATCAATTATAAAACAGAAATTTCATTATATCTATTTTTTTGTAAATATAATATCGCTTATAATAATTTTTAAATTTGATAAAGGAACTACAAGTATTTTTGAAAATACTACTAATAGCTTTGTATCAAGGACTATTATTCTTTCCCAAATGCTGTCAAATATATTAGTATTCTTTTATTATAAATATTTTACTGTAATCCGTAAATAAAAACAAAACCGCCACTCAATGGGTAATGTTTCAAAAGTGTTGGTTTGCTTTAGCGATAGTAGTTATAGAAGAAAAATAACATATAATTTATATAAAAAAGTGCAGGCATTTGTCTGCACTTGCTGTTTTTAATGGGAAAAACAAACACTTATGCAATTAAAAATCTACACGTGTTCCAATTGTGTCGGTAAGAATACAGAATTTATAAAGTACGGCAAAACAACTTGTGGTAAACAGAGATACCAATGCAAAAACTGCAAGAAAACAAGTGTTTTAAAATATACTTATAATGCTTACAAACAAAACATTAATTCCAAAATAATTCAGTTTATAAAAGAAGGATTGGGCATTCGCAGCACAGCAAGAGTATTAAAGATTTCTGTAACCACACTGCTCAAAAGAATCATCAGCATTGCAGAGAATATCAAACGTCCTATATTGGCTTTCGGTAAAAAATATGAATTAGATGAACTGAGGTTTTTCATCAGAAAAAAGAAAAACCCGGTGTGGCTGGTTTATGCCATAGACAGAGAAACCGGACAGGTTGCCAATTTCTATATCGGCAGAAGAAATAACGTAACTTTAAATGCGGTTGTAAAAACTTTGCTAAATTCCAAAGCCGAAACAATATATACAGACCAGCTCAAAAATTACCAATACCTCATTCCAAAAAATCTACATTCTGTAAAAAAATATGCAACCAATCATATCGAAAGAAAAAATCTTGACATCAGAACCCGGCTGAAAAGATTCAACCGGAAAACAATTTGCTTTTCCAAAAGCATCATCATCACTGCTGCTATTCTCAAAATTTATTTCTGGCTGCTCATTTTCTGACATCATTGAAATAAAAATATCACAACTTACCCTCTCGGTTTTTTATCCTGAAGATAAATGAGCTGCCCCGGTTTTGGTTGCTCGCCGAAATCCATACGGTTTTTGGAATACAATTTTTTTAATTTAATCCCGAATTTTTGGGCAATATCGTGCATAGATTCTCCTGCCTGTGTTTTATAGGTGGCTACATTTCCTGTTGATGATTTCGATTCTAAGAAAAGAATATCATTTTTTCTGAGCTGATTACTATCGAGTTCATTCCATTTCATCAAACGTGTTTCACTGATTTTAAATTTATTGGCAATCGCCTCCAAATCTGTATCTATAGGAATGATGATGAATTTTCTATTCTCATTCGGGTGACTTTTTATCAGAATAGAATTCAATGCTTCTGCTTTGGTTACAGTTTTTTCTACATTTTGCTGCTGGTTTGCAAAAGAGGTTTGCTGATACGGAATTTCCACAGTAACCGGTTGTGTTTCGCGGCTGCTTTGGTCAAGCTGCGCCATGAAAATTTTGTCGTTCCGCAAATCGGGATATAATTTCAGAACCGTATAAAATACTTCCTTAGAATCGGTATTATCAAATTCGTAGAGCTTGTATTTTTCTATTTTGTCGATAAGAATATAGGCATATCGCGGATTTGTTGCGTATCCCGCCTTTTTCAAACCATGCGCCCAAGATTTGTAATCTTTCATATCGAGCTTGAAAAGATTTACATAATATTTTCTGTTAGCAAGAAATTTCGAGTGGTCTTCGTAAGAATCTCTCGGGTCGTCATACACACGAAAACATTCATTGGGAGCATCATCTGTATGTTTCATGGTTTTTCCTGTCCAATCTTCTTTACATTTGATTCCGAAATGATTGTTTCCCTGAATTGCCAATCTGCTTTGTCCGCCTCCTGTTTCCAGAAGTCCTTGTGCTAAAGTGATAGAAGCAGGAATCTTGTATTTTTCCATTTCCTCTACTGCAAAAGGAGCAAATTTCTGAATGTATTGGTTATCATTCTTCCAAGTTTGCGCATGGAACCCGGACAAAATAATTATTGTGAAAACAAAAAATATCTTCTTCATAAATATCTTAAATTTTGGATAAATGATTTTTTTTTCTAAACGGAATAAAAATCCGTTCATATTAAATTTATTAACTCTCGGTTTTGTTTTTTCAGCAACTCGTTTGCTCCGGAAATTCCCTGCAATCCGCCGGTATGAAAACATAAAATACTGCTGTTTTCGGGAAACACATTTTGGTCGATGAGTTCAAAAATTTTCTGCATCATTTTTCCGGTATAAACAGGGTCAAGCAAAATCCCGTATCGCTCTGAAAAACTGTTGATAAAACGAATATTCTCATCGATTATTTTACCATATCCTCCGAAATGTGCATCAATCAGTTTGAAATTTTCTTTCTCAGAAAGGTTAAAAACCGTGTTTTTCAATGAATCATCGGCAACAATTTTCAGCCCCAAAATTTTCTGATGTTTCTCTGCAAATTTAGAAATTCCGGCAACAGTTCCACCTGTTCCAACTGCGGTACAAAGATAATCAAAACTTTTTGTTTGCTCATTGAGGATATGTTTAATGCCTTCTACAGCGAGATTGTTAGTTCCGCCTTCCGGAATAATCAAAGCAGTCGGGAACTCTTTTTGAAGCATTTCGGTTAAAGAAATTTTATTGCAGTAAACTTCCCTCGAAACAAACCGAAATTCCATACCCTTGTCATGAGCATTTTTTAAGGTGGGATTTTCGCTCCATTTTTGTTGAAGTTCTTCACCGCGAATGATTCCTAAATTTGGTATTCCCGAATCCTTTCCCAACGCAGCAACCGCAGAAATATGATTGGAATATGCACCGCCAAAAGTGATGATAAAAGAATTCTCAGTATTCTCTTTCAAATAATTTCTGACATTATAAAACAGTTTCCAAAATTTATTTCCCGATATTTCATGGTGAATAAGGTCTTCTCTTTTCATGAAAAGCCGCACGTTTTTCTCAACAAGAATTTCAGTAATGGGGATTTCAATTTCGGGAATTTTCATTTTCAAATACAAAATTTATTTTCGGATATATTTCCGGAAACTCCAGAATTTTCTGTTTTTCAAATAGTTCAAATCGATTTCTTTGGAATATGCCTCTCTTTCAAAAGAAATAGATTTATATGCCAGAAAAGAATCATTGAGCCGGAAATACCAATAATAATATTCAATGACATACCATATATAAAAGAAAATAACAAGCAGCTCCAACTGCTGCCGAAGATGAATTTTCTCGTGATTAATGAGAACCGCGTTATTCTTATCTTCATACTTTTTCAGCAAAATAAACGGAAAAAGCGTAATGCCATTTATTTTTGTATTTTTGAGTAAATTTTGGCACACAATTATCATAGTACAAATATAAAATTTTCAAAGATTTTTGATTTAACTTATGTATGAAAACAGCATCAAAGAAAACGAAGACTTTTATTATAACGAACAAGGTTATAAGGTTTTTACAGAACAATATCACCTGAAACGCGGGTATTGCTGTAAAAGTGGATGCAGACATTGTCCTTACGGATATGACAAAAACACAGATTCCTTTATTAAGAAAACAAAAAAATAACGATAAAAATGAAAAAATATCTTTTACTCGTACTTGCAGCAACAACTTTAGGATTGACTTCATGCAGCCCGTTTCAGATAAAATCTGATTATGCTGAAACCGCAAACTTTAATGAATACAAAACCTATAAGTTAAGAATTGACGATTTGAAACTAAACGACATCGACAAAGATCGCGTTCTGAACGAAGTTTCTAAACAGCTTCAAACAAAAGGATTAAACGTTGCCGACAATCCGGATTTAATTGTAAATGTGAAAGCCAACCACCAAAAAGTTCAGGATGTGCAATCTTCAAGACCTTACGGAATGTACGGATGGGGTGGTTCTTTCGGTTGGGGAATCGGAATGAGCAGAACATGGACTTCTAATTATAATCAAGGTGCGATTATTGTAGATTTGGTAGATGCGAAAACGCAAAAATTAGTTTGGCAGGGAATCGGAAGCGGAATTTCGGTAGATTCGCCAAAATCAAAACAAAAACAAATCCCGGAAATCGTTGCCGAAATCATGGCAAATTATCCTCCGCAAAAAGGGAAATAGAAACATTTCATAATAAACAAAAAGACCGCAAATGCGGTCTTTTTTTATTTTCCCAAAACCTCCGTAATCGGATTTCCTATGTTTCCGCTCGGAAACTGTATTTTTAGCAAAGCAGATAATGTCGGGGAAATATCGGTCATGTTATAACTTTTATTGCTCTCTCCGTTCTTTATTCCCCATCCCATAAAAATCAACGGAATATGAGAATCATAAGAATTCCAAACGCTGTGTGTTGTTCCTTTTTTGGCATAATTTGCTATCAATCCGTCGCGGGAAATGAGTTGTATATCACCACTTCTTTTCCAGTTGTATCCGTTAATCGCTCTGAGTTTTATTGGTTCGGGAACAGAAGATGTTGCTGCATTTTTTAAATCAAAGGCATATAAAACGTTCGGGTTTTGATTCAGAAAATTAATCGCTGTTGATTTGATGTCATCTGCAATCAGATTTTTTTCTTTTATCAGATTATCATTAAGATAAACCTGATAATTAGTGACTTTCAAAATAAGATTAGAAACGGAATATTTTTTCGTCAATTCTTCGTCGAGGTTTGCTTTCATTTTTTCATCAAAAAAACCGCCTAAAATTTTATTTGTTCTCAAGAATCCTTCGGAATGTGCTGCTCCGTGATCGGCGGTTAAGAAAACCAGATAATTATTTTTGCCTATTTTCTCATCTAAATTCTTGAAAAATGAAGCCAAATCTCTGTCTAAACGGATATATGTATCTTCAACTTCGATGGAATTTGGACCGTAAGAATGTCCTACATAATCGGTGGAAGCGAGATTAATCGCTAAAAAATCTGTCTCCGAAGTTTTTCCTAAAGCATAATTATCAAGTACTGCTTCTGCAAACTGAAGAGTTAATGTGTTTCCGAAAGGTGTGGTTCTGATGACTCCTTTCTTGTCTGCATAATCAGCCAACAGATTTTTGTACGGAAAAACCGGCAGTTTTGCAGTTCCTACAGGTTGTTCCCATTCCGCATTATCAGTTGTACTTTGGGTATATTCATTGATGGGCAAAATTGTTTCCCAACCGTTCGCCAATAATTTTTCGGGGATTTTCCGGTTATTAAAATCTGCTGCCCATTTTGGTAATTCGTTCATATAATAAGAACTGGTAATGAAGTTTCCGGAGGAATCATCAAACCAAAACGCAGCTGTTGGATTATGACCTGCAGGAAGAATTGAAGCGCGGTCTTTCAAAGAAACGCCAACAACTTTTGAACGGAAATTGCTTGCCAACCGAAGCTCATCGGTAATGGTCGTTGACCAAAGATTTTTCGGGGAATGACTCCCGTTTTTTCTATTGTCTGTCCCTACAGGATTCACGGTTTCGTCTGTTGTACAATACACATTTTTTCCGGTTTCTTTATCAAGCCAGTCATTTCCGGCAATCCCGTGAATAGATGGAACCGAACCTGTGTAAACAGAAGTATGACCAATCGCCGTAACTGTAGGAATATAATTGATGTGAACGTTGTTTAGGGAATAACCCTGATTCAGCATTCTTTTAAAACCGTCATTTCCGTATTTGTCATAATATCGGTACAGATAATCCCACCGCATTTGATCTACAACTAATCCTACGACTAATTTTGGTCTTTCTAATTGAGTGTTTTTATTTTTTTGAGCGTTGAGCGAAAATGCCATCAACAAAGTAAATCCGAAAACCTTAATTCTTCTGAACATTTTAGATTCATTTTTTATGATGTTCAAATTTACAATTTTACAGATTGATGTTACATAAAGTTTTGTTTAAATTTTAGTAATACCCACAAAAAAAGCAATCCCGATGTGAGATTGCTTTTTTATGTTAATCTTGGCTCTTGAATTTAAAAACTAAACCTTTAAATCGCCGTTTACTTCTCTCACTGCATTTGCAGCAGTTTCAAATTTTTCTTTCTCAGCATCGGTTAATGGAATATCAACAATTTTTTCGACACCGTTTTTACCGATGATTGCAGGAACTCCTAAACAAATATCGTTTTGTCCGTATTCGCCACTCAACATTAATGAACAGGGAATCATTTTTTTCTGGTCGCAAATAATTGACTGTACCAAAACCGAAACCGCAGCTCCTGGTGCATACCACGCGGAAGTTCCCAATAATTTCGTTAAAGTTGCTCCACCTACTTTGGTTTCTTCAACCACATGATTTTGTTTTTCTTCACCCAGAAATTCTGAAACCGGAACACCGTTTCTTGTTGCTTTACTCATTAAAGGAACCATTCCTGTATCACTGTGTGCTGCAATTACCATTCCGTCAACATCTGAAATGGGGCAATCTAGTGCTTCTGCTAATCTGTATTTGAAACGTGCGGAATCTAACGCTCCACCCATCCCGATGATTCTTTCCTTCGGCAATCCTGAAGTTTTGTGAACCAGATACGCCATTGTATCCATTGGGTTAGAGACCACGATAATGATAACATCAGGTGAATGTTTTACCAAATTTGCGGTAACTTCTTTCACGATTCCTGCATTGATTCCGATGAGTTCTTCTCTCGTCATACCGGGTTTTCTCGGGATTCCGGAAGTAATTACGGCAACTTTTGAACCCGCTGTTTTACTGTAATCTCCTGTTGTTCCGGTAATTTTGGTATCAAAACCATTGAGTGATGAACATTGCATCAAATCCATTGCTTTACCTTCGGCAAAACCTTCTTTAATGTCAACCAAAACCACTTCTGAAGCGAAATTTTTCATCGCAATGTATTCTGCACAAGATGCTCCTACTGCTCCTGCTCCTACTACGGTTACTTTCATATTATTTTTTTACTTATTGTTTTTTAATAGTGATATGGAAACTTGGGTTTTCATATATTATTTTCTTGGTTATTTTTTTTCAGGATAATGATGATTAATCTGTTTTTGTATTTTCTCTATTTTACCCAAACAGTCTTGATAAAGTTGTAATATCTGATTTACATTATTAGAAAGATATATCCTGCTTCTGTTTTTAATAGAATTATTGGCAAGGACTTCAGTGAAGTTTCCATCGGGATATCCTATTGTATTATTGGTTATATCATCGAAAAATTTTAATTTCTGATTTTTATAAAAGTCTGTGGAAATTGTTAAAGTAGGGATATCTTCTTCATACAAATCCAAAATATCGTTTTGCAAATTATCATCTTCTATATACCCGAATTTGCCGGATGATTTAAAACCCTCATATCGCCCAGAGTTTCCTTCGAATCCTGTAAATTTGAAAATAAACTCCTGATATGCTTTTATGCTGTCTGAATCGGCTTTTTGACCTTCCGGAATATTAGCAAGATAAGTAAACAGTTTTTTTTGATTTTGATATGATATCATATCCTGCTTCAGTTCTTTGGCATCATTTCTTAAATCCTTCCTTAATCCTATTAAAAATGCTTTTGCTTCTTTGTGCTCGTGTCTGGTTTCGCTCCAATTGTGAAAAGCGATGGATAAAGAGACTGCAAAAACAATAACTGCAATTTCCATTGCAATTTCCTTCATTTTATGAGCAGTATTTTGTTCTTTGGATTTTGCTGTATCCACTATCTTTTTTGTTGCTTTCGCTATCTCTTGTTCTGCCATATTGTTAAGCGACTAACTTTTTAACAAATATATTATTTTTCTTCATTAAAACTATGGTTTTTTGAACAGGATATGTTTATTTTATTTCTTTCGGTGAAAAATTATTCCGAATCTATCATATATTGATATGCTTTTTGGGTTCCTTTCAGCACCTCATCATATTGTTCTTCAGAGAATTTGGAATCCAGTGTTTCTTTGAAATTTTTCCAAAACTCGCCTGTTTTTTCTCCGTAGCAACCGTAATAATTAAACTCCACATTTTGAAATTCAGGATTTTTGGAAAGTTGTCTCATGATGACATTTCCGCCCAAAGTAGAGCCCTCCATCACATACATAATTCCGAATGCTTCGGCTTCACTTTCTACAGAAATTCCAGGTGTTTTATCAGTTTTCTGAATTCCTAATTTTTCAAGATCTTTTTCAAAGAAACTCATTTTTCTTCGGGAATCAAGCTGAAGTGCTTTTGAGGTTTCACCTGAAACGGCATCATAAGCAGTGTCTTCAAAATTGAGATGAAAAATATAATTCAACCAAAGAATTTTTTTATAATCATCAAGTTTATAGGTTTTATCAAAAATCTTTTGCGATTCGAATTTGGCTTCTGTAGCATCATGCAGATGTTTAGTATTTTCTTTTAAGTGTTCTGAAAGTAATTTAGACATATTTGATTTTTTTTTATTGAATAAATAATGAAAAAGCTGTTACACTTTTTCTACATGCAAATTTAAAAGATTTTGTGCTTTTTCGCAGAAAAATAAAACTGTTTATTATCAGTATTAAAAAAAATCTCCCGAAATGTTCGGGAGATTTTCATCAACTAATTACTATCTATAATTTTCACTTCACTTCTTCAAAATCTGCATCTTGTACATTGTCCCCTGCATTTGTTTCGGCAGTTTCAGGTTGCGGTTGTGCTTCCTGAGTTGCTTTATACAACTCTTCCGAAGCAGCCATCCAAGTTGCGTCAAGAGCTTCTGTTTTTGTTTTTACCGATTCCAAATCTTTTGCTTCAAAAGCGGTTTTCAATTCAGCTGCTGCAGTTTCTATTGCTGCTTTTTTATCAGCAGAAAGTTTTTCGCCAAACTCTTTCAATTGTTTTTCAGTTTGGAAAATCAATCCGTCTGCTTTGTTGAAAACTTCAACCTCTTCTTTTTTCTTGGCATCTGCAGAAGCATTTTCTTCCGCTTCACGTTTCATTCTTTCGATTTCAGCATCAGAAAGTCCTGAACTTGCCTGTATTTTAATCGACTGCTCTTTTCCTGTTCCTTTATCTTTTGCAGAAACACTCAATATTCCGTTTGCATCGATATCAAAAGTTACCTCAATCTGCGGAACTCCTCTCGGTGCAGGTGGAATATCTGTTAAATCAAATCTTCCGATTTCTTTGTTGTCATTAAACATCGGTCTTTCTCCTTGTCCGACTCTGATGGAAACTGCAGGTTGATTATCACTTGCTGTAGAGAAAACTTCAGATTTTTTGGTCGGAATTGTGGTATTCGCTTCAATTAATTTCGTGAAAACCGAACCCATTGTTTCAATTCCCAGAGAAAGTGGTGTTACATCAAGAAGCAAAACATCTTTCACATCACCGGTCAAAACTCCTCCCTGAATTGCTGCACCAACAGCAACTACCTCATCAGGATTTACTCCTTTTGATGGTTTTTTACCAAAGAATTTCTCTACCTCTTCCTGAATAATTGGGATTCTTGTAGAACCACCTACCAAAATTACCTCATCAATATCAGAAGTTGAAAGTCCCGCATCTGATAATGCTTTTTTGCAAGGGTCCATTGATCTTCTAACCAAATCTTCAGACAACTGCTCGAATTTCGCTCTTGTCAAAGTTTTCACAAGGTGTTTCGGTCCGCTTGCTGTTGCGGTGATATATGGTAAATTAATTTCGGTTTGCGGCGTTGCAGAAAGTTCTATTTTTGCTTTTTCTGCTGCTTCCTTCAATCTTTGAAGTGCGATTGCATCGGATTTTAAATCTACTCCTTCTTCGGATTTGAATTCATCTGCCATCCAATTGATAATAACATCATCGAAATCATCTCCTCCCAAATGAGTATCTCCGTTTGTGGACAATACTTCAAAAACGCCATCTCCCAAATCGAGAATAGAAATATCGAAAGTACCGCCTCCTAAATCGTAAACCGCAATTTTCTGGTCTTTGTGGTTTTTATCCATTCCGTAAGCTAAAGCTGCTGCAGTTGGTTCGTTGATGATTCTCTCAACTGTTAAACCTGCAATTTCTCCGGCTTCTTTGGTTGCTTGTCTTTGTGCATCGTTGAAGTAAGCCGGAACGGTAATTACCGCTCTTGTTACTTCTTGACCGAGATAATCTTCCGCGGTTTTCTTCATTTTCTGAAGAATCATCGCTGAGATTTCCTGCGGTGTGTATTCTCTGTCGTCAATTTTTACCTTTACAGTATCGTTTGCTCCTTTTACTACGGTATAAGGAACTCTTGAGATTTCTTTGGCATCTTCGCCGAAATGGGTACCAATAAATCTTTTGATAGAATACACCGTATTGTGCGGATTGGTTACTGCTTGTCTTTTTGCAGGATCGCCTACCAATCTTTCTCCTTCTTTTGTGAAAGCTACAACAGATGGTGTTGTTCTTTTGCCTTCAGCATTAGGAATTACAACCGGATCTTTACCTTCCATTACGGATACGCAAGAGTTGGTTGTTCCTAAGTCAATTCCAATAATTTTACTCATTTTTATATTTTTTATTTGTTTTAAAATTTTGTTTTACAACTCGGATTTCTCCAATTTTGTACCAAGCAAAAAATTATGACAAATTGACAGTATTGGGTTTTAATATTTCCTAATATTAAATTCTGTTAATCTATAGCAGAGTTTTTCTTTAAATCTCTATTTTTGGGAAATCCTATTAAAAAAACCGAATGCCAAATCAGTTTAATCCGAGAGATGTTACGTGGCTCGCTTTCAATGAAAGAGTGTTGCAGGAAGCAATGGACGAGAATGTTCCGCTGCATCTGAGAATCCGATTTCTGGGGATTTTTTCCAATAATCTCGATGAATTTTTTCGTGTGCGAGTTGCAGGTCTGAAACGTGCAATGGACTTCAAAGAAAAATATATTGCCGAATCTTTTTATCAGCCGCCGACAAAAATCCTGCAAAAAATCAACGAAATTGTTATTGAGCAACAGCATAATTTCGATAAAACGTGGAAGAAAATTCAGGAAGAAATTGCGGAAGAAAAAATTTTCATCAGAACCGCAAAAAATCTTTCGGAAGAGCAAAAAATCTTCGTCCGCAATTATTTTGACGAAACGGTGGAAAGCAGCGTGATTCCTATTCTGCTCCATGAAAATTCTGCAATGCCTTATCTTCGCGACAAATCGCTCTATCTGGGAATTGCGATGCGGAGAAAAGAGTGGAAATATGAAAGCCGATTTGCCATTATAGAAATTCCGTCGAGAGTTATAGGGAGATTCGTTCTGCTTCCATCAGAAAACAAAGATGAGAAAAACGTAATGCTTCTGGAAGATGTCATTATTTTCAATCTTCCGCATATTTTCTCTTATTTCGGGTATGATGAATTCCATGCCAATTGCTTCAAAGTAACCAAAGATGCAGAGTTTGATTTGGACAACGACATTAAAACCACACTTGCCGAAAAAATAGAAAAAGGCATAAAATCCCGAAGAAAAGGAAAGCCGACACGGTTTGTTTTCGATAAGGAAATGGACAAATCTCTGCTAGAATTTCTCATCAGAAAACTTTCGCTTGCCAAAAAAGACAGCATCATTCCGGGTGGAAAAATTCACAATTTCAAGCATTTTATGGATTTTCCCGATGTCTTCAAAACCTATAAAAAACCTGAAGAAAGACACTCTTTCGATCACCCGGAATTAGCAGAAAAAAGAGTTACTGATGTCATTCTGAAAAACGATATTCTGCTCACTTTTCCGTATCACAATTACACTCCGGTTATCGATTTGCTTCGGGAATCTGCAATGGATCCCGATGTGAAATCCATACAAATAACGGCGTATCGTTTGGCGAGTCATTCCAAAATCATCAATGCACTTATCAATGCGGTACGAAACGGAAAAGAAGTTACCGTAATGATGGAACTCCGTGCAAGATTCGATGAAGAAAGCAACCTGCTTTGGAAAGAAGTTCTGGAACAAGAAGGTGTGAAAGTTTTAGTAGGAATACCGAACAGAAAGGTACACGCAAAACTATGCGTCATCAAAAAACGCATACAGAACAGAACCATACAGTACGGTTTTGTAAGCACCGGAAATTTCAATGAAAAAACTGCCAGAATCTACGGCGACCATCTTCTGCTGACTTCAAACAGAGGAATAATGGCGGATATTAATAAAGTTTTCAATGTGTTGAAAAAACCGAAAACCGATTTTGTTTCTGCTCTTAAATCTTGTAAAAATCTGCTGGTTTGTCCACAGTTTATGCGGGAAAAAATCATTCACCACATTGATAAAGAAATTGAGGAAGCTAAAGCAGGAAGAAAAGCTGAAATGATTATCAAAATAAATTCTCTGAGCGACAAAGAACTAATTCTGAAATTATATGACGCCGCAAAAGCAGGTGTTACGATAAAAATGATTGTCCGCGGAATTTACTGTGCGGTAAACCAAAAAGAATTTAAGAAAAAAATAGAAGCAATAAGCATTGTAGATGAATATCTGGAACATGCAAGAGTAATGTATTTTTATAACAAAGGAAATGAAGACCTCTACATTTCTTCCGCTGATTGGATGACGCGAAATTTGGATTACCGAATTGAAGCAGCCATAAAAATCACGCAAAAAGATTTAAAAAAAGAACTGAAAGATATTCTGGAAATCCAACTGAGCGACAATGTAAAAGCCAGAATCCTCGACAAAAAAATGCAGAATGAATATGTGAAAAACGGCAAAAAAGAAATCCGCTCACAAATTGAAACCTATCATTACTTAAGGAATAAATCCTATTAAAGATTAATAAAGTTTCTGCAATATGTTTCAGTTTTTCATTATTAAATAAAACATTACATTTGCAAAACTTTTGGAAAAGGGAATCGCGTGAAAACCGTGAACTGTCCCCGCAACTGTAAATCACAGGGAAATGAATAATTAAGAATGAATAATTAATATTTTTTCATCTCTAATTATCTGTTTTCTGTAAAAATTTTCTGCTGTTAATTATTAATTGTTCATTATTAATTAAAACACCATTGTTTTTCGGAACGAGAAGGTGCAGAAAATGTGAAAGTCAGGAGACCTTGCTGAAAGTATGTTAAATAAAAAATGCTTTCGGAGGAAAAGCCCTGATTATGAAAAAAACTCTGCTTTTTGCGGTATTGTTGCTGTTCTATAATTTTCTTGTATTTGCACAGGAAAAAGTTATTGATACCGTTTATGTTTTCGACAATCAATTAGATAAATCTGAAAAAGTTCAGATTATTTCAAAACTCAAAGAGCAGGATTTACTGAAAAATACAACCAATCTTTCAGAAGCTCTTCGTTTTCAATCTCCTGTTTATATCAAAGAAAATGGTCGCGGTGCAGTTTCTTCGCCATCATTTCGCGGAACTACAGCACAGCAAACTGCTTTTATCTGGAACGGAATAAACATCAATTCTGTTTTTTTAGGACAAGGTGATATTAACAATATCGGATTTTTAACCGCCGATGAATTGAATATAAAATCTGGTGGAGGAAGCGTAATCTACGGAAGTTCTGCCATTGGAGGAACGGTACATCTGAACAACGAACTGAATTTTCAGCGGGGTTTGCAAAACACTTTTTTTCTGGAATACGGCTCATTTCAAACGCTCAATACTTTCCTGAAATCATCGTACAGTAACGAAAAACTCAGTGTGAAATTTTCCGGAAATTTTACCAAAAGTGAGAATGACTACGAAGTTCCCGAAAAAAAATACGTCAATTTCAACGGGCAGTACGAAAACAAAACTTTCAATATCGGTATTGCCTACAAACTGAATCCTGAAAATACAATAGCGTGGCAAACTCAACTCTATGACGGGATTCAACACTATCCTGCTTCACCACTTTCTACCAAAACGAAATATCTCAGCAACAGTTTCAGGAGTTTGGCAGATTGGAATTTTCATTCCGGAAAAATAAAAAACTCGCTGAAACTTGCTTTTCTGGAGGAAGAATTTCAGTATTTCCAAAATATCAATTCACCGAAAAGTAGCGGAGGAACAGGAAAAACATATCTCGCAAAAAACGATTTCAATTATTTTTTCAATGACAAAACCGCATTTAATTTCATTACCGAATATCAGTTGAATAAAGCAAACGGTTATCAATCGGGAATACAAATTGCCGAGAGAAATGCAGGTTCTGTTGCGGGATTATTCAGATGGAAACCGAACGGAAAATTCTATCTTGAAGCAGGAGCAAAAAAGGATTTTGTGGAAAATACCGATTCCCCTTTTCTGTTCTCTTTTTCGGGGAAATTTACCGCTTCAAAATGGTATTCCGCAGTTTTGAATATTTCCAAAAATTTTAGAAATCCGTCATTCAACGACCTTTTTTGGCAACCTGGAGGAAATCCTGATTTGAAACCGGAAATCTCTCATCAAGCGGAACTCGGCAATAATTTTAAGTATAAAAACTTTAAACTGAATCTCACTCCTTATTACATCAGAATAGAAAATATGATACAGTGGATTCCGAGTATTTCCGGATTTTGGTCGCCGGTAAATACGAATCAAGTGGAATCTTTCGGTTTGGAATCTCAGTTGGATTTTGAAAAAAAATTCGGAAAAAACGAAATCAATTTTTCACTCGGATATGTTTACGCTCACTCCAAAAATCTGGAAACGGATAAATTTTTAATGTATGTTCCGCAACACAAATTCTACGGAAATGCTTCTTATCGCTATGATTTTGCAGAAATCTTCGTACAGGGAATGTTCAACGGACTTACTTTCACCACCACAGATGAAAAGCGTAGTGCCGCAATTCCACACTATTTTGTGATGAATTCGGGAATAAATATTCGCGTCCTCAAACATTTTAAATTAGGATTAAAAGTTAATAATATTTTTGACCAAATCTATGAAACGACCGCTTTTTATCCTTTACCAAAAAGGAACTACAGTATGAATCTATTAATTAACCTATAAATATTTTAATAATGAAAATGACAAAATTTTTCACATTGGCTTTTGCCGCAACTTTACTTTTTAACGTTTCTTGTAGAAATGAAGACCCTGAATTAGACGAACCGAAAGGTGCTTATGAAAACGGAATTATCATTGCCAATGAAGGCGGTTTTTCAACACCTACTTCATCGGTTTCATTTATTTCAAATGACCTAAGTTATCAGGAAAATAATGTTTTCGGCAAAAACAACAACGGAGAAGAACTCGGATATGTATTGCAAACTATCGGTTTCAAAGGAGACAACGCTTATCTGGTAATGAATAAACCAAACACGGTGGAAATCGTAAACCGCTACACTTTCAAAAAAACCGGTACACTGACTGCAAATCTCGACAATCCGAGATATATTGCATTCGGCAATAACAATATGACATACATTACCAACAACAATTTTTTTGATGTAAAAAAACTGAATATCTATGATAGCGGAAATGCCTTTGTAAAAAGTATCGACTTCGAAAGATATGCTGAGAAAGTCATTTCATCAGGAAATTATGTTTATGTACAAACAGACGGAAGCGACTATGATGCAAGTTGGAACGAAATTCCTACAGGACATACCATTACCAGAATAAACACCGCCGGAAATACCGCTGATAAAACCATCACTTTGACAGACACTGCTATTATCCGCGATATGATTTCAGATAATTCTACCGTTTATGTTTTGTCTTCGGATTATACACAATCCTTTTTATACAGAATCAATGCGGCGACAGGAGATTTCGATAAATTGGCATTAACGGGAATTACATCTGCCAACAAACTAGTACTAGAAAAAAATCAACTTTATTTTTTGTCCGGAAACAAAGTTTATTCAATGGCTGCAAATGCTTCATCTGCTCCTTCTTCAGAAAAATTTTCAGTTGCAGGAAGTTATATTTACGGCTTTAATGTGATTGATGGAAATATCTTCGTTTCCGATGCAAGTTTCACCGAAGACAGTACCGTGAGAATATACAGCAACAGCGGAAGTTTGCTGGAAACCATCAAAACCGGAATTGGAACTAATGGTTTTTATAAAAACTAAAAATTCAATCTTAAAGGATTTTTTATGAAAACCAAATATTGGTAGAAAAAATCTTGTTGAAATAGAGGCGGATAATTATCCGCCTTTATTTTAAATAACCACCCAATTCAAAATCTGAAACCGTGAAGTGTCCCGATTATTCGGGATTGAGCATTGAACCAAAATCCCTATCTTTGCAAAAATTTTCTCACTTAAAACGTTTATAGCATGCAACTGTACAACACTTTAAGCGCAGAAGAAAGAGCCATACTTATTGATGAAGCCGGAAAAGAGCGGCTCACTCTGTCTTTCTATGCGTACGCAAATCTTCCAGATCCTAAAAAATTTCGCGACGAATTATTTATCGCTTGGAATGCACTCGATGCACTCGGAAGAATTTATGTCGCCCACGAAGGAATCAATGCACAAATGAGCATTCCTGCGGATAACTTTGAAGCATTTCGGGATACTCTCGAATCGTATGATTTTATGAAAGGAATCCGCCTGAATGTAGCAGTAGAGCAGGATAATCACTCCTTTTTGAAATTAACCATTAAAATCAGAAACAAAATCGTTGCTGATGGTTTAAATGATGACACTTTCGATGTTACTAACAAAGGAATACACCTGAAAGCAAAAGAATTTAATCAGTTATTGGAAAATCCCGATACCATTGTTGTGGATTTTCGGAATCACTACGAAAGCGAAGTCGGTCATTTTGAAGGAGCGATAACTCCCGATGTAGAAACTTTCAGAGAAAGTCTTCCGATTATCAACGAGCAGCTGAAAGATTTTAAAGAAGATAAAAATCTGCTGATGTATTGTACCGGCGGAATCCGTTGCGAAAAAGCGAGTGCTTATTTCAAGCATCAAGGTTTCAAAAATGTGTATCAGTTAGAGGGCGGAATTATAGAATATGCCCGTCAAATCAAAGAAGAAAACATTGAGAGTAAATTCATTGGGAAAAATTTTGTGTTTGACCACAGATTAGGCGAAAGAATAACCGATGATATTGTTTCGCAGTGTCATCAATGCGGAAAACCGTGTGATAATCATACCAATTGTGCAAATGATGCTTGTCATTTGCTGTTTATACAATGCGATGAATGTAAAACCACAATGGAAAATTGCTGTTCAGAAGAATGTTTGGAAACCATACATTTGCCTTTGGAGGAACAGGTTGCTAAAAGAAAAGGTTTGCAGGTCGGAAATAAAATTTTCAGAAAAGGAAAATCTGATTCCTTGAAGTTTAAAAAATCCGGTGAGCTGCCGAATGCTGCTTTAGCAAAAGCCGAAACGAAAAATATCCGGGAAAAAATTAACCCCAAAACATCGGGAAAAAAAACGTTGATTGGTAAAGCGGAGCACTATTTCACCAAATCGAAAATCGCACAGTTTTTATTGCTAAATGATGAACTTTCTGTTGGAGATAAAGTGCTTATTTCCGGACCAACAACCGGTGAACAGGAACTGACAATAACTAAGATTTTTGCCAACGGAAACGCTTGTGAAACAGCAGTAAAAGGTGATCAAATCACTTTTGAAGTTCCGTTCAGAGTTCGGTTGTCAGATAAGTTGTATCGGGTTTTATGAGTTGATCAATCATGTCAAAATCTTTTGCAGATTCTGTAAACTCTCACAGATTTTCGCAGATTATAATTATTGAAAAATCAGCGAGAATAAAAAAATCTTGACATGGTATTTTCTGAATAAAAAAACGAAACTCCTAATTAAATTTTACCAACCTCCGGAAGCACCACCTCCGCCGAAACTTCCGCCGCCACCAAATCCACCGAATCCACCTCCGGAAGAACTTCCTCCGCCAAAACTTCCGCTTCCCGGAAACGGAAAAAATCCTCCGGGATAGGTTTTTCTTCCACCACGGGAAAGAATCACATCTTCATCGTCACTATTATTTCCGCCGCCTTTGTTCCCAAACAGAAAACTCAAAAGAATAATAATGAAAATAACGATAAGTATAATCTCGAACGGAGTGAGTTTTTCTTCAGATGAAGTATCTTTTACAATCGGCTTGAATTTTCCTTGCACCGCCTCCATCAAAGCGGTTGTTCCGCGGTTGATTCCTTCATACCAAAGTCCCTGTTTGAAATTGGGCGTTACAATGTAATCCATAATCTGTCCTGCAACAGAAGCAGTAAGATATTGTTCAACCGCTCTTCCTTGCTGTATCGCCATTGTTCTGTCTTCGGTGGCGATGAGAAAAACGATTCCGTTGTCGACTCCTTTTTGTCCGATTTCCCATTTTTCACCGAACATTGTTGCGAGGTAATTCACATCTTCGCCGCCAGTTGTGGGAATAATGATAACTTCTATTTCGGTGGATGTAGAATCTGCAAACTTGATGAGTTTTTGGTTGAGTGCGTCTTTTTCGGTTTCATTCAAAAGTCCTGCTTCATCATAAACAGGATAAAGAACTGCTGGTTTTGCAGGGATTTTCTGGGAAGAAGCAAAAATGCCTAATCCTAAAAATAAAAATGTGAAAAAATATTTAAGAGAACGTAATCTCATTGGACAGTTCGTTTGGATTTTCTCCGGTTACAGGGAAATATTTTTTGAGTTCCATACCAGTTTCCAAAACAGCATTTTTTAAACCGTCATGATAATTCCCTTTAGAAAATTCGGTGGTAATTTCGTCATGTATTTTGTTCCAAAAATGTTGACTTACTTTTTGGTGAATTCCCTCATCACCAATAATGGTGAGATAATGTTGCTCAAAATTGACATGGAAAAGAACAGCGTTTTTTTCAGCAGTCTTGTCTTTGCAGAGTTTTTTAAAAACTTCAAAAGCTATTTCTGCATTGTTTCCTTCGGTATTAGAATCAATGTGGATTCTTATTTCTCCGGTGGAAAAATCTTCTGCTGTTTGAATGGCTTCCACAATGGAAGCCATTTCATAATCTGTAAGGAAATTATTCATTAATTACTGAAAACTTCAGGTGCTTTTTCTGCTCCTGCAACTGCTTTAAATAATGGTTTTTCTTTAAAATTGGTAAAATTAGCCAGAATATTGTTCGGGAATGTTTTGATGGAAGTATTATAATCCCGTGTAGCTTCGTTGTAATAAACGGTTTCTGTTCTTATGCTGTTTTCAATTGCCGTATATTCTCTCTGGAAATTCAAATATTGCTGGTCTGCTTTCAGATTCGGGTATTGTTCTACAACCGCCATCAATCTGCTCAATGCACCACTCAGTTCACCTTGTGCCGCCTGAAATTTTGCTACATCTGCTTCGGTCATATTGGTTGGATCAATGGTAACAGAAGTTGCTTTAGATCTCGCTTCAATCACTTTGGTTAAAGTTTCTTGCTCGAATTGTGAATAAGATTTCACAGTTCTCTCGAGGTTAGGAATTAAATTAGCCCGTTTTTGGTAAACAGTTTCTACGTTTGACCATTTTGTGTTTACAGTTTGTTCTTTCGCTACAAAATTATTGTATCCGTTTTTTCCCCAGAAAAACAATAATACTGCAAGAACAATAAGAGCAATTCCGATAGTTCCGGCACTCATACATCCTCTATTTTTCATAGTCTTAATTTTTTAATATTACAATTTTAATAATTCAAATATACAAATTATGTATTAAATTTGTAAAAAATAGAAAATAAATGATAACAATTGTTGTTGCAATGGGTTTGAATAATGAAATTGGCACTGACAATCAGTTGCTTTGGCATCTCCCGAAAGATTTGAAACATTTTAAGGAAATTACATCGGGACATCCTGTCATTATGGGAAGAAAGACCTACGAAAGTATAGGAAAGCCGTTACCAAACCGAACCAATATTGTTGTCAGCAGAAAAAATGATTGGTTTGAAGAAGGTATTTTAATTGTAGGAAGCATAAAAGAAGCTGTAAAATTTGCAAAAAAAGTAGATGAAGAAATTTTCATCATCGGTGGTGGAAATATATATGAACAAACGATTGATTTAGCAGACAAGCTGGAAATTACTTTGGTGAAAACCCATTTACATGCCGATACTTTCTTTCCGAAAATTGATACAAAATTGTGGAAGAAAACTTCAGAAACCTATCATGAAAAAGATGAGAAAAACAATTATGACTTTTGTTTTCAAACATTTGAGAGATAATGAATAAAAGCGGTATAGGTTTCAAGTTTAACTTCAATCCTCCATTTTTCAACCCAAATCACTATCTTTGCACCACTAAAATTTAACAATGAACAAATACATAAAATTCGTTATCGCCGCTTTGATGATTGCCGCAGGAATTTATTTGATGATGAACAGAAATGCTGGTTGGGGAACTGTTTTGGTGATACTTTCTGCAATTCCTGTTTTTTTATTTTTCAAAAATGAACTTATTCTTTTGGCGTTTTGGCAACTGAGAAAACAAAATATCCCGAAAACAACTTTCTGGCTTTCTAAAATCACCAATTTCGAATCGCAATTACAAAAATCCCAATACGGATATTTCCACTATTTACAGGGACTTACTCTTGCTCAGGACAATCCTGCAAAAGTAGAACCATTAATGAAAAAAGCGCTTGAATATGGTCTAAACATGAAACATGACCGAGCAATGGCAACACTCAATCTTGCAGCAGGAGCAATGCAGAGAGGCAGAAGACAGGAAGCGCAAAAACTTCTGGAAGAAGCAAAAAGACTGGATTCCGCAGGAATGATGACCGACCAAATAAAAATGTTGAAAGACCAAATGAAAATGCCGAGTATGCAAAAACATTTGCACAATCCAAATATGCGACAAAGAGGGAAATTTTCTTAAAGATAAAAGTCGGGAGATGGAAATTGCCGGATTCGAGATGCAGGGTGCAAGTTGCAAGGTTTCACATTTCCATACTATTGTCCGTTCCGTAAAACTTCGGCATTTGCCAATGGTATTTCACTGCTAAAGTTCTGATTAAAACAATCAGCAGAATTGTGGAAATCTGAACAAATTTATAGGAAAGGGAAGTATAATAAACCAGCAAAAGAAAAATACTTCCGCCGAGAATACTCGCAGTTGCATAAATTTCTTTCCGGAAAATTAACGGAATTCTGTTCAGCAAAATATCTCTTATTATCCCACCGAAACAACCTGTAATCGTACCCAAAGTTATGCAGATAATCGGGTGCAAATCGGCATTTAATCCTTTCTGAATCCCGACAATTGTAAACAGACCCAATCCGAAACTGTCAAACAGAAAGAGGGTAACTCTGAATTTTTTTTCAATAGATTTAAAAATCATCGAAAAGATACAAGTAATAAAAATCACGGTAAACATCATCAAATCGTGCATCCAGAAAATGGGAACGTCTAAAAGCAAATCTCTCACCGTTCCTCCACCAACAGAAGTTACAAATGCGATAATTAAAACTCCGAAAGGGTCGAAGCGTTTCTGCATCGCCGCAAAACTTCCGGACATTGCAAAAGCAATCGTTCCGAGAACTTCTATAACAGAATTAAAATTTTCGTGCATCTTTAAAATGGGTATTTAAGCACTATAAACATTTATATCCTAACCGCATCGGGAACAAGCAATTCGTAATTTCCTTTGAAAGTGATGATTTCTCTTACTATACTGCTGCTGATAAACGATTTGCTTGCGGAGGTTAAAAGGAAAATCGTTTCTATTTTATTTTCGTGGGTCAGTTCGCGGTTAGTTTGTGCAATGGCTTTTTCAAACTCGAAATCGGCGGGGTTTCTCAATCCTCGTAATATAAAATTCACGTTTTTACTTTGGCAGTAATCTATCGTTAAACCCTCGAAATGGTCAACCTCGATATTCGGAAAATGTTCAAAAGTTTTTTTTATAAAATTCATTCTCTGTTCCAAAGAAAACATATATTTCTTTTGGGAATTTTGACCGATGGCGATGATGATTTTATCAAACAAAGGATAAGCTCTTTCAACAATATCGAAATGTCCTAAAGTTATTGGGTCAAACGAACCCGGAAAAACGGCGATTCTCATATTTTTATTTTAGATGTGAGATGTGAGATACAAGATACGAGATTTGAGATTTGAGATTCAATGTCTGAAATCTTGTTTCTTGTATCTTGTGTCTAATTTTTCAAAAGTGCTTTTTCAACTTCGTTTCCGCACAAATCTTTAATGGAAATACCATAATGCCTTGCTTGTTGCGGCAGAATTGAAGCTGGTGAAAATCCGGGATTTGTATTCATTTCTAACATATACGGAATGCCGTTCATAATGATATATTCGCTTCGCGAAAAACCACTCATTCCCAGAGAATTGTATGCTTTTTTTGCAATCATTTCTACTTTTTCTCGTGTTTCGTCATCAAGTCGTGCAGGAGTAATTTCTTCGGAAGCACCTTCATATTTGGCTTCGTAATCGAAAAATTCTTTAGTCGGAATAATTTCCGTAATTCCTAGAACCACAGTTTCTCCTTTATAATCTACAACTCCCACGGAAACTTCCATTCCATCCAAGAAACTTTCGATTAAAATTTCATCGTCTTCTGCGAAAGCAAAATCAAGTGCTTTTGCAAATTCTGATTTTTCTTTGACTTTAGAAATACCAAGAGATGAACCACTTTGGTTAGGTTTTACGAATAATGGCAATCCTAACTCTGCAATAATTTTATCTTCATTAAGGGTGTCGCCTTTTTTCATATAAATGCTTTTTGCAGAAGTTATTCCGTATTTTGAAAGCACAGCGAGTGTGTCTTTTTTATTGAAAGTCAAAGCACTTTGATAAAAATTGCAGCCGGTATATTTCTGTCCGATAATGTCCCAATATGCTTGAAGTTCGCCATTTTCGCCTGGTTTTCCATGAATGATATTGAAGCACACATCAAATTTTACATTGAATCCGCTTTCGAGATTTACCGAGAAATCTGCTTTATTAATGTGCGTTTTCTGTTCACGGTCATCAATAAAATACCACTCATCTTTTAAGATGACTACTTTATAAACATTATACAAATCGCGGTCGAGAGAATCATAAATAAGTTGTCCGCTTTTCAGGGAAACCACATATTCATCGGAATATCCTCCCATTACTACGGCTACATTTTTTTTGTTCATACGTTTAAACTAATAAAGCAAATGTAAACAAATTGTTTTAAAATAGAGAAGAGATATTCTTAAAACATTTGCTAAAAAATATGATTTTTACTGTTTTGTTTCCTCTGAAAAAACGTATTTTTGCACGCTATGAAAAGATGGTATCTTTATCCTTTTTCTCTTGTTTATCAGATGGTAACGAGCATCAGGAATTTGCTTTATAATTGGGGATTTTTCAAATCTACGGCATTCAAAACTCCTTTGATTAATGTAGGAAATCTAACAGTCGGCGGAAGCGGAAAATCGCCGATGGTGATGTATTTGGCGGATGTGCTCTCGAAACATTACAGAACCGGAGTACTTTCACGAGGATACGGAAGATTGACAAAAGGTTACGGAATTACGAACTACGACAGCAATTATAAAACTGTAGGCGATGAAGCAATGCAGTTGTTTGAAAGATTCAGAAACCGCTTTGTCATCGGCGTTTCAGAAGAGCGAGTTCCAGGTGCAAAAAAAATCATTACTGATATGGATTTAGATGTTTTGATTCTGGACGATGCTTATCAACACCGCGCAATAAAACCGGGATTCAATATTTTGATGACCGATTACAACGACCCGTATTTCAAAGATTTTCTCCTTCCTGCAGGTGATTTACGTGAAAGCAGAAGCGGAGCAAAAAGAGCGAAAATTATTATGGTTTCTAAATGTCCCGATGATTTGACCGACGAAAAAAAACAGTACTATATTTCGAGAATCAAACCGAAGCACAACCAAAGAGTGTTTTTTTCCAGCATCGGTTATGATGAAAATATTTATGCACACGACAAATCTTTACCCGACAATAATTTAGGATATTACGATATTCTGCTCATCACGGGAATTGCAAATCCGAAACCGCTGCTCAATCATTTGTCTAAATTTTCGCAGCGTGTAAAGCATTTAAAATTCAGAGACCACCATAATTTCAGCGATTCAGAAATTAAAAATATTTTAACCGAATACAAAAAGCTCGGTGAGTATAAACTGATTCTCACTACCGAGAAAGATTATGTACGATTAAAAACTTTTGATTATCTTCGAGATTTGGTTTATTATTGGCCGATTAATGTAAACATTGACAAAAAGGAAGAATTTAACCAAATCATTTTAAATTATGTTGGAAAAAATTAGAGAAACATCAGATTTCATTAAAAATATTATTAGAGATACGCCGGACTTTGCGATTGTTTTGGGTTCCGGTTTGGGAAAACTACAGAACGAAGTAGAACCCATTCACGTTTTGGAATACCACGACATACCGAATTTTCCGCAAACTACTGTTGCAGGACACGGTGGAAAATTGATTTACGGAATGCTCGAAGGAAAAAAAGTTCTGATGATGAGCGGAAGATTTCATTATTATGAAGGACATGACATCAAAACAGTGGTTTTTCCGTTCCGGGTTTTTCATCTTTTGGGGATTAAAAATCTGATAGTTTCTAATGCTTCCGGTGGAGTAAATCCGAACTTCAATGTTGCAGATATTATGTTGATTGATGACCACATCAATATGATGCCAGAACATCCTTTAAGAGGAAAAAACCTCGATGAACTCGGTCCAAGATTTGTCGATATGAGCGAACCTTACAACAAAAAAATGCTTGAAGTTGCAGAAAATGTAGCGAAAAATTCAGACATCAAAATCCATAAAGGTTGCTATGTGGCTTTACAAGGACCTACTTTTGAAACACCCGCAGAATACGGAATGATTCGAGCTATCGGAGGAGATGCGGTAGGAATGAGTACTGTTCCCGAAGTGATTGTAGCAAAACACCAAGGAATGAATTGTTTCGGAGTTTCCATTATTACCGATGTCGGAGGACCCGATATTGCTTTTACCGTTTCTCACGAAGAGGTTTTGGAAGCCGCAAACAAAGCGATGCCAAATGTGATAAAAATCGTAAAAGGTTTGGTAAGAGAATACGAAGGATAATTCAGTGCTTCAATATAAAATATAATCCCTTTCAGAATTCTGAAAGGGATTATTTGAAAAATAGAATGATTTATTTTATTTCTTCACAAAAATTTTTCCAGATTTTACAAAATTTAAATATTTGTCTTTTGCAGAAACTATTTTGATAAGGCAACGAACAATTTTTCTTAATTTTGCAAAAATTCTGAATATAATGCCAAAGATTTCTCAACGGGCTCAAAATATGCCTGCTTCACCGGTAAGAAAACTTGTTCCTTATGCGCTTCAGGCAAAACAAAAAGGGATAAAAGTATATCACCTGAACATAGGACAACCCGATATAGAAACACCCGAAACCGCTCTGAATGCAATTAAAAACATTAATCTGAAAGTTCTGGAATATGCACTTTCCGAAGGAAATATAGAGTACAGAACCGCACTGAAAGATTATTATCATTCTTTGGGTTTTACAGACCTTACAACAGATAATTTCATCATTACCAACGGCGGTTCGGAAGCACTGAATTTTGCCATTTCCACCTTATGCGACGGTGGCGATGAAGTCATCATTCCGGAACCGTATTATGCAAACTACAACGGATTTGCCAATACTTTCAAAGTAAATGTTGTTGCAGTTCCGTCAACAATTGATACAGGTTTCGCTCTCCCTCCAATTGAAGAGTTTGAGAAAAGAATTACCGACAAAACCAAAGCAATCATCATCTGCAATCCGGGAAATCCTACCGGTTATCTATACACCAAAGAAGAATTACAGAAACTCGGCGAAATTGCTTTGAAGCACGACATTGTCATTATTTCCGATGAAGTTTACCGTGAATATGTTTATGACGGAGAACAGCAGATTTCCCTGCTCGATTTTCCCGAACTGAAAGAACACAGCATTATCATTGATTCGGAATCAAAACGGTATTCTATGTGCGGTGTGAGAATCGGCTGTATGATTACGCGTTCCAAAAAAATCCACGATGCAGCGATTTTATTTGCACAGGCAAGATTGAGTCCCGTTCTTTTGGGGCAGATTGCTGCTGCTGCTGCTCACCAAAACGATGCGGAATATATCCTGAAAGTGCGTGAAGAATATACCCACAGAAGAAATCTGCTGGTTGATTTGCTGAATGAAATTCCGGGTGTGAAATGTCCGAAACCGAAAGGTGCATTCTACTGCGGTGTAGAACTTCCGGTGGATGATTCCGAAAAATTTGCACAATGGCTTTTGGAATCTTATTCCAACAACAGCGAAACTGTAATGGTTGCACCAATGGGAGGATTTTACAGCAATCCCGAACTGGGAAAAAAACAGGTGAGAATCGCTTATGTTTTAAAAGAAAAAGATTTACGCAGAAGCGTGGAATTATTGAAAGACGCACTTGAAAAATATAAAGAAGAGTTTAATCTTTGAGGCAAATGACCATTCACGACAATTTTTCCCTTAAAAATTATAATACTTTCGGAGTAGAAGTTTCCGCAAAATATTTTGCAAAAGTTTCTTCTATTGATGAACTAATAGAAACGCTTAAACTCTCCAACTCTCCAACTCTTTTTCTCGGTGGCGGAAGCAACATTCTATTCACCAAAGATTATGACGGATTGGTTATTCAGTTGAATCTGAAAGGGATTTTCGAAGAAATCATTAATGAAAATGAAGTTTTAGTAACGGCAAAATCGGGGGAAAACTGGCACGAATTTGTACAGTATTGTCTGAGAAAAAATTACGGCGGATTAGAAAATCTATCCTTGATTCCGGGAAATGTCGGAACTTCGCCGATGCAGAATATCGGTGCGTACGGAACGGAAATCAAAGATGTTTTTTATTCCTGCAAAGTGCTGAATCTGGAAACTTTGGAAATAGAAAATTTTGATAAAGAAAAATGCAGATTCGGATATCGAGATTCCATTTTTAAACAAGAAGGAAAGGGAAAATATATAATATTAGAAGTAACTTTCAAGTTATCAACCAAAAATCATCATATAAATATAGAATACGGCGCAATTGCTTCGGAACTGGAAAAGATGAATGTGGAAAATCCTACTATTCAAGATGTTTCTAAAGCCGTAATTTCAATTCGTGAAAGCAAACTTCCAAATCCGAAAGAAATAGGAAATGCAGGGAGTTTTTTTAAAAATCCCACAATTGCGGTTTCTCAGTTTGAAACATTAAAACCGAAATTTCCGCAAATCCCGAATTATCCGAACTTAGATTCTGTGAAAATTCCTGCAGGTTGGCTTATCGAACAGTGCGGCTGGAAAGGAAAGCAAATAGGGAATGTTGCAACACATCATCTGCAATCACTCGTCATCATCAACAAAACGGAAAATGCAACGGGAAAAGAAATTTTCGATTTTTCTGCAAAAATCATTGATTCCGTAAAAGAAAAATTCGGGATTGAATTGGAAAGAGAAGTGAATATTATATGATAGAAAAATTAATATTTAAATATTTGTCTATCTGAAAAATTCTTCGTTATTTTGCACTCTCAAATATTTAGTAGTAAAAAAGAACATCGAGATATGTCAAGAATTTGCCAAATAACAGGAAAGCGTGCAATGGTAGGAAACAATGTTTCTCACGCTAATAACAAAACGAAACGTCGTTTTGAAATTAATTTATTGGAGAAGAAATTTTATCTTCCGGAACAGGAAAAATCTGTAACATTGAAAGTTTCTGCACACGGATTGAGAGTTATCAATAAAATTGGTATCGAAGAAGCATTAGAAAGAGCAACAAGAAACGGATTTATTAAATAATAAAAAGATGGCAAAAAAAGGAAATAGAGTTCAGGTAATCCTTGAGTGTACCGAACACAAAGAAACGGGAGTAGCCGGAATGTCAAGATACATCACCACCAAAAATAAAAAGAACACTACAGAGAGATTGGAGTTGAAAAAATACAATCCTGTTCTTAAAAAATATACCGTTCACAAAGAAATCAAGTAATTTTTTAAAACAATAAAAAATGGCAAAGAAAGTAGTAGCAACGCTAAAAGACGGGTCTTCTAAAAAAATGACCAAAGTTGTGAAAATGGTAAAATCACCAAAAACAGGTGCTTACGTTTTCGAAGAAAGAGTAATGAATGCAGATGAAGTAGATAGTTTTTTGAAAAAATAATTACTGCTTTTGTAACAATACAAAAACTATCCGAATTTTCGGGTGGTTTTTTTTTATTTTATATTTGCGAAAGCAAAACTTGAAACCCCAAAATTTAAACTTGAAACAAAAAATGAGTTGGTTCAAAAAAATATTTAAACAGGAAGAAAAAGAAACGCTGGATAAAGGTCTGGAAAAATCGAACCAAGGTTTTTTTGAAAAAATATCGAAAGCGGTTGTCGGGAAAAGCAAAGTAGATGAAGAAGTTCTTGATGATTTGGAAGAAATACTAATCGCTTCAGATGTCGGTGCTTCTACCACGATAAAAATTATCGAAAGAATTGAAAATCGCGTTGCAAGAGATAAATATATAAGTACAGATGAACTCGACAAAATCCTGCGCGAAGAAATTTCTGCACTTCTACTGGAAAATCCGCACATCGCAACAGGAAACATCGACGAATCTAAAAAACCTTACGTCATAATGGTAGTCGGTGTAAACGGTGTAGGAAAAACCACAACCATCGGGAAACTCGCACATCAGTTCAAAGCCGAAGGAAAAAATGTTGTTCTCGGTGCTGCAGATACTTTCAGAGCCGCCGCTGTTGACCAACTCGTAATTTGGAGCGAAAGAGCAGGTGTGCCGATTGTGAAACAGAATATGGGAAGTGACCCGGCTTCCGTTGCTTTTGATACGGTGCAAAGTGCGGTTGCAAACAATGCAGACGTTGTCATCATTGATACTGCGGGAAGACTGCACAACAAAGTCAATCTGATGAACGAACTTTCTAAAATTAAAAGAGTAATGCAAAAAGTAATTCCCGATGCACCGCACGAAATTCTTTTGGTTTTAGACGGAAGTACCGGTCAAAACGCTTTTGAACAGGCAAAACAATTTACTGCTGCAACAGAAGTTAATGCTTTAGCCGTTACTAAATTAGATGGTACTGCAAAAGGTGGAGTGGTTATCGGAATTTCCGACCAGTTTCAGATTCCTGTAAAATATATAGGTGTTGGAGAAAAAATGACCGATTTGCAGCTCTTCAACGGAACAGAATTTGTGGATTCTTTTTTTAGGAAAAGATAGTTTCTGCTTTTTATCTTTTCAATACATTTTAATATTTGTTGGTTTAATCAAAATTTTTGTTAAATTTGGTTTGTGATTTTGTAAAATATTTTACAAATCAATCATAAAATATTAACTTAAAAATTTAAAATTATGGGAGTATTAACTTGGATCATTTTTGGTCTTATTGCAGGTGCAATCGCAAAACTCATTATGCCCGGAAATCAAAACATGGGTTGGTTAATGACAATTATTCTTGGGATTGTGGGAGCTTTCGTTGGTGGAGCAATTGGTGTGTATCTTCTTCATTGGGGAGATGTAGATTCTTTTTGGAATTTCAGAAGTTGGATTTTGGCAATAGGAGGAGGATTGATTATTCTCTGGCTTTACGGAATGATGACGAAAAAGTAAATGTCAACTAAAAAAAATAAATCGGGACTGAAAATTTTTCAGCCCCGATTTATTTACAGAGATGAAAATTAATTGACTTTCAATTCATATGGCATTTCCATTATGATGCCTTCTTTCACTTTCGGATTGGTAATTTGTTCAAAAATCTTGTAATTGTCTTTTCCGATTTTGTTTTTAATGATTCTGGCAGAAATTTCGTCTTCTTCCATATTTTTAAATAGCTGTTCAAACGCACTCACTTTTTTAGGGTAATTTGCGACATTGTAATTCTGCATTTTGGCTTGTTTCGCTGCATACTCAATCGCATCATTCAGCGTGCCGAGTTCATCAACCAAGCCGATTTCTTTTGCGCGTGTTCCGCTCCAAACTCTTCCTCCGCCAACTTCATCAATCTGCTCAAAAGATTTTTTTCGGTTTTGGGTTACAAAATGTACAAATCTTTTATAGGTTTGTTCCACGCTTTTAGTCATTATATTCTTTGTTCCAGGCGTAATTCCGTTGATGAAAGAATACATGTTTGAATTGGCATTTGTTGTTATCGCATCTGTTCGTATTCCGTTTTTATTCGCCAAATCTTTCACATAACCGAAAACTCCAAAAACGCCGATAGAACCAGTAATGGTATTGGGTTCAGAATAAATTTTGTCTGCTGCCATTGCAATATAATATCCACCTGAAGCGGCATAATTACCGAAAGAAACTATTACAGGTTTTTTCTTTTTCAACTGTTGCATTTCAAACAGTATTTCATCAGATGCATTTGCACTTCCACCAGGTGAATTGATGCGGAAAACCACTGCTTTTACATTATCGTTTTCTGAAAGTTGTTTTATTTCTTTCACGAAATTTTCAGAATAAATTTCATCGAATCCTTCCCCATTGTAGATTGCTCCGGAAGCATACAAAACAGCGATTTGGTTGTTTTTGTCTGTATTTTCTTTCTTATATGATGAGATGTATTTGGTAAAAGAAATTTTGTTGAGTTCTTTATCAGTGCTCACATTCAGTTTTGCTTTAATCAAATTGTCGTATTCAGATTTTTGAATTAGCTGGTCTGCAAGTTTGTGCTGAACGCTTAGTTCCGGAATCACTCCGTATAAACTGTCTGTTACAATGCGAAACTGTGCAGTATCTATTTTTCGGGAATTAGCCATCTGAACCGAATTTACAGACCAGATATCTTTTAATAATGTCGAAAGTTGCTCTTTGTTTTCGGGAGAAATGTCATTTCTAAGATAAGGTTCTACCGCTGCTTTAAATTTTCCGTGACGGATTACCTCCATTCCTATTCCGTATTTTTCATAAAAATTTTTATAGAACATCACTTCTGCTGAAAGACCTTTCAATTCTATTCCTCCGGAAGGATTCAGATAATATTTGTCGGCAACCGAGCCGAGATAATAAGATGACTGCGAAACTACATTTCCATATGCATAAACAAATTTTCCGCTTTTTTTGAAATCTTCCAGCGCTACACGAATGTCATTCAGATGAGTTATTCCACCTTTAATCATGTCAGTTTCTATACTGATTCCTTTAATTTTGTCATCGGTTTTTGCTTTTTTGATGGCATCGAGAATATCAAAAATCAATACGCTTTTCTCTTTTTTACTGAACGAGAAAAAATCTTCGTTGTCTTCTGTAGGACTATCGATGATGCCAGTTTTGAAATCCAAAGTAAGCACGGAATTGTTTTTTACGGTTGCTTTTTTGCCTTCACTGAAAGCGCTTACTGCAATCATCATAATAAAAAACATAACAAATATACCACTTATAATCATAATTGCAACTATATTTGCCAGTACATTTTTTAAGAAACTTTTCATAATATTAACGTTATTTTTACAATATGTCGCAACATTTAGTAACTTTGTTACTTGGGAGTAATTTGGGAGACACTAAAAAAAATCTTGAAATTTGTATCGCCAAAATAAAAAAAGAAATTGGTATTGTAATAAAAGAAAGCAGTTTTTCATATTCTGACCCTGTAGAATTTGTCAGTAATAATATTTTTTGTAATATTGCATTGATAATAAAAACTCAATTTTCGCCAATAGTACTTTTAAGATTAATAAAAAACATAGAAAGGGATATGGGCAGAGAAAAGGATACAGTAGTTTCAAATGTTTACACAGACAGGATTGTAGATATTGATATAGTCATGTTTGGGAATTTGCGGTTTAACTGTAATAAGTTGCATATTCCGCATCAAAAACACATATATGAACGAGCATTTTCTGGAAAATTGTTAGATGAACTAACACAACATTAAAAACGATAATATGAAATTAAATTTATTATTAGCATTAGCATTGCCGGTAGTTTTTTTTGCTCAAAACCGAGCAACCACTGCTAATACTATGGATTATCCGAATGCATATTCTTCCGGTTCAGCAAATGTGCAAAAGTTTGATAATTCTTCAAGACTCTTCCGAGATTGGTCGGTTTCCATCGGGGGAGGTGGGGCATTTCTGCAAGCAGCAGATGTCAATTCATTCTATGATAACAAGGTTAATTTCGGCTGGAACGGATATTTAAGTATAGACAAACAAATTACCCACTCTTTCGCATTAAGTATTCAATATCAAATGGGTAAAACCAATCAGAAAGCACTACTTCCGGGTCAAGCAGGAGTTGCAGCAGGAGTTGGAACCGCATGGACTAAATATCATCAAGTTTCTTTATTAGGAGATGTTAATTTTTCAAACTTACTCCGCAGAGTTGATAATCATTCACCATACAGATGGGCATTGCACGGTTATGCAGGAGTCGGTTTGCAGGGTTTTAATACCTTACTGATTGATAATGATATGTCTCGTTGGAATGTATCACCCAAAAGGGTTCCTATTATTATAGAACAAGATCTCCGTTTAGACAGTTTTTTCTTTCAATTAGGAACCGGCGTGAGATATAACGTATCACGACTTATTGATGTTGAAGCAAGAGCAATGTATATCATTACAGGAGATGATTCCTTTGATGGTGGTGGTTGGAGTTCAGTGGCAACACCTAAATACAATGCTATAACTCCGGGACATTCAGATAATTTCTTTACCGTAAATCTTGGTGCATCATTTAAACTTGGGAAACGTGATACCCATTTAAGATGGCATGACCCGCTTCAAAATGCTTATTACAGAATAAATCGATTAGAAAATACTCCTGATGATTTTGTAGTTTGCGAAAAAGGAGATGCAGATAATGACGGAGTTTGCGATGATTGGGACAGACAACTTGATACTCCTGCAGGAGCAAGAGTTGACGGTGCAGGTGTTGCATTGGATATGGATTTAGACGGTGTGATTGATTTGTATGACAAATGTGTTACAGTTCCGGGACCAGTAGAAAACAACGGTTGTCCGACAACTCCGCAAATTCTTGTTGATAGTAGTGGTACAAAAATTACAGAGATTAACAAAATGTTTGAAGGAATTGAATTTGAACTGAACAGCGATAAAATCAGACCAACATCTTTTGATAAACTCAATCAAGCAGCAGAAATTATCAAAACATTAGATACAAACAGTAAATTTGCTGTAATTGGCGCTACAGATTCGAGAGGATCCGCAACACTTAACCAAAAACTATCACAAAAAAGAGCAAACGCAGTACTTAATTATTTGACCTCTAAAGGCGTAAATTCTTCAGTACTTACTGCTGAAGGTCGCGGGAAAACAGATTTAAAATATCCAGAATGTGATCCTGCAACAAAATGCCCTGAATGGAAAAATGAAGCAAACAGACGCGTTTATTTAATTCAAAAATAACATCATTATTAATTAACTCAATTAAACATAAATTTTATGAAACTAAATTTAGCAAGCATTGCAGTAGCACTATTTTTACCTATCGCTGCATTTGCACAAGATTCTACTGCGGTTTCTTCTGGTAATTACCCCAATGCTTTCACTTCTGGTTCGGCAAATGTGTCGCCTTTTACACAAGCATCTAAAAGATTCAACGATTGGGCAATTTCGGCAGGAGCAGGTACTTCTTTGATGCAGTCTTCTGATTTAACTTCCATTAAAGGATTTGGAGCCGGTAAAAACCTTTACGGTTGGTCTGCTTATTTATCAGTAGATAAAGCCATTTCACACGCTTTTGGATTAAAACTTCAATACGATAAAGGAGAAACAAGACAAGGTTATGTCAACACGAAAGACCATGTTGTTTCCACTGAAGGAGATGGAGCAAGAACTCAATATGACGCAATCTCTATATTAGGAGATGTTAATATTTCCAATTTGCTAAGAAGAGTAGATAATCATTCACCTTTCAGATGGGCACTTCACGGTTATGCAGGAGTTGGAACTTTGGCATATAGAGCATACAGACAAGATAAAGGATTTGATAATCAAAACCTCATTACCGAAATAAAGCCATTCGGATTTAATAGTTTCTTCGCACAAGCAGGTGGTGGTATAAAGTATAGAGCTACCAAATCTATAGATATAGAAGGTAGAATGATGTATGTTTTGACTGGTGATGATACTTTTGACGGAGCAGGAGGACAAGGATACAACGGAAGAGTTAATGACAATCCTTCTGATAACATGATTAATATTACATTAGGAGCAACATTGAATTTAGGAAAACATGAATCTCATCTTTTCTGGCATGATCCATTGCAAGAGATTTATTATAAGTTAGATGTTTTAGCAGACAAAAACCAAGATGTTGAAGTTTGTAAAAAAGGAGATGCAGATAATGATGGAGTTTGTGATGATTGGGACAGACAACTTGATACTCCTGCAGGAGCAAGAGTTGATGGTGCAGGTGTTGCTTTAGACACAGACCTTGATGGTGTCATCGACTTGTATGACAAGTGTGTTACTGTTCCTGGACCGGTAGAAAATAACGGTTGTCCTTATGGAAATACAAATACAACAAGCACTATTACTGATAAAACCACAGGTTTAGAAGCAATTGAATTTGACTTGAACTCAGACAGAATTTTACCATCTAATACTCCTATTTTGAATAATGCTGTAAATTACATCAACTCTTCAAATGGTTCATATAAGGTAATTGGCGCAACAGATACAAGAGCTTCTGATGCATACAACCAAAAACTTTCTGAAAGAAGAGCCAATAGCGTGAAAAATTACCTCATTCAGAACGGTGTTAATTCAGGTAAATTAGAAGCAGTAGGACACGGTAAAAAAGATTTGAAATATCCGGAATGTGATCCTGCATCAAAATGCCCTGAATGGAAAAACAGAGCAAACCGTAGAGTTTACTTTGAAGCAAAATAAATCGTAAAAAACGATAGTACATATTGAAAAGCCACGCAATACGTGGCTTTTTTTGTGTAGTGAACTTACATTCATTATTTTTACATGATGATTTCAACCGAAGACTACAAAAAATTAAAATTTGATACACTCAAACATTTTTGGGGTTACGATGAATTTCGCGATTCACAGGAAGAAATTATAGATTCGCTGATTTCTGGGAATGATACTTTAGCACTACTCCCAACCGGCGGCGGAAAATCACTTTGCTATCAATTACCCGCTTTGCTCATGGAGGGAATATGCATTGTTGTTTCACCTCTACTTGCATTGATGAAAGACCAGGTTTCCCAATTGAAAAGCAACGGAATAGAAGCAGAATATCTCTCATCTGAACTTGATGAATTTGCTGCGGAAATTATTTTTTCCCGTTGTAAAGAGGGATTGACAAAGTTGCTTTATATATCTCCGGAACGATTGACTAACAAGATTTTTCTACAAAATATTCAAGAAATACAGATTTCATTTATTGCTGTTGATGAAGCGCATTGCATCTCAGAATGGGGACAAGATTTCCGGCCGAGTTATCAGAATATCAAGAATTTTAGAGCAAATCTCGGTAAAATCGCCGTACTTGCTTTAACAGCTACTGCAACACCAAAAGTGCTGAAAGAAATTGAAGATAAACTCAACTTAAAAAACCCGAAAATTATACAGAAAAGCTTCCGCAGAAGTAATATCCACATTATTTCTGATAAAATTTCTGACAAGTATGAAAGAGTTTTGAACCTCATGAAATATACCCAATCAACAGGAATTATTTATGTGAGAACCCGAAAAGAATCTGAACAGCTCACCGAATTTCTTCACCGAAACAATATTATAAATGTAGATTTTTACCATGCAGGATTATCTGCTAAAGAAAAAAATGCGAAGCAAAAAAACTGGATTCAAAATAATAATCATATACTGATTGCTACTAATGCTTTCGGAATGGGAATTGACAAAAATAACGTGCGTTTTGTGGTACATTTTTCCCCGCCACAATCCATTGAAAATTATTATCAAGAAATCGGAAGAGCAGGAAGAGATAGCCAGGAATCTTATGCATTTCTCTTTTGGAACGAGCAGGAATTGATCAATTTTGATGACATTCTGCACCATCAAATTCCCACCAAAGTAGAATTTAATAAAATACAATCTTACCTATACTCTATTTTTCAGGTTGCAGAAAGTGAATTGCCCGAAAAGATTTTCCAACTGCACATTCAGCGGATTCAAAATTTTACCAAAACATCATTGGCTAAAATAAAAAACGTGCTCAATTTTCTGCATAATCAAGAAATCATTTTCTATAACTATTCCAAATCACTTTCATCGTTAGAACTGAAGATTCCGGCTCATGAAATCGATTTGATTCCAAGAAAAGACAGTTATTTTATAGAACTTCTCCTTCGGAATTTATCTGGGCTTTCTTCACACAAAGTAATGTTCAGCGAACAGACATTAAGCCATAAAATAGGTTCTGATGTACATTTGATAAAGGAAAGAATCAAAGACTTGCAGCAGCAGAATCATCTTGATTACATTGACGGTGCTTTATCGAGTGTCAGATTTTTGAAACCCCGAAACGAAAGGGAAATTCTCGGTAAATATTGGAAATTATTTGAGCAGATTCAGCACAATAAAATCAAAAAATGGGAAGAGATGAAATTTTTCATCACCCAAAACGAATATTGTAAAATGCAGATGATTCTCTCTTATTTCGGGGAAAAAAATGTAAAAAAATGCGGCAAATGTTCGGTTTGTGAGAAAGAACAAGAAAGTATTTTCGGGAAAAATATTTCGGGGGAAATTCTAAAAATATTAGTCGAAAAACCCTCAAAAATTGAAGAAATTGCAATACGCTTGAATTATTACAGCAAAGAAAATATTTTAGAAAATCTTATCTACCTTTTAGATTCCGGTAAAGTAAAAATGCAGGATTTCAGAACTTACAAGATTAATGAGTAATAAGTCATGTGTAATTCAATCATTAATTATTAATTATCAATTATTAAAATGAAATCATTGAAAGTCATCTTTTTTGGTACTCCTGAGTTTGCCAAAACTTCTTTAGAAGCTATTTTTCAGTCGCATCACAAAATTTGCGCGGTAGTAACCGTAGCCGATAAAGCGAGTGGTCGCGGTCAAAAACTCAATCAGTCGCCGGTGAAAAATTTTGCCACAGAAAATAACCTGCCTGTTTTTCAACCCGAAAAATTGCGAAACCCCGAGTTTTTACAAGCAATCAAAAAATTAAATGCAGATGTTTTCGTAGTGGTTGCTTTCAGAATGATGCCGAAAATTTTGTTTTCGATGCCAGAAATGGGAACTTTCAATCTTCACGCATCTTTGCTTCCCGATTATCGCGGTGCAGCTCCGATTAACTATGCAATCATCAACGGTGAAGAAAAAACCGGAGCAACTACTTTTTTCATCAATGAAAAAATTGACGAAGGTAATATTCTTCTTCAGCAAGAACTTGATATTTTACCCGATGAAAATGCAGGAAATCTTCACGACCGTTTGATGAAAACCGGAGCGGAACTTGTGGTAAAAACTTTGGACGGTCTTGCTGAAAATACCATTACAGAAAAACCACAACCTTTTGTGGAAAACCCGAAAAATGCATTCAAAATTTTTAAAGAAGATACCCGAATCAATTGGAATCAAACCTCTGAAATCATTAATAATTTTATCAGAGGAATGTCGCCTTATCCATGTGCATTTACAGTTTTAAAAATCGGGAACGAAGAAAAATCGCTGAAAATTTTTAACGGGAAATTTGAAATCTCCCATCATGAAAAAACTGCGGGAACTTTAGAAATATCTAAAAATACATTCAGAATTTTTACCAAAGACAGCATTTATTATCCTGAAGAATTACAGCTCGAAGGAAAAAGACGAATGGGCTTAAAAGATTTTTTAAATGGTTTTCGCGAGTTTGAAAATATTTCGCTGAAGAATTTCTAATCACGGTTCTTTACCAAAATCCAACCTTTGTATGAAACGGGTGAATTGGTAAATGGTTCCACCCAACTCAGCGAATACCAATAACTTCCTGTTGCGACTTTTCTTCCATTCAGCGTTCCGTTCCAAATGAAATTACCTTTTTCGGAGGTGAAAACTAATTTTCCGTATCGGTCATAAATTTCTATTTTCACATCCTTTTTCATTTTGAGAACAGAGTAATCTGATACATCATTGATTCCATCGTCGTTTGGTGTAATGACATTGATGAGATTGATGATGAGAAAATCCATCTGAACCACTGCACAATTATAAAAATCTTTTACATAAGCAATATGAAGTCCTTTCGGAATGTTGGTAAAAACATTAGACAGTTGAAAATGAATATTATCCAGCGAGTATTGATACGGCGGTTTACCACCGATAGCATAGATTGTAGCGGTACTTCCCGAAACTTCGACATGCGTAATCTGCGGTAATCCTGCTTCGGTAACTTTTACTTCTTGTCTATAGACGCAGCCCTCAAAATACAAATCAACCCAATAATCACCGATAGGAACATCTATGGTTTGTGTGGTTTCACCTGTACTCCACTCGTAAAAATCAAAACCAGAACCTGCATCAAGCGTTGTGAGTGTTTCAGGGCAAGTTTCTTTGTTAACCAATGTTTCAGATGTTTTCGGAATTTTAATGATGATATTTAATTTTGCTACCGTATCACAAAAACCGCTTTTGCTAAATCTTAAATAAAAAGCTGCCGAATTATTTACCGTTACGGTACCAGAAATGGCATTTGCATTATTATCAGCATCTGTTGCATTAAGGAAATAGGAAACCGCAACTCCGGTATCGGCAGTGAAATCCGGAATGTAATCAGAAAGTTCCACCGTTTTTATTCCATCAAGATTATCATCACATACTGTTTTATTAATTTCCGAAGGAACTACAAAATGTGGTGTTGATTTTAATTCTATTGCCGCACTTGTTGTGGGACAACCTGAAGTATTAATCAGTTTTACATACACAAAACCGTCTGCAGAAATGTAATTTGAAATCTGATTTTCCGGAATCTGCTGAGTAAGTGCTGCATCTTTGTAATAGGTTTTTGTTACATTGATATTCTGTGTTACATCTGCCAAATTCAGATTATAAGGAGCCAATCCGTTGGTAGAACATGCGGTAAGTACTGCGTTATATTTCACCGTCTGTTTGATATGAAGAGTTGCCTGTATTGTTTCGCAATCGGGAATTGCACCGATTCCGCAGAAAGAATATTTAAAAGTATCAATACCTGTTGCATCTGGATTTGCGGTATAAACAATGGTTCCGTTCGGATTTGTCCTAATTGTTCCTTTTGTCGGCGGAGTATCTATTTTTACTGTGGAAGGATTGAGAATTTGCGTACTGAGGAACAGAGAAGGTGTTATCACAATAGTTGAACAAATATCATAATCAATATTGGTATAAGTGGTGCAATTAAAAAATTTATAATCCTCTGTCTGTACCGATGCACAAGAACCGGTTTGAATTTGTACCGCATAAATACCTGCTTGTGAAGGATAGTAGAAATAATCGGTATTGGAAGGATGTCTCGGAGTAACAGGAGCAGGAATATAGTTTCCGTTTATATCTTTTAACAGCCATTGATAATGATCATAACCTTCAATTACGGCGAGCTTCACATCATCAGGAAGACATTCGCCCTCAATTTTTACAATCATGGGAATAGATGAAAATCCTGCAAAGAATCCACCATATCCTACTGCATCGTTCCCGGCAGTAATTCCCGCTGTAACTGCATGCGTTGAAGTAATGGCAATGTTGCCGGAAATATCACGAAGAGAATAAGTTACCCAATTACTGTTTCCCGATACATTGTATGGTCCGTTTGCAGGAGTAATAGCAAGAGAGGTTCCGTTTCTTTTCACATCAATTGTCGCACCCTTTTCGGTAATGATATTGAGTTTTGTGGGAACCGTTAAACTATACGGAACATTGTTTGAGGTATATTCATTTTCATTGATTGCTCCTATTTCGTCTATCTTTTTCGGGAGGTAGCAACTCAGAGGAGGGATATAATTAAAACCGCCGGTTGCATCGGTCAGATTATCGCCTTTTCCGGCGAGAAGTTGATATACATAAATATCTTCGGTTGCTTCAATATACATGTTGAAATGACCGGAACCTTGATCTACATAACTATCCGGAGGAGTTGCGAAATATTCTCCCGCATTTAGCGTTGCAGCCGGAGTAGCGTTTCCGTTAAGGTAGATTTTGGTATTATTCCTAACAGCAACAATCATTGCTTTTTCCATAGTTACCTTATTGCCAAAGGAGTCATAACTATTTGCTCCATTACCTTTTACCAAGACAAAATTTTTCCCGAGTTTATTGACTGGAACGCCTTGATCCATCAAAATATCAGAAGAACTAGAGGTCGTAGCATATTGCCCGTTGAAGTTTCCGTTGGCAACTACTACTGGTTTATCAGAAACAATCTTTGCTCCGATATAACCGGACCAGTTTTCATAAAAACTATCCGTTCCTTCAATAATATACGATTGTCCTTTATTTAATGTGAACGTTATTTGGGTTCTTGGGATTTCATCTGTGAAAATAACATCGGGCTGAAATACTGAAACAGTAACTGTAGTATTATTTTCAGTTGCCATTATACTGTTCATAAAATTATTACTGCCGGATACAGCAGATAAAGGAGCCATCACAGCTCTGAATTCTGTTCCGAGAGCAGCAGTTCCTTTAGAAGTCTGTATTTCACCGTGATTGGTTATTGAAAACCTTAAACTTGCAAAGAAGGGTTTTTCGCCTTTCAGATAAAATCCCATTGATACTGGCTGAAATAAACCGACTTCAGGATGATCCCATCCCGGATTGATAATAATACGCTCTCTTTCTGACGAAGGTATAATATATCTCTGAGGATTATTTTTGCTTATCACTAAACTCTCTACAATAGCATTATCAAAATATATATCAACTTTAAAAGGTGTTGTTTCTCCAGTAGATAGGTATATTGATTGATAATTTTTATGAGTAGAGCTCACTCTGTCCACCATCGGAGCAAACCAATGTTCCCTATCCAATTGGGAATAGAGATTGTTAAAAGAAAAACATATTATTAAAAATAATAAAATCTGCTTCATTAATTAAAAAACAATATACAAATATAATGTTTTAACGGTGAAAATTTGTCTGACTAATCACGATTTTTTACCAATATCCAACCTTTGTATGATACAGGTAAATTGGTATCGGGTTCTATCCAGCTCAGTGAATACCAATAACTTCCGGTAGCAACATTTCTTCCGTTTTGTGTGCCGTCCCAAATGAAACTGCTGTTTGCAGAAATGAAAACAGGATTTCCGTATCGGTCATAAATTTCCATTTTTACGTCTTTTTTCATTTTAAGGTCAGAATAATCTAGTACATCATTAATCCCGTCATGATTTGGTGTAATGACATTTATTAAATTGATGATGATAAAATCTTTCATGACACTTTCGCAGTTCTGTGAATCTCTCACATAAGCGGTGTGTTTTCCGCGTGTAATGTTATAGAAAACATTAGATGATTGAAAATTAATATCGTTCAGCGAATATTGATACGGCGGTTTACCGCCGATAACATAGATTGTAGCAGTATTTCCCAAAACATCGATATGCGTAATCTGCGGTAATTCTGCTTCGGTAACTTTCACCTCTTGTCTGTAAACACAGCCGTTTAAATACAAATCAACCCAATAATCGCCGACAGAAACATCTATGGTTTGTGTGGTTTCACCTGTACTCCATTCGTAAAAATCAAAACCAGAACCTGCATCTAAAGTTGTAACAGCATTTCCGCAAATGGTTTGGTCAATCAATACTGTTGATTTTTTCGGAGATTTTATATTGATGGTCAGTTCCGCTACATTTGCACAATTATTTCCTTCAAAACGAATTCCGAAAGTTTTGGTTGCACTTAAGGTCTGATTTGCACTTACTGAAGTTCCCGAAACTCCCGCTTTCGCATCTACCAAAGAATTATAAAAAACCGCATTTACTGTGTGGTCGGTCGTGAAATGAGAAATGTAATCAGCCAAATTTACCTGAACTCCCAAAAGATTGTCATCGCAAACAGCAGGAGTGTTATAAAAACTTGTCAATAGCGGAATTTTGTTTCCTATTTTTAAAGTAAATGTTCCGGTTTCTGCAGGACAGCCGTAAATACTTTCAACTCTAACATAAATTCTGGTATCACTTGTTAAAAGCCATCCGTCAGAAAGCGGAGTGCCGATTCCGGTTTGTGCTTCAGTTGGTGTTAAATAAAATTTCGGGACATAACTTGGGGAAAAATTTGTAATGATTTGAGCAAATAGGTCAGAAAAATTAACAGCGATATTTCCCGCAAACTTTGAATCGCAATAAGAAATCACCGTATTATTGATTATCGGTTTTCGCTGCACTTCAACGTTGATGGAACCTCTCAGAGTGCAGCCGCTCAAATTAATCAGCACGCTGTATGTTCCTTCATCTGATATATTTCCGGGCAGGTTGAACAAAGCGTTAATTGCTCCCGGTAAAATCGAGCCGTTTTTGTACCATTGATAAGAAGTTGCTCCTGCTGTAGTAGCATTCAGCGTTTTGCCGACTCCCTCACAAATCGGCAGATTATTGATAAAAGTAAGGTCATCTCCCAAATCTTTGTCGCCTACAAAACTTCCTGCTTTTAGTACTACTCCCGAATCGTAAAGTCCGTTTCCTTGATCTGCAATTACAAGTTTTATATGATATTTTTGTCCGGGAATAACATTTGTTGTTGCCGTAAGAATTGCGGTTTGTCCGTTGAAACTTACCGGGCTGTAATCGGGATTATAATGTCCGAAATATTGTTGGTTGTTTGCAGGGCATTTTCCACCTTGACCTCTTACATTGTTAGAAGTAATCGATGTATTGGTTCCGGGAATGATAGCAAGATTGGTATAATCAGGATCGTCGATTTTTTTTATCAAAAAAGCAAAACCATCTGTATATCCGCAAGTTCCGGCGTCATTGCTTCTCAGGTATTGTTCAGAGAGAAACATATAATCAAAACTGATTTTGTTGCTCTGATGAGAAATAAAATCAAATTCCAGAAAAGTAGCATTTGTGGTATTACTAATTTGTGCTGCTCGTTCCAAATCCTGATCGCCGTTCCAACCGGAAGCAGTTGCACTCTGTATTCCTGGAAAAGAACCGACTGCTTCTGAAAGTCGACCCGAAGAAAGCAGAATTCCCTCATTCACTTCAAAGCTACTTCCGTTTCTGTTAAAATAGCCGTAACTCAAATCGCCGTTTCCGAAATTCCACCCAGAAACACTTATATTTTCTACTGTGATGCAACTCGCGTTTTGCGCACCGATGAAGATATCTCTCACTAATTGTTCTGCGGTATAGTTAGAATTCACCGAGATATATTGCTGAGATTTTACCAAACCGGAGCAAAATATAAATGCCAGAAATAGAAACTGAAAAGCGGTTGGTTTTTTCATGTTTTTTATACGGTACAAATTTACCGATATATACGTAAATAAAAAATCTCTTCCGTTGTTTTTCGAGGAAGAGATTTTAATTATTTCAGTTGAATGGGTTACGTAAGACTTACTCTGATGAAACCTGCAACTTTCAAATCGCCGTTTACAGATTTCACATAATCTGCAACGGAAATATTGCCGTCTTTAATAAAAGATTGGTGTACCAAAGTATTGTCTTTGTAGAAACGCTGCATTTTACCTTTCAAGATATTCTCGATGATGTTTGCTGGTTTTCCTTCTTTGGTCAGCAATTCTCTTTCGATGTCTAATTCTTTGTCGATGGTTTCTTGAGACACCATTGTTTCGTCAAGAGCAATTGGGTTCATTGCTGCAACCTGCATTGCTACAGATTTTGCTGCATCTACAGAACCGTCAACTTTTGCAGAAAGTGCTGCGATTGACGCGATTTTGTTTCCTGCGTGAATGTATGCTCCCAAAAACGGTGCTTCGATTCTTTCAAAAGACCCGATTTCAATTTTTTCACCGATTACGCCGGTTTGCTCAATAAGTTTTTCGGCAACGGTCATTCCGTGGAAATCTGAGTTTAAAAATTCTTCTTTGTTGGCATACATTACAGCTTGTTCAGCAAGTTCATGTGCCAATTCTACGAAATTGTCATTTTTTGCTACGAAATCGGTTTCACAATTCAAAGCGATAATCGCTCCCATTGTGAAATCTTCGTTTACTTTTGCAATCACCGCACCTTCGGAAGATTCTCTGTCGGCTCTGTTTGCCGCTACTTTTTGTCCTTTTTTTCTCAGGATGTCGATGGCTTTGTCAAAGTCTCCTTCAGCTTCTGTCAATGCTTTTTTGCAGTCCATCATTCCTGCTCCTGTAATGTTTCTTAGTTTAGCTACATCTGCAGCAACTGGTGTGTACATATTAGATATTTTTATATTAAAAATTTGATTATCTTAGCTCTGTTTTTGAGCGTTGCAAAGATAGTAATTTCCTTACAAACTAAAAAGAAGATTTTTGCGTTACTATTCATGCTTTAATTTTCTATAAACCATCATATTAATGAGAAAAATAATTTCTTTGATGCTGTTTTCTTTTTCGGCAGTTGTTTTTTCCCAATCAAATTATACTGCGGAACAGGTAGAGAAAAGTTCTGACCCAAAAGTGATTGCCAATTTTATTAAGTTCAATCCTGAACACCCGAAAACGCCGGAATTCAAACGAAAACTCTTTGCAGTAATTAACAATGATCAATCTCCTGCACAACAGGCAAAAGTGGCAAAACCGACTGTTGCACCCATTGATACCAAAAAATTGGAGAACAGTGTAAACAAAGAAGTGGCAAAAAAAGGAACTTCTGCTAAAAGCCAACAAACCGTAGATTTATTGAATCATATCTTCAATAGCGACCCGACTAGCAAAACCGCGTATGTGCAAATTGTGAATAAATCAAATTGTAACCTGATTGTAAAAATCAGCGGTAAACAATTTTATAATTTATCTGTTCCTGCCAATAACCAAAATTTCATTTTGGTTGATAAAGGAAATTATACATTGACGACTTCAGTTTGCGATGCCAAATATTCTTCGGCAAAGAGTATCAGCAAAGATATGGTGATTACACTGAATGCACCAAAATAGATTTATTCTTTGAAAACATGAAAATCTTTGGTGAGTGCAATATATTCTGCACTATATTTTCTGGGGAAACTTTCGATAGTGAATTCCTTTTCTTCTGTCGGCAGTTTGGTAAAGCCAAAATCCAGAACGGCTCTTTTCGGTTTTGATGTTTTAATGCCGAAGACAGTGATTTTTCGGTGAAGAAATAAGTTACTTTCTAAACAGATTTTACTAAAAACATCAACACTTTCAAACGGAATGATTACAGAGAGTGTCCCGCTTTGCGAAAGCAATTCTGCCGATTTTTTGATGAGTTCGGTAAAATTAAGTTCTTTTTGTTGTCTTGCAACCGTATCTTTTCGGGAATCATTTGCTTCAAAATACGGCGGATTAGAAATAATCAAATCGAATTTTTCTTTGGTGTTAAAAGTTTTGTAATCTTGAAGTTTTATTTTTAACCTACCCGAAAAAGAGGAATTGCTAAAATTTTCTTCCGCGAGTTTTACAGCATTTTCATTGATATCAATTGCCAAGATTTGTGCATTAGGATTTCTTTGCGCCACCATGAGTGAAATTAATCCTGAACCTGCTCCTGCTTCCAGAATTTTATCTGCATTCAAAACGGGACATATTGCACCGAGCAAAACGCCGTCTGTTCCTACACGGAAAACATCATGCGTTTGTTTGACTGAAAATTTTTGAAAATAGAACGGTTTCATTTTTTGTCGGAAGAAGATTTAAGATTCATATAACCTGAAACTTTAAACCCTGCACTAATTACATCATTTAAATTTAAAGATTCGTAGGAAGCTGAATGGTGAAAACAGAACCTTTTTCGACTTCAGATTTTACTGAAATTACGCCTTTGTAATCTTCTATCATTTTTCTCACCATTGCTAAACCAAGTCCCGTTCCGCTGCTTTTGGAGGTGAAGTTGGGTTCAAAAATTTTGTGATACATTTCTTCGGGAATTCCTGTTCCGTTGTCTTGCACCTTGATAAAGATTCTTTTTTGAAGCTGTTCTACATCTACGTTTACAATACTTTTTCTGTTGTCATGTTTTGCTTGTAGTGCATTTGCAACCAGGTTAGTAATGATTCTCGAGAGATAAATTCTGTCCATTTCTATCATGATGATTTCTTTGTTACTGTGGAAATAGACTTGCTCGTCACTGAAAATCTCAATAATATTTTTAATTTCGGCGTTCAGATTAAAAATTTCGTTCTTTTTTTCAGGAAGCTGTGCAAACTGCGAAAATGCGTTTGCTACAGTTGCCACCAAATCTATTTGGTCAGTTAAGGTTTTACTCAGCTTTTTTACTTTCTCAATAATCTGCAGATCTTGCGGATCAAATTTCCTTTCGAAATTCTGTATGGTGAGTTTCATAGGAGTCAGCGGATTTTTGACTTCGTGGGCAACTTGTTTTGCCATTTCACGCCATGCTTCTTCTTTTTCCTTGAAACTGAGCCGTTCTTTTTGTTCTTTTACTTGCAGTATCAGTTTGTTATATGCTTTCACGAGTTGGTTCAGCTCATCGTTTCGGTAATATCTAATTGGTTGCGGATCGTTTCCTAAAAGGTCAACTTTATTTACCATTACAGAGAATTTTGTCATGGCTTTTGTAAGATTATTAGAAATAATCCAACTGAACCAAACCGCAAATGCGATGATGAAAAAATTAACTAAAACAATATACTTCAGATATTTGTTGAAGACATTTGCATAAGAACTATCGTTATGATAAAACGGGAAATACACAATAGCAATAGATTCTAACATGTTGTTTTTCAGAATCATGTAAGATGAGGTTACATTAGTATTGGTTTTCGAGTCATAGCTATTGATGTCTATTCTGCGGTCGCCTCCCAAAATGTTAATCATTGTTTCTGTTGGGATTCTTTTCTGTGTGATGAGATTGATGTCTTTATTTGAAATCAAAAAATTGCCTTTTAAATCATAAATAATAATGTCCTGATTGTTAATATCTGCGATTTCAAAAATGTCATTAGATAAAATTTCGGGCAAATCATTGGTTTGCGTTTGTTTGTGAGAAACGGCATAATCCAAAGCAGACATCAGTGTTTCGGCTTTTTTCTGCAAATCGGTTCGGCTTTGTTCCAAAGCGTTATTTTTTAGAATAAAATACGACAGCAAAGAAGATCCCGCAATACTCAAAAGAGAAATCAACAGAAATCCCCAGAAAATCTTATTTCTTAAACTGTAACCTTTGTATCTAGATTGATGCATGTTGTTTCATCAGTTTCGTTACATATTTTCCTATAATATCAAATTCCAAATTCACAATATCATCTTTTTTCAGCGTATTCATATTCGTGAATTTCCAAGTATAAGGAATAATGGCGACAGAAAACCTTCCGAAACCGCTTTCTGCAACAGTTAATGAAATTCCGTTTACGGTAACCGAACCTTGCGGAACGGTAACAAATTCATCGG
>CAZHFE010000006.1:0-49707 GCA_964532055.1 uncultured Kaistella sp. | reverse complement strand
TTGCAAACTTCAACCAACGCTGAACACCGGGACCACCGGAAGGAGGCCAATAATAGGTGATGATTAATATTTTTTTCGTTTTATTCATTTGTTTTAACCGCAAAAGAAACAAAAAAAAATTTTATTCTTTTTCAGTTATTCAAAAGCCTGCAAAATACTTTTACAAACCTTTGAAATACTTTATTTTCAATCTGTTCTTTTGTTTCTTTTTCGGTAAACAAAATAAACTCCTCCCAAACTCAAAATCAAAAACAATCCAAACGAAATCATCGAAAACAGTTTTCCTTTGGCAATGACTTCCGGCTCAAAAACCATTTTTATCGTGTGATTTCCGGCAGGAACGTGAACTGCTCTCAACAGATAATTCGCTTTGATATACGGAACTTCTTTTCCGTCCACCAACATTTTCCAACCGTGTGGATAATAAATTTCCGAAAATACCGCCAGTTGCGGAGTTTTACTTTCGGACTTTAATTCTATCGCATTCGGTTGATATGATGTTAAATTAATCACGGCAGTAGAATCTTTTGCTAAAGGTTTTCCGTCAAAATATTTTTTGTCGTCATTGAAAATTACAGCAATTTTCTTGTTATCAATTTCACCAATCATTTTGATTTCTTCATTCGGATTTGCTGCGAATTTCACATCAGAAACAAACCAAGCATTTCCGTTTGCATAAGGATTCGGAACTGCTTGCGGATTTTCCGTATCACCGAAAATCATATATTTTGCATTCAGCATATTCAGGATTCTCGGAACTTTTACGGTGTCCATTTTGTAGAAATATTCATTAATCAAATCATCATATCTTCTTAATTTCACCGCGTGATAACCGCCGATTGATGGTTTAAAATACGACGTATTCGTTTCATTAAAAGTTCCCAAAACCTGATTGTAAATGCGATAATGCGTTTTGTCTTTTTCGGCAATTGTTTCTAAAGTTTTGTTGATGTTTGCATTTTGCAAAAGCGATTGCAACGCAGGATTATCGCCGACTTTGCTTTCCAAAAGTTCGGAATTTTCGGTTTGGAAAGGATTTTCGGCAAAAATTTTATCGATGAAATTATCGTTGTTCAAATAGCGTTTGTTTACGCTCCACAAATCGAAGAAACTTACTAAACCAATTACAATCAAAACAATATTCTGATTGATTTTTTTCTTTAAACTTAAAAACAAAACGGCAGCTGTAATTGCAACATAAAAAATCGCTTTTATAGCATCAATACGGAACATTTTATATCTTTCATCAACCAAAAAATCTAAAAGATATGGCGGAAGATATGTTTTTTCTGAATCAGTATAAAAACCTAAAAGTGATTTCCCGAAAAGCAAAAACAAAAACGTAATTCCCAAAACAGCAGAACCTACATAAGTTAAGATTTTCTTCTTATAATCATCGCTCAAAATTTTTTCAGCCGAAGTTTCGGTATTTTCATCAGAATTGAAAAACCGGTACAATCCGAGAATCGCAATCAGCGGAAACAATAATTCCACAACAACCAAAATAGAACTTGGTGCACGAAATTTATTGTAAAACGGAACAAACTCAATAAAGAAATCCGAAAGCGGCATGAAATTACTTCCCCACGCTAAACCAATCGTGAGAATTGACGCTCCCAAAATCCAATAACGGTATTTTTTCCAGCCGAAGAAAAACCCGAGAATTGCAAGAAAAACTACTATTGCACCTTGATAAGCAGGACCAGAAGTTCCCGGTTGCTCTCCCCAATAAGTGAGTGAGCTTAAACCTTTTGAAATTCTGTCCATTTCCTGTTGAGAAGTAACATTTTCCTGCACCATTTCCCGCACTTTACTCATCATTTTATCAGAATCTTCTTCATTGCTTGCACCTCCCATTAATCTCGGAATGAAAAGATTGAAAGTTTCTAATTTTCCGTAACTCCACATCAACATACTTTCTTTATCCATTCCCGATTTTTCTGAAGAATGACGATCGGAATTCAGAATTTGTTTTCCGCGAACGGTTTCTTTGACGTATTCGGAATTTGCCATAATTCTCTGCGAATTCATTCCCACTCCGAGAACAAATGCCAAAGCTAAAATCGCCGTAGAAATGCCAAAATGTCGCCAATCGGTTTTCTTTTGAATGACTCTTATTAATTCAGAAATAAATAAAAATCCGAAAGCCAAAAACAGATAATACGTCATTTGCGGGTGATTTGCAGAAATCTGCAATCCCATAAAAAGTGCGGTTACAATGAAACCGAGAACGTATTTTTTACGGATATAGACCAAAAGAATTCCTGCTAAAAGCGGGGGGAAATATGCAACAGTGTGTATTTTTCCGTTGTGTCCTGCTGCAAGTGCAATATAAAAATAGGTTGAAAGTCCGAAAAAAGTTGCTCCCAAAAGTGCATATTTCCAATTTCTGACGGCAACAATTCCCAAAAGAAAAAACCCCGAAAACAGCAGAACAAGATAGTTAACCGGTTTTTGAAACGGCATAAAAAGTCCGTCGATATTTCTGATAATATCACCGCTGAATCTTGCTCCCATTTGATAAGTCGGCATTCCGCCGAACATTGAGTCGCTCCAATATGTTTCTTGAACGTTTTGCGCTCTGTAATCCAGCAATTCTTTTGCGCCACCTTTGTATTGTACAATATCGTGCTGAAAAAGTTGTTTCCCCATAATTACGGGATTGGCATAAACGAAAGCAATGAGAATAAACAGGATTAAACTTATTGCAATGAAAATCAGGTTTCTATTTTTGTTCAGCATATTTCGATTATTTTGTTTTTTCTTCCTCTTTTATTTCTTCGTAATCTACGGTTTCAGCGTCCCAATTCAGTTTAGAATCCAGCGTATTTTTGGTTTTCTGCGTACCGTCATTTTCATTGCTTTTTTGTTTCGGAAATTTGTAAAACGCACTGAAAAACATTCGCTTAAGAATATTCCAAAGGAAAAATATAATGATGACGATAAGTATTAATTCTAAAAAATATTTCATAATATTAATGAACAATAAAAATTTTAAATCTTAAACCTTGAATCTTGCACCCTGCAACTTGCACCAATTGCACCCCGAAAATTAAGGATTCACCATGACCGAAGATTGGGAAACGCTTTTCATGCTTTGAGATTCTTTCCCGTCTGAAAGTGTTTCTGTTTGCGAAGTTTTTACAGCAATATTCTGATTTTTTACCCACCCGGAATTTTGATCGAGCAAAATTTTTCCGTTTTGTGTCAGTTCAGAAGTTATACTTCTTGTAACGCCTTCATTGGTTTGTTTATCAGATTGTTTCGGCATTCCTCCTGCAACGGAAATTTCTACTATTCCGTTTGCTGCACTTTTCAGTGTATAATTTGTGATTATTTTTATTTTTCCGTCGGGAGTTGCATTTTCTGACCGTGTCCATTTTTCCCCGATTTTCACTCCTTTTTCCGGTATCAGTACGAGATTTTTCGTAAATTGTTCTTTCAGAATTTTTTCATTAAAACTTTTTTTGAAACCGTCAACAAGTCCGCTTTTCATTTTCGGCTCTTGAATCAACGGACTTACTGCTGCTGAAACTTTAGCATAAACCGGCTCAAAACCTGTAATGGAAATCACCTTTCCTTTATCGTCCATTTTCATTTTCAGCATATTTCCGACCAATGCTTTGTTGACTTTCCACATGATTTTCAGTTGTTCCTCTTTCGGTTCGGCGGTTTTGGTATCGACTACAATGGTTTTTCCGTTTGCAGATTGCGAATTTCTTTTCCCCATCAAATTGATGGTAATGTCATAAACACCGTTTGCAAAATCATTCACCGTAAAAATCATTTCATCGGTCGATTCGTTAGTTCCGCTTTGCGATTGTCCATTTGGTGCTGTTACGATTTGTGTATCTTTCTGTACGGTTTTCAGCGGATAAGATTTCCCTTTTTCGAGTTTAAATGATTGATGAAAAACTCCCAAAGAATCTTTGATTGCAAAAACCTGTGCAGTTTGGTTTTCAGTTTTCGCAGAATCTTCTACAGGAACTTCTACGGTAATGGTTTTTCCGGTTTCAGGATCGGTTTTGGTAACGGTTTTTGTTTCTTTTTTGCAGGAAACCAAAGCAATTGAGAGTAATGCTGCGAATGTGAGTTTTTTCATTTATTGAATTGAATTTTTTAAAAAAATATTTTTTTCGGTTGTAAAACAGTATCAATTTTAAAACCATTCGCAAATTTAAGGGAATTATTTTTTAGGGAATCTGAAACCGCGAAAATATTTATAAAGAAATTCCGCCGTAGCGTACGAAACTTCCCAAAACAAGCATGGAAATTCCCAATATTGTTACACCAATAATGTGAAAAGCCATTAATGGTAATTTTTTCGGAGAGAGTTTCGGGAGGACGAAAATATTGGCACTTAACGCAAAAAGTACAGTAGAAAAAAGCAAACCGAGTTTTAACGAAATTACCGTTTCTACAGGGTTTTCAAAATGAAACCAATGTGAAAAACCCACCCCGAATTGATTTGCCATCAAAATTCCCGTAATAACCATCACTAATAAAGCAGGTATTCCTATTTTCTCATATTTCCGTTCAAAATTCAGAAGAATTTCGGGGTCTTTTTTTATGAGAACTTCGGGTAAAATTCCAATGGCTAAAACCAAATGTCCACCGATCCAAATTGCTGCGCCCAATAAATGCAATATTAAAAGTAAATGATGCGGCATTTTTTTTATTTTTCCATTCAAAAATAACAATTCCTGACGAGAATCTATGAAGAATTATTGTTTTGCATTTTCGTAACTTTGAAACTTTTAAAATTTCAAATCAAAGAATGAATCCTTTACTACAAAATTTCACTACAAAATACCAATCCGCACCGTTCAACGAAATCAAAGAAGAGCATTATCTTCCGGCTTTTAAAGAGCTTATTAAAATTTCAGAAAAAGAAATTGATAAAATTGCCAACAATCCCGAAACGGCAACTTTTGAAAATACCATTGAAAAATTAGCATTTTCCGGCGAACAATTAGACAGAGTTTCCAATATTTTTTTCAATCTCAATTCTGCGGAAACCAATGATGAAATCCAAAAAATCGCACAGGAAATTTCACCGCTTTTAACGGAGTTTTCTTCTAAAATTTCTCAAAACGAAAAATTATTTTCAAGGATAAAAACCGTTTTTGATGACCAGAAAAAATACAATTTAAATGAGGAACAGGAAACGCTGCTCGATGAAACTTACAAAGGATTTGTAAGAAACGGCGCATTGCTGAATGACGATGACAAAAAGAAATTAGAAAAAATCAATATTGACTTGTCGATGAAGTCTTTGCAATTCGGGCAGAATGTTTTGGCTGCAACAAATGCATATTTCATGCATATTTTGCATAAAGATGAGTTAAAAGGAATTCCCGAACCGATTTTGCAGCAATATGCGGAAGAAGCCAAAGAACGCAATCTGGACGGTTTTGTGATTACACTTCAATACCCGAGTTTTTTACCCGCAATGACGTATGCAGAAAATAGAAATCTGCGGAAAGAACTGGCTTTAGCCAACGGAAAAAAATCCTTTGACAATGGCGAATTCGACAATCAGAATCTCATTAAAGAAATTGTAAAACTGCGTCAGGAAAAAGCGAAAATTCTGGGCTACAAATCTTTTGCAGATTACGTTTTGGAAGAGAGAATGGCACAAAATCCGCAAAAAGTTTTTGATTTTCTGAATGAACTTTTAACCAAAGCAAAACCTTATGCAGAAAAAGAAATCGAAGCATTAAATATCTTAGCAAAAGCCGACGGAATTGACGAAATACAAAGTTATGACCATGCTTTTTATGCCGAAAAACTCCGCAAACAAAAATTCAATTTGAATGATGAAGAACTGAAACCGTATTTTCCGTTGGAAAAAGTTCAGGAAGCGGTGTTCAATTTGGCAGGAAAACTTTTCGGATTAGAATTTAAAGAGATTAATGATGTTCAGAAATATCATGAGGAAGTGAAAGTTTTTGAGGTTTTGGAAGTTGGAAACAGGAACATGGAAGATGGAAGTTTGTTAAAAGCAATTTTATATGTTGATTATCACCCGCGAAAAAGCAAAAGAGCAGGAGCTTGGATGACAAGTTTTAAAAACCAGTGGAAAAAAGACGGAGAAAATTCAAGACCGCATATTTCGGTGGTTTGCAATTTCACAAGACCTGTGAAAGATACGCCGAGTTTGTTGACTTTTCAGGAAGTTACTACTTTGTTTCATGAATTTGGTCATGCTTTGCACGGGATTTTAGCCGATACACAATATCCGAATCTTTCGGGAACTTCGGTGAAATGGGATTTTGTAGAACTTCCGTCGCAGTTTTTGGAAAACTACTGCTATGAACCAGAATTTCTGAAAACCTTTGCCAAACATTATAAAACAGGAGAAATTTTATCTGACGAAAAAATTGCCAAAATCAACGAATCCAAAAATTTTATGGAGGGCTATCAAACATTAAGACAACTCGGTTTCGGATTGCTGGATATGGCGTATCATTCAGAAATTGGAGCGTTTGAGAATAAAACAGTTAAAGAGTTTGAAAACGAGAAAACCAAAGCAATAAATCTTTACCCAAGTAATCCTGAAACTGCGATGAGCACAAGTTTTTCACATATTTTTCAGGGTGGTTATTCTGCGGGATATTATTCTTATAAATGGGCAGAAGTTCTTGATGCAGATGCTTTTCGGTATTTCAAGGAAAACGGAATTTTCAACCCCGAAATCGCTGCGAAATATAAAATCCTGCTTTCTTCCGGCGGAACAAAAAACCCTATGGAACTCTACAAAAATTTCAGAGGAAGCGAGCCGAAAATAGAGAGTTTACTGAAAAGAGCATTTGGATAAAAACGAAATGCCTTAAAGTTAAAATCCCTCTCAGAAGTTTTCTAAGAGGGATTTTCGTGCCCAAGACTGGAGTCGAACCAGCACGCCTTTCAGCACTCGCACCTGAAACGAGCTTGTCTACCATTTCAACACTTGGGCAAAGAAGTTGCAAATTTACAAAAGTAATTCTGTTACCAAAACATTTCCATCAGATAATCGTCCATTACAAAACCGTTTCCGATGTCGAAAATTCCCTCGTCATATATTGTAAAACCTTGTAATTCATAAATTTTTCTTGCAGGATTATTTTTGTTTACATTCAGAATAATTCTGTTGTCGGAAGATTCTGTAACTTTTTCTTTCAGAAAATTCATCGCTTTTTTTCCGATTCCTTTTCCTTTGCATTCCTCAAGAAGATAAATGCGGTGGAGTTTTGTGGTATTCTTTTCGTAATGAAACTGGAAACCGATAAATCCTGCTGCATTTTCTTCATCAAAAATTAAAAAATACTGATAATCGGGGGTTTTCATCTGTGCGGAAATCTCTTTTGCAGAATACATTGTTGAAAGCATATAATCAATCTGTTCGCGGGAAAGAATCCCGGAATATGCATCATTCCATGATTTTTCTGCCAATTCCCGAATAAGTTCAATATCGTTTACCGCTGCTTTTTTAAATGAAATCATCATATCAGTTCAATAAGTGTAATTTCCGGTTCTATTCCTACTCTGCCCGGAAAACCGATAACGCCGAAACCACGATTTACATACAGATATTTGCCTTCGCTTTCGTACAAATCTGCCCATTTTTTGTAGCGGTACTGAACAGGTGACCAACGAACATTTTTCAAATCAATGCCGAACTGCATTCCGTGAGTATGTCCGGAAAGTGTAAGCTGCACATTTGATGGGTGGTTTTTTACCACCATATCAAAATGAGTTGGGTCGTGACTCATCAGGATTTTTGCAGTTTCCGCAGGAATCCCGAGTGATGCTTTATCTAAATCGCCGTATTGCGGGAAAGGTTTTTCACCCCAGTTTTCAACACCAATAATGTACAACTTTTCCCCGTTTCGCTCAATGATTTGGTGTTCGTTTCTCAGCATTTCAAATCCGGCTTGTTTTTGGAGTTCGATGAGTTTCGGGATATTTTGTGCTTTTTCTTCTTTGGATTTCCATTCCGCATAATCACCGTAATCGTGGTTTCCGAGAACGGAAAGTTTTCCGTCTTTAGATTTTATGGTTGAAAACAGAGGAACAAACGGAGCGAATTCTTCCGCAAAATTATTCACCATATCACCTGTAAACAAAACCAAATCGGCATTTTGCTCATTGATTAAGTCAACGGCTTTCTGCAATTTTTCGGGGTGGAAAAAACTTCCGCCATGTACATCTGAAATCTGAATGATTTTGTACCCTTTGAAAATTTCTGGTAAACCTGCGATTTTCAGTTTTACTTTTCTTACGCGATGTCGATATTTCCCGAAAATAATTCCGTCAACAATAACCAGCGAAAAAGCACCTGCAATTCCCAATCCGACTAAACTCAGAAATTTTCTTCTTTCGGGAAAATAAGATTCCGGTTTTGCAAAAAAGGTGAAAAGGTATCTGAAAAATCTGCCGATGTCTTCCAGAAAAAGGAAAAATACGATAAAAAGTTTCGGAAGAAGAAAAATCAGCAGAACGGAAGCAATAATCTGTATTCTATGGTGGTCTCTGTCTGAACGTTTGAAATTCAACAGTTCATAAATGAAAAATCCGTAAACGAAAAGAGTAACAACCCAATATCCGATTCGAAGCCACTGATTGCTGGTAATGGTTTTTAACGCCTGATAAACATAAAATTCCAGGACAAAAATAATTCCTGTGATGATTAAAAAATTTCTCTGCATTTTTCTGTTTCAATAAAAAAGCACAAAATTTGGTCTTTGTGCTTTCATTATACTTTTTTGTTTTGTTTATGGAAATTTGTAAACAATCGCATTGATGTTCATTCCTGCGCCTACAGAAGCAAAAACTATATTTCCTTTTTCTTTGAAAGCATGTCCTTTCATTTTATTTTTGATGATAAGGTCGTACATTGTTGGGATTGTAGCAACCGATGAATTCCCGAATTCCTGAATGGTCATCGGAGAAATGGAATGATCATAATCTTTTTTTCCGTAGAGTTTGTGCAAACGTGAAATCATAGCATAATCCATTTTTGCATTCGCTTGGTGAATCAGGATTTTGTCGATGTCATCAATTGTTAATCCCGCTTTGTCTATGGTTTCTTTTATTGCAGAAGGAACATTTTTCAGAGCATATTCATATATTTTTCTTCCGTGCATTCTGATATACAAACGTTTTTGGTCTTCATCTTTTTTCAAAGAAGGTGAGTTTTCCAGATAATTCAGTTCCACATCATTATCACAAATGGTAGAATCTGCAATGATTCCTACATTTTCTTTATCGGTCGATTTTACCACTACTGCTCCTGCTCCGTCTGCAAAAATCATTTTATTTCTGTCGAAAGGATCGGTTACTCTGCTCAACGTTTCTGCACCCACAACCAAAATCAATTTTGCTTTTTTTGCTTTAATTAAAGTATCTGCCAAAATCATCGCTTCAACCCAACCCGGACAACCGAAAATCATATCATAATTCACGCATCTTCTGTTTTTGATGCCGAGTTTGTTTTTTACTCTTGCCGACATGGAGGGCATGAAATTACTCATTCCGTTTTTATCAACCTCACCAAAATTACTTGCGTAAATGATATAATCTATCTCCTCCGGATTGATTTCTGCGTCGTATATGGCTTCTTTTGCAGCTCTGTAACCAATGTCTGAATTGAACTCATCATCTTCGATGTATCTTCGTGTTTCAATCTCGGTAATTTCTACAAACTTATCGAAGATTTCTTCGTTGGATTTATCGATTCTGTCGCCTTCATCGGTATAGAAAACTGAATCCATAAAATGCTGTTTTCCTATCACTTTTGTCGGAATATAGCTTCCTGAACCTATGATGATTGTATTGGGCATAATTGCTTGAAAATTTAGGCAAAGTTAAGAATTAATCTTATACCCATTAAAACAAAATAATTATTAAATTTGCAAAGATTTTTTCAAAATAAAATTATGAAGCTGAATCCGTCAACAAAAGGTTTACTCATCTCGATTTTCGCAGTGATTGCCGCTTTCGGGATTTACTTTCTGTTTTTGGCAAAAAAAAATTATTACCTTGTTGATAATCCTACTGCAGATACTTTTTATTTCAGCATTAATAACGGTGAAGAAAATATTATTCCTGCAGGACAACAATTCCCAGTGCAGCTCCGCAAAGGAAAAAATGATGTGAAAGTTTTTGATTCGCAGAAAAAACTGATTTACGATTCTGCCTTTAACGTTAATAAAAACAGAGGTTTGTTAAATATTGCTCATCAAGATTATTACATCAACGAGCAGTTTTACGGTTATGGTCTGAACAAGGATTCGCTCATCACAGCAAGAGGAGCAACAGAAATTGACGGCAAAAATTATTTGAATAAACCCGTTCTTTTCAACAAACTTTATACCGATGATTTCTACTACAATTTAGATGAAAAATATGATGCGGTAGTAAAAAATGTACAGAAAACAGAATCGCGAACCAAAATTTTCAGAAAACAGGATTTCCTGAATTACTATAAAGAATACTATAATTTTTAAAAAAGAAAATTTGAGCCAAGTTACTCCATACAACACAGAAGCCGGAAAAAAAAGAGAAGTTGAAGATATGTTCGACAATATCGCGCCGAAATATGATTTGCTGAATCACGTTCTTTCAATGAAAATAGATGTTCTATGGAGAAACACTTTGGTAAAGATGATGAATGAAGACCACCCGAAAGAAATTTTGGATGTGGCGACAGGAACGGGAGATTTGGCAATTGCAGTACAAAAAGGAACCGATGCAAAAGTGGTTGGTTTAGACCTTTCTCAGCAAATGCTGAATGTGGGAATCGATAAAATAAAAAAACTTAATTTAGACGGCGAAATTTCTATGCAGAAAGGCGATGCTGAAAACCTGCCTTTTGAAAACAATAAATTCGATTCAGTTTGCGTTGCATTTGGAGTTAGAAATTTTGAAAATTTGGAGAAAGGATTATCTGAATTGAGAAGAGTGGTAAAAGAAAACAAGAATGTTTACATTCTGGAGTTTTCTAAAGTTGAAGGTTTCCTGGCTCCGTTTTATATGTTTTATTTTAAAAATATTTTGCCCCAAATTGGGAAACTGGTTTCCAAAGATAACAGAGCTTACTCGTATCTTCCTGATTCTGTAAACGCTTTTCCTTTTGGTGAAAAAATGAAAAATATCCTTTTAAACGCAGGTTTTAAAAAGGTAGAGTACAAAAAACTAAGTTTAGGAATCGCAACCATTTATAAGGCAACCAAATAATATGTGGAAGAATTTACTGAAAATTAATATCATTGCGGCATTTTGCATAACAGCATTTTGTAATGCACAATTGTTCAGAACTAAAGACAGAATGGACAAACTGGAAGGTTTTGACAACCAAAAATTCAGCTACGGTTTTTATATTGCAGCCAATAATTTTGATTATAGATTGGTTCTTAACCCAATGTACGGAATGAATGGTCAGCAAAATGCAGTACAGACAAAATCATCTTACAGTTTCGGAGCAGGACTTATCGGTAAAATGCGGTTAAATGACAATTTCGATTTGCGTATTGAACCCGGATTGCAATTTTTGCAGCGCGAGATTTATTTCAACACTCAATCAAACGACCAATATGCAGCAGGAACTAATTCTAATGCACCTTTCACACCGCGTGTTTTAACCGATGCCGATAAAGTGAGAAACGTGAAATCTACCTATCTCGATGTACCTTTACTTCTAGAAATTCACGGCGACAGATGGTACAATTCTCGTCCGTATATTGCAGCAGGAGTGAATTGGATGCTCAATCTTCAATCAAACAGCACTGCAGAAGATGACAATGCAAACGGAATGTTTCGCACAACAAGCAGCAATTTTGCGTGGTCTGCAGAAATCGGTATACAGTTTTATTTCAGCCGATTCAAACTCACACCAGGATTTCGAGGGACATTTATGATAAATGACGAAATGGTTTCAGACAATCCCGATACACCACCATATTGGAGTTCTGCAATTTCTTCTGCGAAAACCAGAGCGTTTATGTTTACTCTGAAATTTGAGTAAATAAAATTTGATATGACATAAATCATTATTTAGATTGATTCTAAATAAGTAGTTTTGCATAAAATTTTATTTTATGTTAAAAAAATATATGCTTATTGCCGGATTAGGAATATCAAATATATTATCCGCACAAAACAATTGTACCCCTCAACCTTTAGGAAATAACATAGGAGACACAGGATGTGTAAGTTTTACCTATCGAAACCAAACCGTATATTACAAAACTGTTCGTGCAGCCGACGGAAATGAATGGCTTCAACAAAATCTCGGAAGCCAAAATGTTGCTGTAAGCATTCAAGATGAAAATGCAAGAGGAGACTATTTTCAATGGGGAAGATGGGACGACGGACATCAGCTGAAAGATTCTGAAATGAGTGAAGAATATCCTACACCAAATAATCCCGCAGGTTTAGGAAATGGAACTCAGACTTTCTACATCGGAGGAGGTTCTCCTTATACAAATTATACCGGCTGGTTTGCAAACCCTAATCAAAATGATACATGGACTGCAAAAAATACTTCCGAAGTTACCCAAAACAACGGAATAGATCCCTGCAAAACAATTGGCGAAAATTGGGAAATCCCGACAGAAGCTGTTTGGGATAATGTAATGAGAAAAGAAAATATTTTCCCGAAACCAGCAAACGCAACTAACAACGGAATCACACGAGGTTTTGAAAGCAATTTGAAAATTACAGGAGCAGGTGCAAGAAAAGACAACTCTTTTGCATTTCCCGGAGAACGTGCATACATTTGGACAAAATCAGCAAGTACAAGTCCCAACTTTTATCGTTTTGTGTATTTAGGAATTGCAGCATCTAGTACAACAGGTTTTGGGGGAGATGCCAAAAGTCACGGATATTCTGTAAGATGTGTTAATTTGGACAATAATACACTCGGAATCCACAATGTAAAAACAGCAAACTTTAGCATCGTACCAAACCCTGTTGATAAGAGCTTCTTGATTTCAGCTTTAGATAAAATCCTCAATATTGAAGTCATAAATGCAAACGGACAAAAAGTAAAGGAAACCAAAGAAATACAATATATTGATGTTTCTACACTTCCCAAAGGATTATATTTTGTAAATATTACGTTTGAAAATGGAAAAAAACAAACCGCTAAAATCATTAAAAAATAATTTTCAAAAAATATTTGCCAAACTAAAATCTCCGAAAATAAAATTTCGGAGATTTTTTATAGCGATAATTTTTATTATGAATTCGGCTTTAATTAGAATAACCCGACAATTCTTTTTTGTCTGAATTGACCAATTTATATTCTAAATATTTAAAGGAATCTCTCGGGATTATTGTAACCCATTTTTTGTATTTCAGATACCATTTTGTACGAATGCTCATGAAACCTTTCGTGAGATACGCCTCCACAAAAGGATGTACGTGCAGAAAAATTTTGCCTTTTTCTTGCTGAATAATGTTTCTGATAACTTCTTCCATTCTTTCTACAACCACAATCGGAGCAAGAATTTCACCGGCTGCATTCGGGTTTTCTTCCTTGGTTTCTATTTGTTTTTCGGGGCGGTTTCTTTGTCGTGTCAATTGAATAAGCCCGAATTTACTCGGCGGCAAAATTTTATGTCTTGCTTTGTCGCGGCTCATTTCCGTTCTCAGATGCTCATACAAATCTTTGCGATGCTCTGCATTGATCATATCAATAAAATCTATCACAATAATTCCACCCATATCGCGCAATCTGAGTTGTCGTGCAATTTCTGTTGCCGCCATTTTGTTTACGGTTAAAGCGTGGTCTTTATTGGTTGTACCAGAAGAAATATTCGGACCGGAATTTACGTCAATTACATGCAGTGCTTCAGTATGTTCTATCACGAGATATGCTCCTTTTGAACTCGGGATATTTACATGTTTCCCGAAACTCTGTTTCAGCTGTTTTTCGACATTATAATATTCCAAAAGCGGAGTCGGTTTGTCATAAAACTGCACGATATTCTTTTTTTCCGGAGCAATGATTTCCAGATAATTTCGCATATCATTCACCATTTCTTCATCATCACAAATAATGGAAACGAAATCTGCATTGAAATTATCTCTTAAAATTGCAGATGCTTTATCTTCTTCGCTCAATATTCTGCTCGGAACTTTATTTTTCTTGATGTTCTTAAAAACTGTTTCCCACTTCTCTATGAGCTGATTCATATCGTTATGCAGTTCTGCCACTTTTTTTCCTTCGGCTACAGTTCTGATGATAGCGCCGAAACCTTCTGGTTTTATGCTTTCGATGAGCGTTCTCAACCGTTCTTTTTCTTCGCCGCCTCTTATTTTTTTGGAAATAGAAACACTCTTGTCAAAAGGTATTAAAACGAGAAATCTTCCGGTTAAAGAAATTTGGGTAGAAATTCTGGGTCCTTTAGTAGAAATAGGTTCTTTGGTAATTTGTAGCAGTACGGTTTCATCTTTTGCCAAAACTTTGTCAACCGTTCCGTGCTTGCTGATTTCTTTCTGAATTTCAAAATTTTTCAGTGAAGCGCTTTGCTGTTTTTTAGATAAAGTATCGTGCAGAAATTTTTTATAATTTAGGAATTGCGCACCCAAATCCAAATAATGTAAAAAGGCATCTTTCTCATAACCGATGTTTACGAATGCAGCATTAAGATTCGGTGCAAGTTTTTTTACCTTGCCCATAAATAAATCACCCACCACGAAATCGCTTTTATCTTCCTGTTCGTGGAGTTCAAAAAGCCGTCCGTCTTCAAGCAGGGCAATTTTAGATTGCTCATCTTCATGCGATATAATCAGTTCTTTCTTCATTATTTATTTTAAAATCAATAGATTAAGAAATTTTTTCCTTAATTTAATCTTAGCAAAAACGAAAATATAGTCGGCGAAATTTTAGATAATTAAAAACACCAACTATATTATATATATAAAAATCGCCGTGCGATTATTTTTTCTTATGTCTGTTTGCTCTCCTTCTTTTCTTTCTCTTGTGAGTCGCAACCTTGTGTCTTTTTCTTTTCTTTCCGCTTGGCATAATTTAAAATTTTATTGATAAGTTATTGATATTCGGTTCGTTATTTTACCGCCACTTTGGTTTTTACTTTTTCTACAAAAGTTTTAGATGGTTTAAAAGCGGGGATATTGTGAGCAGGAATTTCTATTGCGATGTTTTTAGAGATATTTCTACCCGTTTTTGCAGCTCTTGTTTTGATGATGAATGAACCGAAACCTCTTAAATAAACATTATCACCATTGTACATTGAAGTTCTGATTTCCTGCATAAATGCTTCTACAATTTTCTGCGTATCACTCTTTTCGGTTCCCAATTTACTTGAGATGGTATTAACCAATTCTGCCTTTGTCATTTCCTTTATTTATTTATAATTTTGGTGTGCAAATATAAGAACTATTTTTGAAAACAAAAAAACAAACGGCTGGTTTTCTTCACATTGGTGCTAAACTTTTGGCATGGTTCCAAATTAATGGCAGAGATTTGCCTTTCAGAAAAACCAAAGAACCCTACAAAATATGGATTTGCGAAATCATCTTTCAGCAAACCAGAATTGAACAGGGGCTGAATCATTATCATCGATTTATCGCGAGATTTCCCGATGTTGAAACTTTGGCAAACGCAGCAACAGACGAGGTTCTGTTGTATTGGAAAGGACTTGGTTATTATTCGCGAGCGTTGAATCTTCACAAAGCCGCTTTTCAGATCATGAATGATTTCGGCGGAAAATTTCCTGAAAATTACGATGATATTCTGAAACTGAAAGGTGTCGGTAAATACACTGCAGCAGCAATTTCGAGTATCTGCTTCGGGAAGAAAATTCCGGCAGTTGACGGTAATTTCTACAGAGTTTTATCCAGAATTTTTGCCGATGATTTTGACATTTCAAACCCAAAAGCATTTTCTCATTTTTCTGATTTGACTCTGAAAATAATGCCCGAAAATCAAGCCGGAACATTCAACGAAGCAATGATGGATTTGGGTTCGGAAATCTGTAAACCGAAAAATCCGAAATGTGCAGAATGTCCTTTAAACAAAGATTGTTTAGCATTTAGCGTTAACAAAGTTCAAAATTTTCCGGTAAAATCGAAGAAAGTAAAACCGACCGATTTAGAGCTCACCTATTATTTTGTGGAGTACGGAAACCAATTTTTAATACGACAAAGAAAAGACGATTTCATTTGGAAAAAACTATATGAGTTTCCTGCGGAAATTCCTGCGGAATGGGAAAAATATATCGTAAATCAAAAAACGGTTCTGCACAAACTCACCCACAAAAATTTAATCATTCAGCTGTATAGAGTAAAATTAAATTCAAAAAAACGCTTTGAACATTTCGCTTCCGAAAACGGTTTCATCATTTCTGACATTGCTGATTCCCTCCAAAAATCTTTCCCAAAACCACTGGAAAATTATTTGGAATCTGTTTTTGAATAAAATCTTCCGACTTTCGGATTCCAACAAAAAGGATTATTTTTGCGCAATGTTTAAAAAACTCATTTTCATTTTATTAATGGCGATTTTGTTTTCGTGCGGAAAAGAAACAAAACCGAAACCATCGGGTGAACTGCGGTTGGAATATCCCGAACCGAAGTACCAAAAATATTCTTCGCCCTGTAATTTTGAATTTGAATATTCTGATTTTGCCAGAATTGAAAACGCTAAAAACCCTTGTTGGTATTACATTTACTATCCGAAAATGAAAGCAAAAGTTTTCATCACTTACTTCCCTATTAAAAATGATTTTGCGCTTCATGTGAAAGAATCTGAAAAAATGGTTTACGAACATACTATTAAAGCCACGTCTATTGATACGAAATCATTCAGCTATCCCGAAAAACGCGTTTTCGGAAATTTTTACCAACTGAAGGGTCCTACTGCATCTAACCTGCAGTTTTTCGTTACCGATTCTACAAAACATTATGTAACGGCGAATTTGTATTTCAATTCCCGCCCGAAACCGGATTCACTTGCTCCTGCTGTAGATTATATTAAAAAAGATGTGCTGCATTTAATAGATACTTTTAAATGGAAGTAGGAAGATGGAAATACTAAATTGAAAAAGCGGAAAGCCAAAAATTGAAACAAAAAACAGACATATGAAATTATTAGTCGTAGGTTCAGTTGCTTTTGATGCAATTGAAACCCCATTCGGAAAAACAGATAAAATCTTAGGCGGTGCTGCAACTTATATTACCATCGCTTCTTCTATCCTGAAAGTTCCTTCGGGAATCGTTTCGGTTGTAGGAGGTGATTTCCCCGAATCTGATTTGCAAATGCTGCAAAACAGAAATGTGAATATTGAGGGAATTGAAATCATAAAAGACGGAAAAACTTTTTTCTGGAGCGGTAAATATCACAACGACCTCAATTCCAGAGATACACTCGTTACAGAAGTGAATGTGCTTGAAAATTTTGAACCGAAAATCCCTGATTCCATGCAAGATTCGGATATTTTGTTATTGGGCAATCTGCATCCCGGAGTTCAGCTTTCGGTTTTAGAAAAAATGAAAAACCGCCCCAAATTGGTAATTCTAGATACTATGAATTTTTGGATGGATTCAGCATGGGATATTCTGATGAAAATGATTGCAAAAACCGATGTAATCACCATCAATGACGAAGAAGCGAGACAACTTTCAGGTGAATATTCTTTGGTGAAAGCCGCGAAAAAAATTCATGAATTGGGACCGAAATTTGTCATCATTAAAAAAGGGGAACACGGCGCACTGCTTTTCCATGACGGCAAGATTTTTGCAATTCCTGCACTTCCGCTGGAAGAAGTTTTTGACCCAACCGGAGCAGGAGATACTTTTGCGGGCGGATTTGCTTCTTACCTTGCTAAAAAAGAAGATTTCGGTTTTGAAACCATGAAATCGGCATTGATTGTGGGTTCTGCAATGGCTTCTTTTACGGTGGAAAAATTCGGGACAGAAAAACTACAGGAAGTTACAGAAGCCGAACTGACCGAAAGAATCAAAAATTTTAAAGAATTAACGACTTTTGAAGTTGAAGTTTAAATAATTAAGAGAATAAAATAGATATGAAAAAATTACTCGGTTTTGTATTGTTGATGAGTGCGGCAAATTTCATCAACGCTCAATACCTCATCATCGGGAAAGACAGTATTTCGCTGGAACAGTTTAAGAAAGATTATCTCTACGGTCTGGAAAACAGCGGGATTGAAAAAACAATTGCTTCGGCTGAAGATTTCCATTTGCTGCAGCAGTTTGCATCGGATAAAAAAATTGATACTACCGCCGATTTTCGTATGAAAATGAGGGATAGAGAGTACGAACTGCGTGGTAAATTTTTCTTTCCCAAAGAAATAATAGATCCTGTTTTGAACAGTTATATGAAAGATTTGCAGAACGAAAAACAAGTGCAGGTTTTCATCGCCACAAAAGCTGAAGGAGATACCCAGAATTACCAGCAAATTTATAATGATGTCATTGCCGGGAAAATCACAATGGAAGAAGCGATTACGAAATACTCAAAACCGACTTCTAAAGCAGAACCTTTCTACGTAAAACCTGGTGGTATTGATAATACGCTTTATGCGGAAATCAAAAATCTGCCGAATAATTCTTACACCAAATTCATCAGTACACCCAGATATTATTCTTTTGCAAAAGTTTTGGATTCTCGACCAACACTCGGTTATCTTGTTTTCGGTACAATTTCTTACCCTAAAAATGACGAAGCAGAAAGCATGAAAACGAAAATCTACAATGAATTGAAATCCGGAAAACCTTTTCAGGAAGTGGCAAAACTCTACGGAGTAAACGAACACGAAAAAAATAACGGTGGTATTGTAATCGGTTCACCTACGCTTCCAAACGAGGTTTACCAACTTTTCAAAGGAAAAAGCAAAGCGTATTACACACCGGAACCATTGCTTTTCGGCGACAATTATTTTATTTTCAATATTTATAATGTAGAACCATATCAACTGACCGACAAAAACCGAGACTTCTATATTCGGGAAATGAACAGTTCGCTTTATGCCGAAATGTTGCAAGATAAAATGCTTAATTATTTGAAATCTGATACTACTTACAAAGAATTTCCAGAATTTCAAGCCGTGAAAAAATCTTATCAGCAACTAAACGTTGTGAAAGACAACACTGTTTTGTTCCGGTACAAAAATCACCAAACTACAGCAGCAGACATTAAAAAAACCATTGGCGACAAAAAAAGCGAGGCAGAAAAACTTCCGTCCGAAATATGGAGCGAAGCAATTGCCGGAGTAAACAGCCAGGATTTGATGAAATTTTACAGCGAAGATTTTACTCAACAAAAAAACATCAAAAACGAATTAAACGAACATAAGAAAATTCTGTATTCAGATTATATTTTCTCAAAATACCTGAACGAAGAAATTACAAAACACCCAGAATGGCTCACTGATTATTATAACAAAAATAAATCAAAATACATGTTGGGAAACAGAGCTGATGGAAGAGTTGCGATTATTGCAGATGAAAAACTCACCAAAGAAATCAGCTCTGAAATAAAAGACCCTGCAAAATGGGAATCGCTGAAAACAAAGTATTACGGAAAACTGAATGACAAAAAACAGATTCTTGTAAATTTTGAAAAAGGCGAAATGGCAGAAGAAGCAGATATATTTACCAAACAACAAGTTCCTTTCAAAACAGGAGTTCATCAAATAAAAATGGGCGAAAGATTTTTAGTCATCGCGATAGATAAAATTTTACCGCCATCTCAAATGACTTTTGACGAAGCGCAGGAATCAGTAAAAGAAGCCGTAACCGACCAAAAACTGAAAGAAACCATAGAACAGCAAAAAGCCAAAACAAATATTGTGGTTCAACCTGGCTTTTTAAAAGATTTGGAAAAGAATTTTAAGAAATAATTATAAAAAAAATTGCAGGTTATTTGGTTTAGAATGATAATTTTGCAAATCGTATAAAAAATCAATATGAAAAGTAATATAAAATTTGCCTTGATTCTTACTATTGTTCTCGGCTTTTTCGGCAGTCATCAAATCAATGCACAGCAACTCAGACCAGGTAATTTGGTTGACGGAATTGCAGCAGTAGTGGGAGATGAAATCATTTTAGAATCTGATGTAGAAGAACAGGCGAATTATGCAAAACAACAGGGAGCAAATGTTTCTGACAAATGTGAATTTATGGAAAGCATCATCAGCAACAAACTTCTTATCTACGAAGCGAAAAGAGATACACTCATCGAAAACCGTTCTGCAGCCATTAAAGAAAATGCTGCTGCAAAATACAACCAGATTCTCGGTCAGTTTCCCGATGAAAAAACCATGCTCAACGCTTACAAATTCCGTACTGCGTATGAAATGAAAAACGCCATCGAAAAAATTGATACCGATAATTATTACGGACAGATGAAATATGGCAGAATCACTTCAAAAGCAGATGTAACGCCCAATGAAGTAACAGATTTTTTCAACACCTACAAATACCAATTACCGCAGGTAAAAGATGAAGTGAGCATTTCGCAAATCGTGATTCATCCTAAATTGACAGAAGCGCATCAAAACGAAATCAAAGCGCGGCTGCTGAAAATAAAAGAAGCCATTCTAAAAGGTGAAACTTTTGAAAGCCAGGCAAGAATTTACTCCGAAGATCCCGGTTCTGCTGCAAACGGCGGTTTATACAAAAACATTGCAAAAGGAAAAATGGTAAAACCTTTTGAAGCAGCTGCATTGAATATGCAGGAAGGCGAAATTTCTGACCCTGTAGAATCAGAGTTTGGTTTCCACCTGATTCAGCTCATTAAAAAAAGCGGTAAAATGTACGACGCTCGTCATATCTTGTTGAAAGCAGAACCCAATGCAGGTGAAATTGCTACTGCAAAAAAAGAACTCGACAGTATCAGAACTTTGATTGTGGACGGGAAAATGAGTTTTAAAGATGCTGCATTTCGGTTTTCAGATGACAAGCAAACCAAATTCAATGCAGGTGTAATTACTGGTGAAGATGGTTCAGACAAAATAGAAAAACTGAACCTCCCTGCAATTGTTTCTTACCAAATCGCAGGACACCACAAAGGTGAAATTACCAGTGTTTTTGAAGAAACAGTGCAAGATAGAAAAATGGTTGCCATTGTAAAAGTTGATGACATTATTGATGCTCATCAATTAGACATCTCTACCGATTACAGCCGTATCAAGCAAATGGCACTCAACAAAAAGAAAAACGAAATGGTAGAAAAATGGGTAAAAGAGAAACTGCCCCAAATTTTTATTTCCATTAATGACCGCTACAAAGACTGTAAGTTTAAAACCGATTGGCGAAAAACCGGTCAGTAACAAATATTAAAATCTCTGTTTTGTACAGAGATTTTTTTTTTAAATTTACACAATGAGCAGTTTTATAGATTTTGGTGCAGCGAAAAAGATTAAGGAAATGAATGACAATCAAAATAGAATTACCGAATTATTCGGGATTGAGCACCCAATTATTCAAGGTGGAATGATTTGGCATTCCGGTTGGAAACTCGCTTCTGCGGTTTCAAATTGTGGCGGATTGGGATTAATAGGAGCAGGAAGTATGTATCCTGATATTCTGCGGGAAAACATCAAAAAATGCAAAAACGCAACCGACAAACCTTTCGGTGTGAATGTTCCGATGTTGTACCCAAATATCGAAGAAATCATCAATATCATCATCGAAGAAAATGTGAAGATTGTCTTTACTTCCGCAGGAAATCCTAAAACCTATACCGAAGTTTTACAAAAACACGGGATAAAAGTTGCCCACGTTGTTTCTTCTGCAAAATTTGCAGTGAAATGTGAAGAAGCCGGTGTTGATGCAATTGTAGCAGAAGGTTTTGAAGCAGGCGGTCATAACGGAAGAGAAGAAACCACCACGTTTTGCCTGATTCCGAATGTGAAAAAACATATTACCAAACCGCTGATTGCAGCAGGAGGAATTGCACTCGGTTCTCAGATAAAAGCCGCAATGATTCTCGGAGCAGACGGTGTGCAAATCGGTTCCAGATTTGCAGCGACAACAGAGGCGAGTTCTCATGAAAACTGGAAAAATAAAATCACCACGCTTTCTGAAGGCGATACACAGCTGACTTTGAAAGAACTTGCACCGGTTCGGTTGGTAAAAAACAAATTCTTTCATGATATTGATAAACTCTATGACAGCGGCAGAAATGCAGAATTGCTAAAGGAAACTTTAGGAAGAGCCAGAGCAAAAAGAGGAATGTTTGAAGGCGATTTGGAAGAAGGCGAACTGGAAATCGGGCAGGTTTCATCGCTTATCGATGAAATTCTTCCGGTAGAGAAAGTCTTTGAAAAACTTTTAAAAGAGTTTCGGGAAATTAAATAAATATAAAAACCTCCCTCTCAGGATTTTTGAGATGGAGGTTTTTAATTTTTCGAATATTGAAATTCCAGATTTACTCTTTCTAATATTTTGTTACCGTTTCCATCATCTACAACCAGATTTGCCTGATTAAAATTGGAAACAATAATTCCGTTTTTGAGTTGATAAGTATGATTATCTCCCCATTCTGTCGATACATTTATTTTATCTTGAGACACTGAATAGGTTGCATTGTATTCCGGAGTTTCACAAGCAGGTATTTCGTACTCTAATACATAACCGGAACCTAAAGCAATCGTAATATTTTGAATCACAACATTGATGGAAGGATATGTCATTTTACCATTTTTTTGAAATGTAAGTGCAGGTCTGCATTTGAAATATTCTGTAAGATCTGTTTCAAAAATTCCGTCTGCGTTGTAGTCCACAGGAATATTTGATGTAACCTTCATAAATCTGTATCTGCCTTCTAAAAAATTGCTTTCTTCTTCCCTATCATTATTACATGAACTAAAAATCAAAGAAATTCCGAGAATAAAAATTGTAATTTTTAAAATGTTTTTCATGAAATAAATTTTTATAATTCTAAAGCTTTCTGATAAGCACTTTCAATTCCGTCAAGATTTTTTCCTCCTGCGGTTGCAAATCCGGCATTTCCGCCTCCTCCTCCGTTTATTTCTTTGGCTAAGTCTTTCACAATATTTCCGGCGTGATATTGATTTTCCAAATCTGCGGAAACACCGACTGTAATCATCGGTTTTTCGCTGTTATCGGAAATGATGACAATAACGGAATTTGGAGTTTCGCGCTTCAACTCAAAAACAATATCTTTTACAGAACCTGCATCAAGAGAGGTTTTCTTTACCAACAATTTTTTACCGTTTTTATCTTCAAAATCGTTTTTCCAGTTTTGGATTTCTGCTTTGGCTTTTTCTCTTTTCAAAGCATCGATTTCGGATTTTAACGCTGAATTTTCTTCCAATAACTTTTCTACGGATTTCAGAACATCTTTGGATTTTAAGAGTTGCGAAAGCTCAGCAATCTGTTTTTCCATATTTCTAAAATATTCTTCCGCTTTATCACCCGAAATGGCTTCAATTCTTCGGATTCCTGCTGCGCTTGAACTTTCGGAAACGATTTTAAACAAACCGATTTCGCTTGTCGATTTAACGTGAGTTCCTCCGCAGAGTTCTTTCGATGACCCAAACTGAATCATTCTCACATTATCACCATATTTTTCCCCGAAAAGCGCCATTGCTCCTTTTTCCAGCGCTTCCTGAATCGGAATGTTTCTGAATTCCTGCAATGCGACATTATCTTTGATTTTTGCGTTTACTTTTTCTTCTACTAAAGCCAGTTCGTCCTCGGAAATTTTAGCAAAATGCGAGAAATCGAAACGCAGATAATCAGGACCTACATAAGAACCTTTCTGCTCAACGTGCGTTCCCAAAACATCTCTCAACGCTTCGTGAAGCAAATGCGTTACGGAATGGTTTGCCTGCGTGTTTTTGCGGTCGGTGTTGTTTACTTTTGCATAAAAAACTGCTCCTGCATCTTTCGGTAAATCTTTAATCAAAGAAATAATTAAATTATTTTCTTTTTTAGTTTCCAAAACTTCAAAGGATTCAACGGCATTTTCCAAAACACCTTTATCGCCGGTTTGTCCGCCTCCTTCCGGATAAAACGGTGTATTATCCAAAACGATTTGGTAAAATTCACCGTCTTTATTTTCGATTTTTCGGTAGCGAGTGATTTGAACTTCATTTTCGGTTTTATCATAACCCACGAAAGTTTCCGGCTTTTCTTCCAGAACTACCCAATCGTGGACTTTTGCAATAGAATCTTTTTTGGAACGCTGTTTCTGCTTCTGCATTTCGGCTTCAAATCCGGCTTCGTCAATGGTTAATCCTTTTTCTTCGGCAATAATTCTCGTCAAATCATCAGGAAAACCGTAAGTATCATACAATTCAAAAACTTCTTCGCTCGGAAGCACTTTTTCGTTTTTAGAAATGGTTTGTTCAATCAGTTTTTCCACTCTGATTAAGCCGTGTTCTATGGTTTTCAGGAAAGAATTTTCTTCTTCTTTGATGACTTCGGTAATTAGTTTTTCCTGTTTTACTAATTCAAGAAAAAAAGTTCCCATTTGGCTTTTCAGAACGGAAACGAGTTCAAACAAAAACGGCTCTTTTCTACCGAGAAAACGGTAAGAATAAGAAATCGCCCTCCTCAAAATTCTTCGGATAACGTAACCTGCACCGTTGTTTGACGGTAATTGTCCGTCTGCAATCGCAAAGGAAACCGCACGAATATGATCTACCACAACACGGATTGCAATATCTTTTTCGTCTTCTAATTTTCCCGTATATTTTTTCCCTGAAAGTTCCTCAACTTTTGCAATCAAAGGCGTGAAAACATCGGTGTCGTAATTGGATTCTTTTCCTTGTAACGCCATACACAAACGCTCAAAACCCATTCCCGTATCGATGTGTTTTGCCGGAAGATTTTCCAGAGAACCGTCTGCTTTACGGTTGTACTGCATAAATACGAGATTCCAGATTTCGACAACCTGCGGGTGGTCGTTGTTTACCAATTCTAATCCGGAAATTTTTGCTTTTTCTTCTTCACTCCGCAAATCGACATGGATTTCCGAGCAAGGTCCGCAAGGTCCGCTTGCTCCCATTTCCCAGAAATTATCTTTTTTGTTTCCGTTGATAATACGGCTTTCGTCGATATGTTCTTTCCAGAAACTGTACGCTTCGGTATCTCTTTCCAGATTTTCGGAAGCATCGCCCTCAAAAATGGTAACATAAAGATTTTCTTTCGGAATTCCGTAAACTTCCGTCAATAATTGCCACGACCAATCAATCGCTTCTTTTTTGAAATAATCGCCGAAACTCCAGTTTCCAAGCATTTCGAACATCGTATGGTGATAAGTATCCCGACCGACATCGTCTAAATCATTGTGCTTTCCGGAAACTCTCAAACATTTCTGGGTATCGGCAATTCGGGGAGATTTCGGTTCTTTGTAACCGAGAAAATAATCCTTAAACTGTGTCATTCCCGAATTGGAAAACATCAAAGTCGGGTCGTCTTTCAGCACGATTGGTGCAGACGAAACAATGAGGTGTTCTTTACTTTTGAAAAAATCTAAAAACTGCTGTCTTATTTCTTGTGAAGTCATTTTGGTTGTTGGTTGTCAGTTGATTGTTGTCGGCTTTTTGATAGGTTGCAAATTTAGTGAAATTATGGAATTTTCGGAATGTTTTTGTGGATTAGTCATTACTTATAATGCCTGAAAATCCCAAAATCCGTCGGAGTCCAAAGTGCTGCTTTTTGTCCGGCAGATTTCAGTCCGTTATTTGTCCAGGTATTGCAGGTGTAAGTAAAATTATAACTTCCTTTGGCATCATAGAAAGCATCATTATTACCATAAACCGCATCAGTAGGAACTAAAATGTATTTTCCGTTCGCATCTTTCTGGAATTTTTCATCGATAAAATGAATGAGATTTTCATACTGTTTTTCAGTCAGAAATATTTTTTTGCAATCTTCTCCTTCTTTCATATCATTATAAAAAGTAACATGCATCGCAGAATTACTTAACCAAAACGCCGCTTTGAAAGCCGTGGAAAATTTCAAATCTGCCCAAGTTGGTGTGTCGAGATAGAAACCTTTGTCACCCCAACCAAACGCAACATATCTGAAACCGGTTTGTTTGCCTCGAGTATTTTCAAAAGGTAATTTTCTGCTCCAATCGATTTCTTTCGTTTTGACAGGAACCACCAAATCTGTGTGAACGCCGTTGGTAAGAATATAAGTTTCTATAATTTTCGGGTCATCTGTTTTTTCTGCTTTTACGGGAATCATCGGAATCAAAAGTCCCGAAAAAATGTATAACAACACTATTCCTATAACGAATCCAAGTGTTTTGAGGATTTTTATCAGTATTTTTTTCATCAGTCAATTCTAAAATATTGTATAAAAAAACTAACAGATTTCTGAAATCTATTGGGTTTGAATGAATAATATTTCTTTTCAAAATTATTTAAAATATCAATACAAAAATTTATTTGAGGGTTATTTTACCAATCTCTTTTTTTCAAAATATAATACGAGCCGAAAATAAATAGCAGACACCATATTACACACGCAATTACACTTTCTGTAGGATAATGAAATTCATAAGGAACACCAAAAATCTGAGCACCTTTTAATCTCATTAAAGGATTTGCGATTAACTGCGACATGCTTTCTAAAGGCAGAATATCTGAAAAGAAAAACGAATCGCTCATCGCTTTTTCCATTTGCACCGGCTCCAATCCTTTTAGTTTTACGGCTTTTTCAATTCCGCTCAAAATTCCTTCTGCAACCCACCACAAAAAGAAAGCTAAAAGCACAAAAACAGATTTGCGGAACAAAACGGAAAGAAACATCAGAAAACAGAAAAACGTAAAGAGTTTCAGAAAATAATGGGCGATGAAAAACACTTCTTTAAAAACCAACCCCGATTCTGTAGTTTCCGAATACCGATAACCGATAATTAGAGTCAAAGTAAAAACTACCAGAGTTGAAGTAAAAGTGAATAAAAATATCGTCAATAATTTTGAAGAAATAAATTCTTCACGGCTCAAACCGTCAATAATATTTTGTTTGAGCATTCGGTTGGTAAACTCCTGACAGATTGAAAATACAATGATTAATCCTAAAAATATTTTCAGAATCGCGACAATCCACGTGGTGAAATTCCAGATTTCGGGGAAATTGTAAATTCCCTGTTCTTTGAGGTTGATTTGGAATCCTTCCGTGATTTTTATATCCACCAAACCAATGAAAAGCAGGGAAGCCAAAATAATGAAATACAAAATAGAAAAAAACCGAAACGGTCTGTATGTGAGGTTTTTATAAAACTCTAATGCAAATAATCTTTTCATCGTTATTGTTTTTTTACAAGTTCAAGGAATTGGGTTTCGAGAGATTGTTTTTTCTTCACGATTTGTGAAAGGTAAATGCCTTTTCCGGCAATTTTTCGGTTGAGTTCAGATGCTGAAATTTCTTCGTTAATGACTGCAATCACCAAATTGCCTTCTTCTTTAACAGAAGAAAATAGTTGAAGTTCATTCAGAATATTTAAAAGAAGTTCGTTGTCATCAGCTTTCAATTCAAAGAATCCTTTAGAATTGCTCATTTCGTCAACCGTTCCGCAGTAGATTGCGTTTCCTTCTTTCAGAACGATGACATGCGAACAGATTTTCTCGATTTCGTCCAGAAGATGACTTGCAATGATAATGGTGATTCCCTGTTTTGCAATCTCTGAAATAATCTCCCTGATTTGGATAATTCCTTCCGGATCAAGTCCGTTTGTTGGCTCGTCTAAAATAAGAACTTCGGGATTATTCAGCAAAGCAGAAGCAATGGAAAGTCGCTGTTTCATTCCTAAAGAATAGGTTTTGAAAGCATCTTTTTTCCGCTCCAAAAGTCCGACCACAGAAAGCACTTCATCAATTCTGGAATAGGGAGTTCCTTTGATTTCGGCAACGATTTTCAGATTTTTTTCGGCACTTAGGTATGGATAAAAATTGGGTTGTTCAATAATCGCTCCTATTTTTTTGAGCGTTTCGGTGGTTGTCCCTTTTTTACCAAACCAATACCAATCGCCGGAAGTTGAGTTTATCGTTGTGAGCAACATACCAAAAGTTGTAGATTTTCCGCTTCCGTTTGGTCCGAGTAAACCGTAAACATTTCCTTTTTCCACATCAAAAGAAATATTGTTTACAACCACCCGTCTGAATTTTTTGGTGAGATTTTTAACCGAGAGGATTTTTTCCATAGTTATATTTTTAATAATCAATAAGTAAGAAAACAGAAGTTTTTGTTACGGTTGATTTTGAAATTTTTAATAAAGTTAAAAAAAATCCGCTTCATTGATGAAACGGATTTGTATTATATAATTCTAAAAGCCAACTGCTATTTCTTTTCGACAGCTTTAATTAAAATTTGAAGATTAACCTCATCTTTGATGATTCCGTTTGCAACGGGAATCTGAAACTTCATTCCGAAACTTTCCCTTTCAATATCCGTAGGTTCTGTTGCAATGCTTATTTCCGATTCTTTCACCGAAACATTTGCCTTAAACTGCATCGGTTTGGTAATTCCTTTTATGATAAGATTGCCGTCTAAAGTCGTGTTATAATCACCGGAATCATTGTGGCTGACTTTTGTAATTTCATAAGAAGCAGTCGGAAATCTTTCTACCTCGAAAAAATCGCCGCTTTTCAGATGACCTTCAAGTTTTGCTTTTTGGTCGGCATCATCTTTTAAATCTACATTTTGCAAAGAATTCATATTGGCAACAAATTTCCCACTTTCTAATTTTCCGTCTTTTACGGTGATGTCGCCACTTTCAAATTTTATAATTCCGAAATGGCTTGAATTATCGGTTTTGAAAACTTTATAACCTTTCCATTCGATGACGCTGTTCAAAGTATCTACTTGATAAACAGTTCCGTCATTAGTAGTCATCACTTCTGCTGATTCAGAAGTTACGGGTTTGTCTTTGCCGCAGGAAACCGAAATGACTGCTGCAAAAAATCCGCAAAAAACAGAGATAACAATTGATTTTTTCATTGGATTGGGTGTTTTATAATTAAAGCGAAAATAGTAAAAATATTTTTATTAACGGTAAAAATCCTATTTTTGCAGTATGCTATTAGAAATCAAGAATCTGCATTTTTCTCATACCGCCGAAAAAAGACTTTTTTATAATCTGAATCTAAAACTTGAGCATGGCAAAATCATAGCACTTGCTGGAGAAAGCGGCTGCGGAAAATCTACTTTGCTCAACCTTGTTTACGGATTGCTCAATTGGGAAAAAGGCGAAATTATTTTCGACGGAAAACAAGTTTTCGGACCGAAAAAAAATATTGTTCCGGGTGAAAAAGAAATGAAACTCGTAGCACAAAACTACGATTTAATGCCTTATTCCACCGTTTCTGATAATGTGGGGAAATATATTTCAAACATTAACTTAAAAGAAAAAAAAGAGAAAGTACAAGAACTGCTTGAAGTAATGGGACTTACCGAATACGAAAATGTTCTGCCCAAATATTTGAGCGGCGGTCAGCAACAACGCGTTTCGATAGCAAGAGCTTTGGCAGTGATGCCTAAACTTCTTTTGCTTGATGAGCCATTTAGCAATATTGATTTTTCCAGAAAAATTGAACTTCGGGAACGGCTTTTCAATTATGTGAAAGAGAAAAATATTTCACTGATTATTTCCACGCACGAAATTCAGGAAGTAATGCCTTGGTTAGAGCAAATCATTGTTTTGCAAGACGGAAGATTAATACAAAACAACAATCCCGAAGAAAGCTACAAAAATCCCTATAATGAATATGTTGCAAAACTTTTCGGCGAGGTAAATTCATTCACTGATGAAGAAAAAGCGCAACTGAATCTGAGGAAAAATTTTTGGTATCCCAATGAAATCAAAATTATAGAAAACGGAATTAAAGCCGATGTTTTAGAAAGCCGATTTGCAGGAAATCATTATTGGAACAAGGTGTCTCTCAACGGAAAACCGTTAATTATTTATACACCGGAAAAATTGGAAAACACCGTGAATTTAAGTTTTTGATGTTGCTTGAATTTTCAGTAAAAAATATTACCTTTGTTCTCCCGAATAAGGAAATTTTTGGTTAATTTCTTTCTGCCTTTTCGACAACATTAGCTGATGAATTCGGCAATTCGTCTTTGAAACGGAACCCTGTCCAAATTTTTCCTTTTTTTTGTGCGGTTTCCTGAACTTATCGCTGCAATTTCTCGCCATAAGACAAATCTCCTGCATCACCTAAACCGGGCGTAATATAACCTTTTGAAGTTAAATTTTCATCAACTGCACCTACCCAAATTTTTGCTTCAGGATAGGCATTTTGAATAGTTTCCATACCTTGTTTTGAAGCAATTGCTGCAACAATATGCAATTGTGTAGGATTACCGTGATTCAGCAAATCTTTAATCGCTTCAATTAAACTTGCTCCTGTTGCCAACATTGGGTCGGCTACAATTAAAGGTCTTCCGTCGATATTCGGACAAGTGAGATAATCTTGCTTTATCGAGAAATAATCATTTGCGTCGTGTTTTCTGTATGCAGCAACAAAACCGCAGTCTGCTTTATCGAAATAATTTAAAATCCCTTGAAACAAAGGAACTCCGGCTCTTAAAATCGTGGTAATTACAGGTTGAACTGCGATTTCTTTCACTTTAATTTTGTCTAAAGGCGTTGTAATTTCAATTTCTTTTTGCTCTAAATCTTTGCTGATTTCGAAAGCGGCGATTTCGCCGATACGTTCCATATTTCTGCGGAATTTCAAGCGGTCGGTTTGAATATCTACGTTTCTTAAATCATTAATCCAAGAGTTTACAAGCGAAAATTGTTCTGAAAGTATTGTTACCATTTATTGATGTGATAATTTGTTGGTGTGGGGATGTGACGATTTTTGATGTTTTTTTGATGAAGAAATGATTTTTGATAATAACTTTTGAATGCTTAAAAGTATCTTTTTAAGATTTTCATCAAAAGGATATGACTGTGATTTTTCACATAAAAGCAACTAATATTCTGTTTCTTTGGCTTCTTTATCTGCTATTTTCATTTTGTGAATAAAATCTGCTCTGCTTTCGGCACTTTGTGCTTCAAAAACATTTGCACCGACTGATGTTCCCGATTTTAAAAGTTGATTGGCAATAATAAACCTCCTTTTTTCTTCAAGTAATTCTGTAAAAGTGATAATTCCCAAAGCAAATTCAATGCTGAGTTCCAGAATTTCATTTCCCTTGATTTCCATAGCTATAAATTTCTATCAAAAATATAACTATTTTTCATTTGTCACAAATCCATCAACATATCACCGCATCATCACACCAACCAATTATCACATCATCGCATCAACTTACTTCTGCCTAAAATACACTTCAATCGGAACTCCCGTAAAACCAAAATGTTTTCTCAGTTGGTTTTCTGTAAATCTTTTATAAGGTTCCTTCACATATTGCGGGAGATTGCAGAAAAATACAAATTGAGGACTTGGTGTCGGCAACTGAACGCAGTATTTTATTTTGATATATTTCCCTTTGATTGCAGGTGGTGGTGTTTGTTCAAAAACCGGAAGCATTACTTCGTTTAGTTTTGAAGTCTTAATTTTTTGTTTACGGCTTTCATAAACTTCCATTGCCAATTCTACCGATTTCAGGATTCTCTGTTTCGTGAGTGCCGAAACAAATAATATTGGAACATCAGAAAACTGCCCAATTTTATTTTTTATTGATTCTTCAAAATCCCGAATTGTATTGGTTTGTTTATCTTCCACCAAATCCCATTTGTTCACAAGAATCACGATTCCTTTGCGGTTTCTTTGCGCAATTCCGAAAATGCTCATATCCTGTGCTTCCCAACCGAGAGTTGCATCAACCATTATAATCACGACATCAGAATTTTCTATTGCACGAACGGAACGCATCACAGAATAAAATTCTAAATCTTCTGAAACTCTTGATTTTTTTCGCATTCCTGCCGTATCCACAAGAACAAACTCGTGTCCGAATTTATTATACAAACTGGAAATAGAATCTCTAGTTGTTCCGGCAACATTGGTTACGATATTTCTTTCATTATCGAGAAGTGCATTTGTTAAAGTGGATTTTCCAACATTCGGTCTTCCTGCAATCGTGATTTTCGGGAGTCCTTCAAACGGATCTTTGTATTCCGTGGTCGGGAAATCTTTCACGATGTCGTCCAACAATTCTCCCGTTCCTGAACCTGTTGCGGAAGAAAGTGTAAAATATTTATCGATTCCCAACTGGTAAAATTCCGTTGCGGGAAGTTCTTCTTTTGCGGAATCTACTTTGTTGATGACGATATACGTTTTTTTGTTCGCTTTTCTCAAAAGATGAAAAATCTCGTAATCGGTATCTGTCAATCCTTCTTCCACATTCAGCATAAAAATAACGGAAGTGGCTTCGTCTATCGCCAACTGAACCTGTTTGGAAATTTCTTCCTGAAAAACGTCGTCATTATTCACATCATAACCACCTGTATCGATCACGGTAAATTCCACACCGTTCCATTCGGATTTTCCGTAATGGCGATCGCGCGTAACACCTGCCGTAGAATCTACAATGGCTTCTCTTCTTTCTAATAAACGATTAAATAACGTGGATTTTCCTACGTTGGGACGACCAACGATTGCGACAATATTACTCATAAAAATTTGTTTCTTATCCGCTAGCTTTTTTAGAAACGGATTGGTTAAGAATGGGTTACTTCGACTTTCGAAGCCCAAAAATTTTTGCAAAGGTAAGGAAAATAATATGTCTTGATTCTTTTCTAAAATAAAATCGTAATTTCGTTTTCAAAGAAATTTTTAATTTAAACGATAAAAAATGAGCATCAAAGACGGAATTTTAGTAGAAATAGAACGCGAAACCCAAAACACCAGAAGAATTTTGGAAAAACTCAGCAATGAGCACTGGAACTACAAACCGCACGAAAAGTCAATGACTTTGGGAGATTTGGCATCTCATATTGTTGACCTTCATAATTGGACACATTTTGCAACCTCTAAAGATGCAATTGATTTCCATATTGATTACAATCCGCCAAAAACAACTAATGTAGAAGAGCTTAAAATATCTCTGGAAAGTGGTTTACAGAAAAACAAAGATTTTGTAAATTCACAATCCGATGAATTTTGGTTAACAAATTGGACCTTAAAAGCTGGAGAACATATCATTGCAGAAATGCCAAAATTGGGAGCTCATCGATTTATTATTACCAATCATCTTATTCATCATCGCGGGCAACTCACGGTTTATATGAGGTTGCTTAATATTCCGCTTCCGGGAATTTATGGTCCAACTGCAGATGAAAAATAAGAAAGTTAGTCTCTATATCAAAAACAATAAATTATGAAAAAAATCGTAATCATTCTGTTCGTGGTTTTTATTCTGATTCAGTTTTTTCAGATTAATAAAATCAATCCGCCTGTAAACGAAGGCGTTGATTTTCTCACCGTTAAAAAAACACCGGAAACTACAGCCAATCTTATCAGGAATTCATGTTACGATTGTCATTCCGATGAAACCAAATATCCGTGGTATTCTTACATACAACCTTTCGGCTGGTTTCTGAAACACCATATTGATGATGGGAGAAAACAGGTGAATTTTTCCGTTTTTTCAACCTATGAAAAAAATGACCAAGCTCATGTTATGGAAGAATGTGCAGAGGTTTTGGAAAAAGGAGAAATGCCACTGGAAAGCTATTTGCTGATTCACAATGATGCGGTACTTTCACCGGAACAACAAAAAATATTGATCAAATATTTTAAATATATTCAATCGGAAACCAAAGCTGCCGAAAATTTATAATGCACGAAATACACGCCGAAAAATATTATGTTTTCTATGACGGCGACTGCGGTTTCTGCAATCATTGGGTACAGTGGATTTTAAAAAACGACAAAAAAGATTTGTTTCTTTTTGCAGCATTGCAATCGGAATTCGGACAGATTTTTCTGAAAGAAAGAAATCTGGAAAATAAAAATTTCAATACAATCTATTTGTGGAAACCGAATTCATTTTACCTTACAAAATCACAATCAATTACCAAAATCGCTAAACTTTTGGGCGGCAAATATGGAGTTTTGGCGACATTGAATCTTTTCCCTGCGTTTTTATCAGATACTATTTATGACCAAATTGCAAAAAGACGGTTGAAACTCGCAACACAAAACTGTCTTCTTCCAACACCCGAAGAACGGAAAAAGTTTATTGTATGAAAATTTTAAATTCTCTCAATATCTGCTCCCAAAGCTCTTAATCTTCCGTCGATATTTTCATAACCGCGGTCAATTTGCTCAATGTTGTGAATAATAGATTTCCCTTCTGCGGAAAGTGCAGCAATAAGCAACGCGTTTCCGGCTCTGATATCGGGAGAAACCATTGTAGTGCCACGAAGCGGAGATTCATGATTCAATCCTACAACTGTTGCTCTGTGTGGGTCGCACAAAATAATCTGTGCTCCCATATCAATCAACTTATCTACGAAGAAAAGGCGAGATTCAAACATTTTTTGATGAACGAGAACCGTTCCTTTAGCTTGAGTTGCTACCACCAAAATAATCGACAATAAATCGGGAGTAAATCCCGGCCATGGTGCGTCTGAAATGGTGAGAATAGACCCGTCTATAAATTTCTGAATCTTGTAATTTTCTTGTGCAGGAATGTAAATATCATCTCCGAATTGCTCCAGTTGAATGCCGAGTTTTCTGAAAGTATTGGGAATAACACCGAGCTGATTCCAGTTTACGTTTTTAATGGTGATTTCAGATTTTGTCATTGCAGCAAGACCAATCCAAGAGCCGATTTCTACCATATCGGGAAGCATCGTATGTTCTGTTCCGTGCAGTTCAGAGACCCCTTCAATCGTTAATAAATTTGAGCCGATTCCCGAAATATTTGCACCCATTCTGTTAAGCATTTTACACAACTGCTGAAGATAAGGTTCACAAGCAGCATTGTAAATTCTGGTTTTTCCTTTTGCCAAAACTGCTGCCATTACAATATTTGCAGTTCCCGTAACTGATGCTTCTTCCAGCAGGATAAATTTACCGTAAAGTTCTTTGGCAGTTAACGAATAAAAATATTCGTTTTCATCATACGAAAATGTTGCACCGAGTTCTACCAATCCCTGAAAATGAGTATCTAATCTTCGTCTTCCGATTTTATCTCCACCCGGAGTTGGCATATACGCTTCACCGAATCTTGCCAACATAGGACCCAAAAGCATAATAGAGCCGCGTAATTTGGCACCGTCTTTTTTAAATTCTTTGGATTTTATATAATCGAAATTTACTTCATCGGCTTTAAAGGTATAATCGCCGTGTGCATTTTTGGTAACCTTCACCCCGAAATCTGCAAGAATCTCAATAAGTCGGTTTACATCATGTATGTCGGGAATATTTTTGATATTTACTTCATCAGCGGTCAAAAGTACGGCACACAAAATCTGCAGTGCTTCGTTTTTTGCTCCCTGCGGAGTAATCTCACCATGTAGTTTTTTCCCGCCTTTTATCTGGAATGTTCCGTTCATTGTTTCCGGTTTTTGTTGTGGAAATTCTTTCTTTTGTTTTGGTTATTTTTCCCGTTGTTTTTATTGTTTTTTCTGGTTTCATAATAGATTTTGCTTTTTTCAAGAGAATCGAGTCCGGTCAAATCCAAACGGTTTTGCGAAAGGTCTTTCAAATGCCGGAAAATTACTTCATCTTGTACATGCTCTTTGTTGTAAACGTTGTAAGATTTTTTCATGTTATTGGCAATAACCTGAATGAGCGCATCTTTTTCTTCGCTGTTTTCCAGCTCTATCGCTTTTTCTATAAGCTGCAAAATACTTTTTCCGTAAAACTTAAACTCTCCTTGTAATTCGGGATAATCCATTTTTTTCGGCTTTTGCTGCATTTCTTCTCTGGTCGGGAAAGGATATGGCGAATCTACATCTAAATCGTAATTCGACAGAATATAGAGATGATCCCAAAGTTTGTGTTTATAGTTTTCCTCATCGCGGAGCTGAGGATTTCTCTGACCCATAAAATCAACAATCGCAACTGCCATTTCGCTTCGTTCTTCTTTTGAAGAAAGTTCTTTGCATCGTTCTACCAATTGCTGAATAATTCTGCCGTATTCCGGCATATTGAGATGAGATTTCTGTGTATTGTATTCCATAATTGCAAATATAGGAATTTTCAAGGTTCAGGTTTAAAGTTAATCTCTAAAACGCTCCCACTTCTCAAACTTCCTGCGTCCAACTTTCATCATCATATCCTACATCTGCCAAAAACAATCCTTGCGGTGGTGCAGAAATTCCTGCGGAATTACGGTTTTTCTGTTCGATGATTTTTCTCAAATCTTCTGGCTGTAGTTTTCCGGTTCCTATTTCAACCATCGTTCCTACAATTGCTCGAACCATATTCCTCAGAAATCTGTCTGCGGAAATGGTGAATTTTAAAGTGGTTTCGTTTTGCTCCCATTCTGCTATGTAAATCTTGCAAAAATTGGTTTTGTTATCGGTATGAAGTTTGGCAAAACTTGTGAAGTCTTCGTATTGAAAAAGGATTTTACATGCCTCGTTCATTTTGGCGAGGTCTAAATTCCTGTTCCTAATCTGCCACGAAAAATCTTGTGTAAAAGGATTTTTTTCCAGAGAAATAAAATATTCATAGGTGCGAAAAGCGGCATCAAATCTTGCATGAAAATCTTTTTTAACAAAAAAAACACTCTTCACGGCAATATCTGCCGGAAGAAAACTATTGAGTTTTCGCGGCAAATCATCATCTAATTTTTTTTCTGTATCGAAATGGGCAAACATTTTTTTAGCATGAACTCCAGTATCGGTTCTTCCGGCTCCTGTTGTTTTTATTTCTTCACGAAGTATTGTAGAAAGGGCTTTTTCAAGAGTTTCCTGAACTGAAATTTCTCTCGGCTGAATCTGATAACCGAAATAATTTTTGCCGTGATAAGAAAATTCTATACAATACCTCATTGCTGCAAATTTCTAAAATTTATTTCGGAAAATTCAAGAAAAATAAAGTAATTTGCATTCAATGAAAAAAATTCTCCTCCTCTCCGATTCTCATTCTTATATCGATGATAGAATTTTGGAATATGCCAAAAATGCTGATGAAATATGGCATTGCGGAGATTTCGGAAGTATGGAAGTTGTGGAGCAACTGGAAAAACTAAAACCGCTGAAAGGTGTTTACGGAAATATTGACGGTGATAAAATCAGAAAAATATTCCCCGAAGTTCTTAGGTTCAAATGCGAATCGGTAGATGTTCTGATGATTCACATCGGCGGTTATCCGGCGAGATATTCTGTTTTAGCTAAAAAAGAAATCGAAGAAAAAACTCCGAAACTTTTTATTTCGGGACATTCTCATATTCTGAAAGCGATGTTTGATAAGCAAAATAACTTGCTTCACCTGAATCCCGGTGCTTGTGGAAAACAAGGATGGCATAAAGTAAGAACCATGATGCGGTTTGAGATTAATGGCGACAAAATCGAAAGTCTGGAGGTTATTGAATTGGGTGAAAGATAATTTTTGGAGTATAGATGAAACGACCAAAAATTTATTTCTTCTTCGCTAAACCATCATAAATACTGTGAATCAAACCATCGGCAACGGAAATTCTCGGGACAAAAATTTTGTCGATGTCGCTCCAGTTCATCACGTTATTATAAATCTGCAACGCCGGAACCAAAACATCGGCACGGTCTTCACGAATCCCGAATCTGCTCATTCTTTCCGCAACGGTGAGTTTGCTAAGTTCTTTATAATATTTTTTCAGAAAAGCAGTAGAAATTGGTTTCCCATCTTTTGTTCTGCTCATTGAAAATATTTTGTTGATGTTTCCGCCCGAACCAATGGCTACAACAGGTTTTTTGCTATTGATATTTTTTCGGATTTCTTCTTTCATATCTTTCCACTGATCATCTGAAACCAATTTGTTTAACAGCCGAATCGTGCCGATGTTGAAAGATTTTTCATATTTCATTTTACCGTTTTCATAAAACGTGAGTTCTGTGGAACCGCCACCAACATCAATATAGAGATAGGCAAAATTTTTGTCAAGTCCTTCTGCAATATGATTTTCGTAAATCAAAGTTGCTTCTTCATCACCTGAAATAATTTCAATATCAATTCCGGAAGTTTCTTTTATTTCTTTGATGATTTCATTGCCGTTTTTAGCGTCTCTCATTGCAGAAGTTGCACAAGCTCTGTAATGTTCTACCTGATAAATTTTCATCACATCAGCAAAAATTTTCATGGTGTCAATAAACATTTTCCGGCGGTCTTTTCCTATTTCACCTTTACCGAAAACATCTAATCCTAAGCGCAACGGAATCCGCAGCAGATTGAGTTTGGTAAATTCGGGTTTACCTTTTTTCGGTTCGGCTACTTCGTTAATTAAAAGCCGTGCAGCGTTGCTTCCTATGTCTATTGCGGCGATTTTCATTCAGATTCAAGGTTCAAGTTGCAATTGGTGCAAGGTTCGAGATTACATCTTCCAGCATTAAAGATAAGATTTATCAAACGAAAACGGTAGCAAATCGCGGATAGATTTGGTTTTGAAAATTTCACCATCAAGGGAAGCAAAATAAATTTCTATCTCTTCTTTCTGTTTTGTTTCGTATTCCAGAATAGATTGCCGACAAGCTCCACACGGTGGAATAGGTAATGAAGTAACCGCATCTTTCGGTGCACCGATGACAAACAATTTCTTAATCTTCATATTGGGATAATTTGCCGAAGTCCAAAAAATGGTTGTTCGCTCTGCACACAATCCGGAAGGATATGCCGCATTTTCCTGATTGCTTCCGGTGATGATTTTACCATTTTCGAGCAAAACCGCACAACCTACCAAAAAATCAGAGTATGTTGCATAAGCATTCTTGCGAACTTCTTTTGCGGCATCAAATAATTTTTTTTCGATTTCATCAAGGGAATTATAATTCGCAATGGCATCGAAAGTGATTTTTAACTCTTTTTCCATTTTTTTAAAATACAGGGAGGTAAAGATAGGGAAAAAAGATTTAGGTTTGAGGTGAAACTTGAATTAAGCAAAGCGTATCTTGAGCAAAAGAGAAAAACCTACAACTTTCATCTTGCACTAATTGAAACTTAAAAATTAATAATTTATCATAACCGAAGGGGAAAAACTTCAAACCCCATGGAATTCCGCTGTTTCGGCAATTACAGAATCCATTTCCTGCAAAGTGAAAATTTCTAAAAACTTTTTTCTGAACTCTTTAAAATGCGGAATTCCACGAAAATAGTTACTGTAATGCTGCCTCATCTCAATCAGCCCAACTCTTTCGCCTTTCCATTCGGTGCTCCACTCCGCATGCTGCCGAACTGCTTCTAACCGCTGTGCAACAGTAGGTTCCGGCAATTTCTCTCCAGTCGCGAAAAAGTGTTTTATCTCATTGAAAATCCATGGATAGCCAATTGCACCGCGACCAATCATAATCCCATCACAATCATATTTTTGTCTGTATTCAAGGGCTTTTTCGGGAGAATCTACATCACCGTTTCCAAAAACCGGAATTTCGATATTGGGATTGTTTTTCACTTGAGAAATAAAATCCCAATCTGCTTCGCCTTTATACATCTGCGAACGGGTTCTTGCATGAATTGTCAATGCTTTGATTCCCGCTTCCTGCAATTTTTCGGCAACTTCCATAATATTGATGGTTTCGGTATCCCAACCGAGCCGAGTTTTCACGGTAACCGGAAGATGTGTGGAATTTACAACAGCTTTAGTTAAACGCACCATTAAATCCACATCTTTCAAAACTCCTGCTCCTGCTCCTTTACAAACCACTTTTTTCACAGGACAGCCGAAATTAATATCCACCAAATCAGGATTTACGGTTTCCACTATTTTTGCAGAAAGCGACATGGCTTCTTCATCTCCCCCGAAAATCTGGATTCCTACAGGTCTTTCATAATCGAAAATATCGAGCTTTTTCCGGCTTTTCATGGCATCTCGAATCAATCCTTCAGAGGAAATAAATTCAGAATACATCAAATCTGCTCCGTGCATTTTGCACAACCTGCGAAAAGGCGGGTCGCTCACATCTTCCATCGGTGCAAGTAAGAGCGGAAATTCGGGGAGTGTTATGCTGCCGATTTTTATCATCGTGCAAAGATAGGGAAATTTGGGTGCAATTGGTGCGAGATGCGAGGTGCAAGGTTATGGAATCCCGGATAATCAGCACGCTCTTCGCGGTTGGAAGATGGAAGCACGAAGATTAACCTTGAAACTTGCAACCTGCACCTCGAACCGTTAATCAAAATCGTGATGAGTGTCGTCTTTTGAATTTTTGTGGACAAACCACATACCAACAGTTAAACCGATAACTCCAGCTACAGCGGTCATCAATGCACGTTGTGTTTTATCGGGTTGTTCATTGCCGATATAATTCATCAAAAACAAAATGATGAAAGTGATGACGGCAATGATGACAAACTTCTTACTCCTGATGTTCATTATTTCAATTGTGGGAAATCATCTATTAATTGACACGCGATAAATCGCGTCTCTATGATGTTCATTATCTCAATTTGTAGGCAATCATCAATCCGCCTCCGTAAGGAATCCACTCACCGCTTCTGTTCCAGTCTCTTCCGTCATTTTCATAGCGGATATTGAGTCCTTTTACATAACCGTTGTAAAATCCTTCGACATGACCTCCTCTTAAAAATAAGTCGATATTCCAGTGGTCATTAATCTGCCATTGATAACCCAAAGTTGCGCCTCCGAAGAAAGCAAACCCTGTTTGATAATACCAATTTGAAGGATAGTCTTGTCCTAAATACGTGCTTGTACTGAGTTGGTCTCCCCAATAATCATATTTTTGAAGTTTATATGCTGCCATCGAAAAATTTGCACCTACATAAAAATGTTTAAATGATTCTTTGAAATAATAACGTCCCTCAAAACCCAGCATACAGAGCAGTGCATATTTTCCCATAAAAGATTTCCATGGGGAAATGAATACCTCACTTTGCAAAGTCCAATGTTTATTCACCTGATATTCTACACCTGCATTCAACATTCCGACTGCCAAAAACGGTGCATTGGCTTTTACATATAATTTTTTAGCTGCGAGAGAGTCTTGAGTTTGCGCATTTGCCATAAAAAGCGAAAAAAATGCAGCAATATAAATGAACTTTTTCAATGGATTTTTATTTTAGCGTTTGTAATAATTGTTTTGCCAAAGCAGCGTCTTTACCTTGTGATTCGGCGAGATGTTGAGATATTTCCGCATACATTTTCGCACCTTCTTTATTTCCTGTTTTGGCATAAAGTGCAGCAAGAATATAGGTGTTTTCGGAGGTTTCAGATTTCATCACATTTTTTTCTGCCCATTCCTGTGCTTTTTTCAGAGAAGCGGGATTGGTAATCTGCTGACTGAAAATATACGCAGGTTGAAGAAGTTCTTCGGGATCGAAATTATCCGGATTTTTATAGTACTGAAGTGCGGCTTTTTCGTACTCTGTAAAATCATTCACAGTTGGGTAATACACCACTTTCATTCTGTTTAAAGCGGTTTCGGCATCTTCTTTACCTACTAAAGGAATGGCGTTTTGGTAAAAATAATCGTCATTTATTTTTTTGGTATTGTGGTCTAAAGATTTTTCCATCACCGCAGATAATCTGATATTGCTATCAAACTGTTTGTACGTTTCGGGCGACATGAGATTACCGATTTCATCTTTCCGCTCTACAAAAACTTGATAATTTGGTTCATCTACAGATTTCAGAAAATAAAGCAGCATACCCAGTTCATCTCTCGTCAATGACTGATTTTTTTTGACCTGAAAATACCGTTCCGATGCTTTTTTTGCCAACTCGAAATCACTGTCTGCATAGAGTTGCATCATATTGAGTAAAAAAGCGGGGTCGCTTTCTCCCTGTTCAAAAAGTTCTCTATAAGAAGCGTTTTTCAATTTCGGATTATTGGCATCTTTAGCAATTTGCAGAAATGGCTGTTCATCCATATAACCATAATTTTTTGAGACCACTTCACCATCACCATTGAGGAAAAGATAAGTGGGATAAGAACGGACTCCGTATTTCATAGCGATTTCTCTACCTTCACCTTTTTCCATGTCAAAACTTGCGTTGATAAAATTGGCGTTGAAATAATCTTTCACGGCAGCTAAAGGAAAAATATTTCTTTCCATCATCTTACACGGACCGCACCATGATGCATACGCATCTAAGAAAACCAGTTTTTTTTCTTGTTTTGCTTTTGCCAAAATTTCTTTGAAAGAACTCTTTTGAAAATCAATACTTCCCTGCGAAAAAGCAAATGTAGAGATACAGAAAATATAGACCAAAAATATTTTTTTCATTTTTTATAAAAAATTTTTACGAAGATAGATAATTTTTTGGTTTCGAGATTCGCTTTCTGCTTTAGCCAATCTGCTTTCAGATTTTTTATATATCGTAGTTCGTAATTCATGCTTCTTAACCTTCAATCTTAAAACTGTCTTTCAAAGTTACGGTTCTGTTGAACACCAATTTTTCTTCGGAAGAATCTCTGTCTTTGGTAAAATAGCCGATTCTTTGGAACTGATATGGTTTCCCTATTTCAGCATTTTTCAAACTTGGTTCTGCAAATCCGTGAACAATTTTTAAAGATTCGGGATTGATAAATTCCATAAAATCGGTTTCCTTTTCTGCGTCCGGTTGCGGTGTGGTAAAAAATCTGTCATAGATTCTCACTTCTACGGGAATGGCATTTCTCGCAGAAACCCAATGCAGAGTTCCTTTCACTTTTCTCAAACTTTCTTCCGTTCCGCTTCCTGATTTTGATTTCGGGTCGTATGTTGCATAAATGGTTTTTATTTCTCCGTTTTCGTCTTTTTCCACACGTTCTGCTTTGATGATGTATGCAGATTTCAAACGCACTTCGCCTCCCAATTTCAGGCGGAAAAATTTATTATTCGCTTCTTCTTTGAAGTCTTCTCTCTCGATATACAATTCTTTGCCGAAAAGAATTTCTCTTGTTCCCGCATTTTCATCTTCGGGATTGTTTTCCGTTTCCAGCCATTCTTCTTCATTTTCGGGATAGTTTTCAATCACGAGTTTTATGGGGTCTATAACCGTCATTACTCTTGTAGAAATTTTATTCAAATCTTCTCTCACGAAAAATTCCAAAAGTTGAATATCAATCAGATTTTCCCTTTTTGCAACTCCTACTCTTTCGATAAAATTTTTAATTGCAATCGGTGTGAAACCCAATCTTCTCATTCCGGAAATTGTCGGCATTCGCGGGTCGTCCCACCCTGTAACTGCTTTCTCTGCAACCAATCTCTGAAGTTTTCTTTTGGAAGTAATCATGTAAGAAACATTCATTCTGGCAAATTCCCGCTGCTTGTTTCTCACTTTAGATTCGTCATAAACCTGATCGAGATACCAATCATAAAGCGGACGGTGATTTTCAAACTCCAATGAACAAAGTGAGTGCGAAATCTGCTCAATATAATCTGATTCTCCATGCGCCCAATCGTACATCGGGTAGATTTTCCATTTTTCTCCGGTTCTGTGATGAGGTCGTTTCAGAATTCTGTACATTACCGGATCTCGCATATTCATATTCGGAGATTTCATATCGATTTTTGCTCTTAAAGACATTGCTCCTTCTTCAAATTCGCCGTTTTTCATCCGCTCGAAAAGAAGTAGACTTTCTTCGATTGGTCTGTTTCTGAAAGGTGAATTGATACCGTCTTCAAAAGGGGTTTTTCTTTGAGCCGTGATTTCTTCGGAAGATTGTTCATCTACATACGCTTTTCCGTCCTTAATCATTTGTACCGCCCAATCATAAAGTTGCTCAAAATAATCTGAAGCATATAGTTCTTTATCATATTTGAAACCTAACCAATCAATATCTGCTTTTATGGAATCAACAAATTCCTGTTCTTCTTTTTCGGGATTGGTATCATCAAAACGCAGATTTACAGGCGCTCCGTATTTTTCTCCCAAACCGAAATTGATGCAGATTGCTTTGGTATGACCTACGTGAAGATAGCCGTTTGGTTCCGGCGGAAAACGAAATCGCAACTTAGATTTTTCTAATCCGTTTGCCAAATCATCTTCTATAATTTGCTCGATAAAATTGAGGGATTTTTTTTCTTCTTCCATTTCCTAAAAAAATTGTAGATGCAAATTTACGGATAATTGAGGAAAAGAGAACTTATTGCCAAAAGAAAAAATCAGAATTTTGGTTGTTCTATTCGCACGGTTTCATAGAAAACAAATCACCGTTTAACTGAAGCCGCGAATCAAAATTATTGGTAAACATACCACCTGTTCCCAAACCTTGCGGAATTTTGGGATTTTTGGTAAAAGTATATTGAGCAATCGCATTTAAGCCGATGTTGCTTTCTAAAGCCGATGTAATCCACCAACCAATACCGAGATTTTCTGCAAGGGAAATCCATTCGTCACTTCCAGAAAAACCACCGATTAAAGACGGTTTCAGAATGATGTACTGCGGTTTGATGATTTCTAAAAGTTTTTTCTTTTCTTCAATTTCTACAATCCCGATAAGTTCTTCATCTAAAGCAATCGGAATCGGAGTTTCTCTGCATAATTCCGCCATTTTTTTTGGTTCTTGGTTTTTGGTTCTTTGCTCTTTTAAAATAGGTTGCTCAATCGAATGAATCCCTAAATCTGCCAATTCCTGCAAAACAATTTTTGCTTCTTCAAAAGTGAAACCTCCGTTTGCATCAACTCTTAATTCTAAAATATCTTTCGGGAATTTTTTTCTCAGCGTTTTCAGGATTTTTTTTTCAGAATCCCAATCAACGCCGATTTTCAATTTGATACAGTCAAAACCTTTTTCGAGTTTTTCTTGAATTTGCTGCTGCATAAAATCAGGATTTCCCATCCAAATCAATCCGTTGATTTTTATAGAATCTTTGCCTTTGGTAAATTCACTCGGAAAATACAAATCTTTCCCGTATTTAAGGTTCAAAATTGCCTGTTCATACCCAAACCAAATTGACGGAAAAAGTTTTAATTCTTCCTTTAAATAATGTTTGTCTGCATTAATATTTTTGCAAAGCCATTTCAGTTTTTCTTCATATTCAGGAACATCATCATCACTCAACCCTCGAAAAATTCCGCATTCACCGATTCCTTTTTTTTCGGAATCATCAAATATTTCAAGAATAAAGGTTTCTTTGGTATGGAGAATTCCGCGCGAAGTCCCACTTGCTTGTTTGAAATTGAGTAGATGTCGGAAATGAGTAGCTTCCATTAATTTTCCGCATTGCTCATAAACTCTTCTGCTTTTTCTACCATATTGTAACTTCCGCAGAAAAACGGAACTCTTTGGTGCAGTTCGGTTGGTTCTATTTCTAAGATTCTTCTAAAACCATCGGTACATTTTCCTCCGGCTTGTTCCGCCAAAAATGCCATCGGATTACATTCATACAGCAAACGCAGTTTTCCGTTCGGTGATTGCGATGTTGACGGATAAATATAAATACCCCCTTTAATCATATTTCGGTGAAAATCTGAAACCAGAGAACCGATATATCTCGATGTATAGGGACGGTCTTCTTCTTCCAACTGACAGTATTTAATGTAATTTTTTACACCTTTCGGAAATTTAATGTAGTTTCCTTCATTAATGGAGTAAATCTTGCCCGATTTTGGAAACTGCATATTTGGGTGAGAAAGATAATATGTTCCCAAACTCGGGTCGAGCGTAAAACCGTTCACTCCGTTTCCGGTGGTGTAAACAATAATAGTAGATGAGCCGTAAACAACATAACCTGCTGCTGCTTGATTCACCCCCTTTTGTAGAAAATCTGCCAAAGTAACGGGAGTTCCAGGTTCTGTAACCCGTCTGTATATGGAAAAAATAGTTCCTACGGAAACATTCACGTCGATATTTGATGAGCCGTCTAAAGGATCTATCAAAACAACGTATTTGCTGAGATGTGCATTTGGTCCCGCTTTTATTTCAATAAAATCATCATTTTCTTCAGAGGCGATGCCGCAAACGACTTCCCGTTGAGAAAGTGCTTCAATAAAAATGTCATTGGCAAGAACATCTAATTTTTGCTGTTCCTCGCCTTGTATATTTGAATTTCCGACCTTTCCGATAATGTTTGCAATTCCTGCTTTGTTCACCTCTCGATTCACCACTTTTGAAGCGAGTCGTATTGCACTTAACAACCTTGAAAATTCACCGGTGGAATATTGGAAATCGTCTTGTGTATCGATAATAAATTCGCCCAGTGTCCGGAAATTTTGTTCTGACATTTTTTTGTATTTAAGATTTTCACAAATTTCGGAAATTTCTTTTAATTTTTCATCTTTTGATTAAATAATTCTTGACACGGAAAAATCGGTGAATTTTTAATTGGGTTTGTTTTCTATCTCGTTCTAAATTAATATTTTTGAAAAATGATATTTTTTTTCTTAACCCCAATCATCAGTTTTTAAAGGTATAAATGAAAGTTTTTAAATTCGGAGGTGCATCGGTGAAAGATGCAGAAAGTGTAAAGAATGTGGCAATGGTTTTAAAATCGCAAGGTTTTGAAAACTGTATGCTCATTGTTTCGGCAATGGGAAAAACCACCAATGCATTAGAAAAAGTGGTAAAAGATTATTTTGAAAACAATTATTACCAAAGCGAAATAGAAAAAATTAAAGATTATCATCTTGAAATTTCAAGCGGTTTATTCTCCGAAAATCACACTGTATTTGCAGAAATAAAACTTTTTTTTGATGATATAGAGGCATTTCTGAGAAGAAACAAATCTCCGAATTATGATTTTGTTTACGACCAAGTAATCAGTTGCGGCGAGATGATTTCATCTAAAATTCTGAGTGGATATCTGAATAACATTCAGTTTAAAAACACCTGGCTCGATGCAAGAGATTACATAAAAACCGACCAAAATTACCGCGAAGGTATCGTAAACTGGGAAGCAACGCAAAAGAAAATTACCGAACTTGATAAAAATATATGCTACGTAACGCAAGGTTTTATTGCATCTGACGAAAATAATTTTACCGTAACTTTAGGCAGAGAAGGTTCAGATTATTCTGCCGCTATTTTTGCATATTGTTTAGACGCATCGGCAATGACAATTTGGAAAGATGTTCCCGGAGTAATGACAGGCGACCCGAGAAAATTCGAAAATGCTTCTCTGCTTTCCGATATTTCTTACGAAGAAGCGATAGAAATGGCATATTACGGAGCATCTGTAATTCACCCGAAAACATTGCAGCCGCTGAAACAAAAGAACATTCCGTTTTTTGTAAAATCTTTTATAGAACCCAAAAAGCAGGGAACAAGAGTAGGAAATACCGATAAAAATGTAGAAAACAAATCTTATATTCTGAAAGAAAACCAATATCTGATGAGAATTGCAACTCGGGATTTCTCTTTTATTGCAGAAGAACATTTCAGTTATATATTTTCACTTTTGGCAAAGAACAAAATAAAAATTTCTGTGATGCAGAACTCGGCGATTTCTCTTGCTCTCTGTTTGGAAGACAAGTACGGAAACATTAATGTATTGAATGAAGAACTGCAAAAAACCTTTACAACAGATATTGTGAAAAATGTATCTTTGTTTACCATAAGAAATGCAAAAGCAGAAGATTTGGAAAAACTTTATCGGGACAAAAAAATATTACTGGAGCAGATTTCACAAAAAACAATACAGATTGTAACTAACGGATAAACAATGAGTCTTATTTCTAAAAATGATTTGATACAAGCATCGGGTTTGGCAAAAACAGGATTTCTGAAAAGTCCTCTCGCTTCGATGATTATGAATATAACGAAGATTAATGAGGTCAATAAGCTTTACAATATTCTGAAAGACAAAACCGGAAAAGACTTCTTCGATGCTTTTGTCAGAGAAAGAGATTTGAGGTATGTTGTTTTTGAAGAAGACCTAGCAAAAATCCCGAAAACAGGACCTTTTATTTTGGTATCCAATCATCCACTCGGAGCAATTGATGGAATTTTAATGACGAAAATCTTAACCGAAATACGCCCCGATTTCAAAGTAATGGGCAATTTTCTTTTAGAGAAAATAAAACCGATGGAACCGTATGTAATTGCTGTGAATCCGTTTGAAAACAGAAAAGAAATAAGAAGCAGTGCAACCGGAATGAGAGAAACCCTGAAATATCTGGAGAACGGAGGATGCGTTGGGATTTTTCCGGCAGGTGAAGTGTCGAACAAGAATAATAACTTCAATGAAATCCTCGATAAATCTTGGGAAAAACCCGCTCTTAAACTGATAAAAATGGCAAAAGTTCCGGTGGTTCCTATGTATTTTCACGCCAAAAACAGCCGTCTTTTTTATCAGATTTCAAAACTCCACCCCGATTTGCAGACTTTGATGCTTCCTTCCGAAATGATGAACAAAAGGGAAAAGCCAATCAAAATACGGATAGGAAAACCTGTTTCTGTAAGGGTTTTAGAAGACCATGATACGGTGGAAGAAATGGGAGAGTTTTTGCAGAAGAAAATTTATATGCTGAAATCATATTACGACAAGAGAAGAACGATTGCAGAACAGCTGAATATTCCCAATCTGAAACTAAACTTCTCTTTGTCCAAAGAAGAAAACATCATACAAAACATCATCGACGAAACTCCGCAGGAAGATTTGGTTCGGGAAATAGAAGCGCTTTACAAACAAGATAAAATGCTTTTCCGCAACGGAAATTACGAAGTTTTCTTTTCTGCTTATGCAGAGATTCCTTCTATTATGCGGGAAATAGGAAGACAAAGAGAACTTACTTTCCGCGCAATAGGAGAAGGCAGCAATCTTCCATTCGATTTAGACCAGTATGACGAACACTATCATCATCTTTTTCTTTGGGACAGTGCCGGAAAAAAATTAGTCGGAGCTTACCGCATGGCTTTAGGAAGCGAAGTGATGAAAAAGCGCGGAATAGACGGGTTTTATACAAGTTCACTTTTTGAATTCGACCCAGAATTACAGCCGTTTTTCCGAAAAGTTATCGAAATGGGAAGAGCTTATATCTCCACTGAATATCAGCAAAAACCATTGCCGCTTTTCCTTTTGTGGAGAGGGATTATTCACGTTTGCTTGAGAAATCCGGAACATAAATTCCTGATGGGAGGAGTGAGTATTTCCGATAAATTTTCGGAGTTTTCAAAATCTTTGATGATAGAATTTATGCGTTCCAATTTCTACGATTCTGCCGTTGCACAATACATTCACCCGAAAAAAGAATTTAAGGTAACGCTGAAAGACCGCGACAAAAACCTATTTTTTGACGAAGTGGAATCTGACCTTAATAAACTGGATAAAATCATTGATGATTTAGAACCCGAAATGAGATTGCCTGTTCTAATAAAAAAATATATTAAGCAGAATGCAAAAGTGGTTTCTTTCAACGTAGACCCCAATTTTAATGGTGCAATAGACGGATTGATGTACATAAGAATCAGTGAATTGCCTGAAAGCACGATAAAACCTGTATTAGAAGAGATGAGTGAGCAAATGAGGAATGAAGAAAACAATCCGGCTGGAAATCAGTAAGTTTTTTGAAATCCGCTAAATTTCCTTTTTAAATATTTGCGAGATATAATAAAAACATATATTTTTGCCCCACTCAAATCAACAATGGTTTCTTAGCTCAGTTGGTAGAGCAACGGACTGAAAATCCGTGTGTCCCTGGTTCGATCCCTGGAGAAACCACAAAAATTAAAAAAACCTCTAATAATTTATTAGAGGTTTTCTT
>CAZHFE010000005.1:47892-51421 GCA_964532055.1 uncultured Kaistella sp. | reverse complement strand
TCGGCTTTTGCATTATTTTCCGGCGAAACATTTATTTCCAAAATTTTGGAATTTTTCTTTTATTGAATATAGTTTCTTCGGTTTCAATTTCTTAAAAATTTCGTTTTGCGAAAGTACAAATTTTTAACCGATTCTGAAAATCAAAATTGTGCAACTTTTAAAAAATCAATTGAAAAGATAAACTGAAAAACGTATTTTTACCCCACAGAAAATGAAAAAATTATGGCATCTGGTTTTTTTGCAGTTTTAGATGATATTGCTGCTTTGATGGACGATATAGCGGTAACTTCAAAAATTGCCACCAAACAAACCGCCGGAATTCTGGGCGATGACCTCGCTGTAAATGCCGAGAAAGCAACCGGATTTTTGTCTTCGCGGGAAATTCCTGTTCTGATGAAAATCATGAAAGGTTCATTCATCAACAAACTGATTATTTTGCCCGTTGCTTTTTTGCTGCAATGGCTTTATCCACCAGCAATAAAGGTTATTTTGATTTTGGGCGGACTTTACCTTGCGTATGAAGGTATGGAAAAAATCATAGAATTTCTTTTCCACCGGAAAAAGAAAAGCAGCGAAGTGATTGAAGAAGCAGGAAACCGTGATGAAAACAGTCAAACATCAGAAAAAGCAAAAATAAAATCTGCCGTTACTACGGATTTTATCCTCTCGATTGAAATTATAATCATTGCATTGGGAACGGTTTTAGACAGAAGTTTGACTGTTCAAATTATTACGGTTTCTATTGTGGCAATTATTGCTACAGTCGGTGTTTACGGAATTGTGGCTTTAATTGTGAGAATGGACGATGCGGGTTTCAAGCTCATTAAACAATCTAATAACAAAGGGTTTTTTGCGAAATTAGGATATTTTTTGGTGAATGCTTTACCTTGGGTAATTAAAGGTTTAGGCGTTATCGGAACGATTGCCTTGATTTTGGTTGCAGGCGGAATTTTCGATCATCAAATTGCTTATTTCCACGAATTGTTGAAAGAAATCCCTACACTACCAAAACAAGCAATTTACGGAATTATAGGTGGTTTGTTGATGGTTTTGCTGGTGAAAATTTATCAACAAATTTTAAAAAAAGCCAAAGTAAAAAGCTAAAAAGCATTGGAAAATTTAACCGACATATTAAAACAAATTCCCGATCCTGAAATTCCCGTGGTTAATATCGTGGAATTGGGAATTGTGCGAAATGCGGAAATGACTGCTAAAAACGAAGCGGAAATCATCATTACTCCTACTTATTCTGCATGTCCTGCAATGTTTAATATTGAAGAAGATATTGTAAAGCTTTTCAAAGAAAAAGGAATTTCGGCAAAAGTGATTACCAAAATTTCTCCGGTTTGGACAACCGATTGGATAACCGATGAAGCCCGTGAAAAACTGCGTAACTACGGAATTACCCCACCCGAAAAAGGAGCAGAAAAAAATCAACTCGACATTCCGAAAAAATGTCCGAAATGCAATTCGGAAAATACAAAACAAATCAGCCGTTTCGGTTCTACACTATGCAAAGCGAGTTATCAATGCAATGATTGTTTAGAGCCATTCGATTATTTTAAATGTCATTGATGATGTGGTGATGTGATAATTTGATGATGTGATAATTTTCTAAAAAATGTATCTTTGCTAAACATCAAAATCACATTAACTAATCCGCAAATCAACACCTCAAAATATGTACACTCATCTCGAAATAGAATCCCTGCTTGAAGGGAAATTGCAAATCGCTTATCTGAACCAACCAGAAACCTATAACAGTTTAAACAAAATTTCGCTGAAAGAACTGAAAAATTTCATTCACGATTGCAGCAATAATGAAATGGTACGCTGCATAGCAATTTCTGGACGCGGAAAAGCCTTTTGTTCCGGACAGAACCTAAAAGATGCCCTTTCTATGGGTGATACTGAAGAAGACAGAATTATTCAGAGAATGGTTATTGATTATTACAATCCTTTGGTTAAAGAAATTGCGAAGTGCAAAAAACCCGTTGTTTCTTTGGTAAACGGTGCTGCTGCAGGAGCCGGAGCAATGTTGGCTTTAATCTGTGATATTACTTTGGCAACAGAATCTGCGTTTTTTTCGCAGGCGTTTGTAAACATCGGTTTGATTCCCGACACTGGTGGAACATATTGGTTACCCAAACTTCTAGGTCGTCAACAAGCGAATTATCTTGCTTTTACAGGGAAAAAATTGAGTGCAACTGAAGCGAAAAATATGGGATTGATTGCCGATGTTTTTCCCGATGAAAACTTTATGGAAAGTTCAATGGAAATTCTTACACACATTTCTAACCTCCCGACAAAAGCAATTGCACTCACCAAAAAAGCATTCAATGAATCTTATGAAAATACACTGAATCAACAATTGGATGTAGAAGGAATTTTGCAACAAGAAGCTGCAGAATCTGAAGATTTCAAAGAAGGAGTTACTTCATTTTTAGAAAAAAGAAAACCGAATTATAAAGGAAAGTAAATCTGTATAATGTAAAAAGTATAATGTACAAAGTACATTCAGTCATTTTAGTCATACATTTTACATTGTACATTATACATTGTACAAAATGAAAAAAATAGGAATCATCGGTTCGGGAACAATGGGAATAGGAATTTCACAAGTTGCTTCTACAGCGGGTTGCGAAGTTTTTTTGTATGATGCCAATTCTGCACAAACCGAAAAATCATTGCAAAATCTGGAAAACACTTTGCAAAAACTCGCCCAAAAAGAAAAAATATCATTTGAAGAAGCCGAAAATATTTTCAACAGAATTAAATTCTGCACGGAATTAAAGGAGTTCAAAGATTGCGATTTGGTGATTGAAGCCATCATAGAAAACAAGGAAATCAAAACCAAAGTATTCACAGAATTGGAAAATTATGTTTCCGAAAACTGCATAATTTCGAGCAATACTTCGTCCATTTCCATAACTTCTCTTTCCGCCGAACTGAAAAATCCGGAGCGATTTATCGGGATTCATTTTTTCAATCCGGCTCCATTAATGGCATTAGTAGAAATTATTCCTGGACTTTTGACCGAAAAAACTCTTTCGCAAAAAATTTCGGAACTAATGAAAACTTGGAAGAAAATTCCGGTAGTTGCAAAAGATGTTCCCGGATTTATTGTCAACAGAACTGCACGTCCTTTTTATGGTGAAGCATTGAGAATTGTAGAAGAAAACATTGCAACTCCCGAACAAATTGATGATGCAATGAAAACACTCGGAAATTTCAGAATGGGACCATTTGAACTGATGGATTTAATCGGTATTGATGTCAATTTTGCTGTAACTACGACGGTTTACAAAGATTATTTCTATGACCCGAAATACAAACCGAGTTTGCTTCAGCAAAGAATGAGCGAAGCCAAACTTTTGGGAAGAAAAACCGGAAAAGGATTTTATGATTACTCGGAAATAAAGAGCCAAGAACCAAGAGCCAAGAACCAAGAAATTGTAAATGACGAAAAACTGTACGAAGAAATTTTCATGAGAATTATTTCTATGCTCATTAATGAAGCGGTAGAAGC
>CAZHFE010000005.1:0-47792 GCA_964532055.1 uncultured Kaistella sp. | reverse complement strand
ACGAAGAAATTTTCATGAGAATTATTTCTATGCTCATTAATGAAGCGGTAGAAGCAAAAAGATTGGGAGTTGCAAATGACGAAGATATAGAACTCGCAATGCAAAAAGGCGTGAATTATCCTAAAGGTTTACTGAGTTGGGGAAAAGAAATTGGCTATGAAAAAATATCTGACACGCTGCAAAATCTTTACGAAACGTATCAAGAAGAACGGTACAGACAAAGTCCGTTGCTTCGTAAAATATAACAGTTTATCAATGTGAAAATGTAACAATTATTATGGAAATCAGAAATATATTACGTACAATTTTTAGAATTTTTGGATTGTATTCCGTTATAAATTTATCATTTACTTTTCTGCCTCAACAAGTCACATATTTAATAAATGCCGATATTATGTTTCCGTTTGATGTGGAAAGCGGAATCTTTCAAACGTGGATTTATTTAACAATAATTTTGGTGCTGATTATTATTGTATTTTACAGCTTAATCATAAATCCTGATTTGATAATTAACAGAATTAAGCCCCAAAATTTTTTAGAAGAAAAAATAAATTTTGAGAAAATCAATTCTGAAAGTCTGTTGCAAATTGCAATTTTATCGATTGGTATTTTAGTTCTGTTTAACGCAATTCCCGAGTTAATAAATAAGTTATTCATTCTATTGAAATTATCAAATATGAATAAGCAATTAACAGAAGATTTAACCACTTTGGGAATAAAATCAGAAATAATTACAGAAGCAGTAAAAACTCTAATTGGATTGATTTTTATAATCTTTCAAAATAAAATCGGAAAAATATTATATCGTTAAAACATCAAATTGCTACATTAAATAAATTGGTAAATTTAAAAAAATGACTCCCTACGAAATCGCCCAATATATGCTCAATCAAGATTTTTTCTCACAATGGATGGGAATAAAACTGATTGATATCCGCGAAAAATACTGCAAAATAGAAATGCCCGTAAAACAGGAAATGATTAACGGATTGAAAACCGTACACGGCGGAATCACTTTTTCTTTAGCAGATACTGCACTCGCTTTTTCCAGCAATAATACCAATGATGCTTCCGTTGCGTTAAATTGCTTCATTAATTTCACAAAAGCCGTGAAACTCGGCGATACTTTAACAGCAGAAAGCATTTTGATTTCCGATACTCGAAAAACCGGAGTTTATGATATTTCCATTAAAAACCAAGACGATATTTTGGTAGCAAGTTTCCGTGGAACAGTATATAAAATTGACAGGAAAGTTACAGAACTTTAAGAGTGATGATAGAAGGTGGAAGTTTGACAGAAATTTTTCATTAATACATCATACATCAAAATTTTTTCCCTCTCGATGTAATAAATTACCGAACTTCGTTGTCTTACTTTTAGAAACGAAACTATGACTCACGAAACATTCAAGAATACGGTATTTTCTCTGAAAGACGAGATGTATCGTTTTGCGAAAAGATTTGTGATGAGCAGTGACGAAGCAGAAGATGTTGTACAAGATTTGATGATGAAATTTTGGCAGAAAAAAGAGGAACTCGCTCAATTCGGGAATTTAAAATCGTACGTATTAAAATCCGTGAAAAATGAGTGTCTGAACAGGTTAAAGCATCACGATGTGAAAATGGGTTTTGCAGATTTCCAACTTCACAGAAGCGAACTTTACCAAATGGAAACCAACAATCTGAAAGAACAAATCATCGGCTTTATCAACCAACTTCCGGAAAAGCAAAAAGCAGTGATTCACCTAAAAGATGTAGAAGAATATGAAGTTTTCGAAATATCGGAAATGCTGGAAATGGAAGAAAATGCAGTACGCGTAAATCTGATGAGAGCGAGAACGAAAATCAAAGAACAAATCCAAAAATTAATGGATTTGGAAAACAGAGCAATTGAGAACTGATAAAATTTATTGTGATGAAAGACGATAAAACCAACGAAAAATACAACGAAGTTTTGAAGGATATAAAATCTGAGAAAATGAATTGGAATTTTAACGAGTTTCTGGCAAAAGCCGAAAACGAAGAAAAAACCATTCCGATGATTTCAGGGAATAAAAACCGGTTTTTCCCGAAAACATACTGGATGGCTGCAAGTTTGGTACTGCTTGTTTCCATGGGATTTTTCTATAAATTTCTGAATAATAATTCTATTGACGAGCAAGACAATCTGGTGAAAAACGAAATCCTAAGACAAAAAGAAATATTTGACAACGATAATCAACTTGCCATAAATGAAATCAATGATTCTCTGAAAATAAAATCTGACAGTGTAATTTCAGATTCCGCTTCTACGGTGGAACAATCGCGGGAAACCGATATTATTGACCAGATTCTCCCAAAAAGAAGCCGGTTGAAAAGACAGGTAAATCCGAGATATGTACAAAATCAAAACACCAAAAAATCTGCAACCGACAAAACAAATTACGAAGCCAATTATGTGATTATCAACGGACAAAAAATAACAAACGAACAGGAAGCAATTGATTTGACCAAATATTCGTTCCGGATTTTGTCTGAAAATATTTCCAAAACAGTGGCACAAACCGAAAAAATGAATAACTTTTCTATTGATGAATAATTAAAAAACAATACTTAATAATATGAAAAAATTACTTTTAATACTTGCACTTGTGTTTTCACATTTCTTCAATGTCCATGCACAAAAGGAAAAACTTGATATGCTTTTCGAGAAATATCAGGAAACGGAAGGTGTTACTTCCATAAAAATCGCAAAACCGATGTTCAGTATGCTCAGTAAACTAAACATTGACGATGATTTGAATCAAATAAAACCGATGCTCAACAAAATCAACGGACTAAAAATTTTAATCCTCGAAAAACCCGATATTTCCAATAACACAGGTAACAATGATAAAAAGAATCTCTCATTCTTTCAAAACCTACAATCTGATATTTCTAATTCTATTAAGAATATGAACTATGAGGAACTGATGACCGTAAACAGCAAAGACAACAAAATAAAATTCCTTTCTTCTGACGCTGCAAACGGAGTTTTAGATAATCTTCTTCTGAGCATCAATTCTGAGGATAATACGGTTCTGATGATGCTCGACGGAAAAATCTCGATGGACGATGTGAACAAAATGGCAACCGAAATCCAGCATTCTTCATCAAAATCTTCTGTAGTTACAGAAAACATTACATCAAACAGCGTTATGCAGGTAAGAAACGTGGGAAAATTTACCGGAATTGAAGTTTCCAGCGGAATTAAAGTCAATTTCACACAGGGAAAAAACCAAAGCGTTGTGGTAGAAACCGACCAGAATCTTCAGCAATACGTTTCGACAGAAGTGGAAAACGGGATTTTAAAAATCAGAGTAAACAACAAAGGCAGAAATAATCTGAATTTCAAGAAACTTTTGGTCACCGTTGAAGCACCGAATCTTCAATCTGTAAAAACCACTTCAGGTTCAAGTTTTGCCACGATGAATACCGTGAAAGAAAACAGCATTGATGTTACCGCAGAATCCGGTTCTTCGCTGAATGCCGATTTGAAAGCCAATACAACCGTGAATGCACAATGTGGTTCTGGTGCATCGCTGAAAGTTTACGCAGATACTACGAATCTTATTTTCAACGGAAACAGCGGTTCATCATCGGTTATCTCAGGAAAAGCACAAAAAGCAAATTATATCACTTCAAGTGCAGCTACACTGAATGCTCAAAATGCAACAGTGCAAAATGTGGAAGTGAGTGCAACTTCTGGTTCTAGTGTAAAAGTAAACGCTGCGGAATCACTCAATTCACAGACTTCATCGGGAGCAAGTGTGAGATTTGCCGGAAATCCTAAAGAGATAAAAACCGACAATTCCAGCGGAGGAAGTACAAGAGCTATTAAATAAAATATTAGAACAATGAAAAAATCAATTACTTTATCCTTTTTTCTGCTCGTTATTTTGTCGCTACAATCCTGTATCGTTTCCAAAAATCCGAATATGGCTTTCTTTGACAATCCTTATTATGATTACAAAGACACAAAATTTACAAGCATCAATGTCCCGATGTTTCTCGCAAAACCAATTGTGAAAAAAGCCCTGCGTGAAGACGGCGAAAGTGAAGAACTCATCGCACTTATCAAAAAAATTTCTGATGTGAAAATTCTCACCATAGAAAACGGAAATGAAAAAATGATTTCGGATTTTGCAAAATACCTTACAAAAAACAGTTACGAAGAATGGTTGACCGTAAAAAAAGAAAATGAAATCATCAAATTTCAGGCAAAGCAAAAAGGCGAACAAATCAAAAAACTGCTCATCACAGTTTCTTCGGGAAAGGAAATGGTTTATGTAGATGTTTCAGGGAAATTTACTGCAGATGATATATCGAAAATCATCAATTATTCCGAGAAAAAAGATGTCAAAAAAATTGTTTCGAAATAACATATTAACACTAAATTTTTCAGCCACTCGTTTTTCGGGTGGTTTTTGTTATTCCTCACTTCATTTCTGTATCAATAATTTTTTGCCCAAAAATTCCGAGATAATGTTTTACTAAAGTTTCATATAAGTTTCCTCCTGTATCAGAATTGGTGAAAATCAGCAATCCTTGTTTGATTTTCGGAATGATAAAGAAAATTGTTCTTACTCCAAAATCTGCTCCACCGTGTGCTAAAGCATATTCTCCGTTTCCGAAATCGTAAATTTCAAAACCCAAACCAAAATGTTTGCCTTTTTCACTTACTGTTTGCGGAGTTGTCATTTCTTTATAAATCTTTTCGGAAATCAAATTTCCGTTCATTATATTAACGAGAAAATTTCCGTAATCTTCAATGGTTGTCAGCAAATCATCTGCTGCATTGGGTGTGGAATTTTTTACGGTTTTGTAGGTTTTTCCGTTTTGGTCAAAGTTTAAAGCATATCGTATTTCATCTACATTTTTATCCCAAATATATCGTGTATCACTCATTTTCAACGGATTGAAAATCAATTCTTCGGCTAATTGCTGTAACGATTTTTTGAACTTTTTTTCCAACGCTTTTCGCAGATATTCATAACCTTCTCCTGAATATCCGTAACCTTTTCCGGGTTCAAAATCAAAATTAAGTTTTTCGTCCTTATTCAACCAACGCCAATTTTTAAATCCTGTTTGATGGCTCAAAACCAATCTTGCTGTCAGTTTTTTATACCTTAAATCTTTTGAAATATCGGGGTCAATCCAATAGTGGTAAAGTAGTTCGTCCAAATCGAGTTTTCCTTGTTCAATCAACTTCAAAGCAACCAAAGCCGTTACAGGTTTGGTTACGGAAGCAACGTTGAAAATCGTATTAAAAGGTGCGGAATTTCCATTTGACAATTCTCCAAAAACCCTAATCTGATTAAGTTTTCCATTTTCGATAACGCCTATTCCCAGCGTAGGAACTTTGTTTTTTTTCAACCAATTTTCGATTTCCTCTTCATTGTCAAAGAGTGGTGAACGGAATTTGTTTTCATCAACCTGTGCTGAAACGAAAAATTGAAGAAATAGAAAAAAGATAAAAAGTGATTTTTTCATTTTGAATTTAATACAATGTTATTTGGTAAAAGTACCAACTCATATTTAAGCATCAAAAATAATCAAATATTACATTAATTTTTCATTAACGATTTTCATTTCTGGCAAAAAAGCCGTAATTTCGCAAAGAAAGTAAAGATGTCTATTCACAACAAAATCGTAGAAACTGCCATCACTTTCGATGACGTTCTTCTTATTCCCTCTTATTCGGAAGTTTTGCCTAATCAGGTTTCGCTAAAATCCCGAATTTCCGACAAAATCACTCTTAACGTACCGATAGTTTCCGCCGCAATGGATACCGTAACGGAAGCCGAAATGGCAATTGCACTTGCAAGAGTCGGCGGATTGGGTTTTATTCACAAAAATATGCCGGTTTCGGAACAGGCATCACAAGTTTTCAGGGTAAAACGCTCGGAAAACGGGATGATTTTCGATCCCGTAACTTTATCCAAAAATCATACTTTAGCAGAAGCAAAAGAGTTAATGTCCAGATTTAAAATTTCGGGACTTCCTGTTGTAGATACGGAAAATAAATTGATAGGAATCATCACCAATCGCGATGTAAAATATCAGGAAAAACTCAATATGAAGGTAGAAGAACTGATGACAAAAGAAAACCTAATCACTTCCGACAAAAACACCAATCTGGAACAAGCCAAAGAAATTTTACTGAAAAACCGCGTAGAAAAACTTCCTATTGTGGATAAAAATTTCAAACTTGTCGGTTTAATTACCATAAAAGACATCGACAATCAGTTGGAATATCCGAATGCGAACAAAGACCAAAGCGGACGACTAATTGTAGGAGCTGGAGTTGGAGTTGGTGAAGATACCATCGAAAGAGTTTCCGCTTTGGTAAAAGCTGGAGTTGACATTATTGCCGTAGATTCCGCTCACGGACATTCGAAAGGTGTTTTGGATAAAATTGCAGAAATCCGCAGAAACTTCCCCGATTTGGATATTGTCGGAGGAAATATTGTAACAGCGGAAGCGGCAAAAGACCTCATCGAAGCAGGAGCAAATGTTCTGAAAGTAGGTGTTGGTCCCGGTTCTATTTGTACAACAAGAGTGGTTGCAGGAGTTGGGATTCCTCAACTTTCCGCAATTTATAATGTTTATGAATACGCTAAAAGTAAAAACGTTGCCGTGATTGCAGACGGAGGAATAAAACTTTCTGGCGATATTGTAAAAGCAATTGCTTCCGGAGCAAATGCAGTAATGTTAGGTTCTCTTTTGGCAGGAACAGATGAAGCACCAGGTGAAGAAATTATTTTCCAAGGGAGAAAATTCAAATCTTATCAGGGAATGGGAAGTTTATCTGCGATGAAACGCGGCGGAAAAGAAAGATACTTTCAGAGTGAAGCCAAAAAATTTGTTCCCGAAGGAATTGAGGGTAGAGTTCCCCATAAAGGAAAATTGGAAGATGTGATTTTTCAATTAACAGGAGGAATCAGAGCCGGAATGGGATATTGCGGAACAAAAGATATTGAATCGCTGCAAAAAGATGGCAAAATGGTAATGATTACCGGAAGCGGACTGAAAGAATCTCATCCGCACGATGTCATTATTACACAAGAAGCTCCGAACTATTCGTTGTAATACTTGTGTATGACGAGTTTTGGAATTATCCAAAAAAAATTAGTTATCTTTGACGACTAATTTTATAATTTATACTTTTATGAAAAGAATTTTATCTTTTGTTTTTGCTGCAGCATTTGCAGTAACTGCAAGTTCGCAGACCTTTTGGTCAGACAATTTTGAAACGTACACTGTAGGAAATCTCGGCTCTCAAGGAGGATGGGGTAGAGACGGAGGAAGCAACTCTATGATTAAAATTGCCAATATAGATGGTGCTCACGGAAAATCTATGCAGTTTGCAAGTACCGCTGCAAATGCAGATGGAATGTGGGTTTTTAAGGACATCAACTTCGGGACATCAACTCCCGGAAATGATGTTTTCTCTGCAGAATGGGATATGTACACCGGAAACAATGGTGCAGAAGTACAGCTATATGAAAATGTAGGAGAATGGTATGCTATTTTTGATATTTACATGAGTCCTACTGCGGGTGCGTGGTTAGCCGATCAAGCTGATTTTGATGCGGAGGAAGACGGGGAGCTTTTGAGCAGTAGTATTACCGCAAATACTTGGTATAAAGTGAAAGTAGAATATCACACAGAAGAAGGGACAATTGATGTATGGATTGATGGTACTCATTACGGACCTTTCCAAAAAGAAGGATTCCATTACCCAACAGAATTTGACGTGGTTGCAGTGGGAACAAACAATTCCGGATTTGACAATTTGGTAATGTCTGCAAAACCTGCATTAGCAGTTGCTAATGTTTCTAAAGCCAAAGTAAATGTTTATCCGAATCCTGTTTCTAATTTACTAAACATTATTTCTGATAAAAAAATTGCTTCTGTATCAATCTTCGATGCTTCAGGAAAAGCAGTGAAAACTTCTACAGAAACTTCAATCAACGTAGAAAATCTTGCTAAAGGTGCTTATATTGTAAATATCAACTTTGCAGATGGTACTTCTGAAAGTAAAAAAGTGATTAAGAAATAATCATTCTTAGAATAAATATAAAAAACGGCTGCAAAATTGCAGCCGTTTTTTATTAATAAATTTTCTTTCACTTCCCTAAATTATCTTTGAAATTATCAATACGCCAATCGGTAGCTGAGTTTCCTTTTTCTACTTTTTCTTTGGAATAAAGCCGGAAATCGTTTTCGGTTTTGTCGAGAAGATAATCATACGGTCCTACCGAAGAAATGAGTTTTACTAAAACAGGGGAAATTTCTAAACAAATAAAAAGTCCCATAATAAAAGCCGCTGCAATACCAATGATTGCCGAACTTTTTCCCAATTCATCTAATGCCTGTAAACGCGCAGCAAAACCGTTGAACTTGTCTTCGAATGTTTCGGTTTTATTTCTTTCGGTTTCTATGTTGGTATATACTTTTGAGATTTCTTTGTCTAAATATTCCAATCTTGGAGCTACAGTTTTTTGATAATTCTGCAAATCTTGGTAACGTTGTTCCTTAAGTTCAGATTTTCTTTTGGCATTAGAACCGAAACCAACTTTTCCCGAAGTTAATCCCGATTGTTTCCCGAGAATTTCTTTTTCCAGCTCAACCGCCGCAGAATCGTACGCTTTCTGGTAATTTTCTGTTTTTGTGGCAATCTGTTTTTTTTCGGTTTCAAAAGGTCCCGATTGTTGCATAATTCTGCCGTTCATCTCTGCTTGGAGTTGTTTTTTATTTCTTTGAATAATCGTGTTCAGTTGTTTATTCACTTCCTTTTCAAAGATTTTCAGTTCTAAAGGTTTAGAGATGATAATACCGAGAAACGCCGCCAAAATCAAACGCGGAATTGCCATAAGCAGTTGATTCCACCAAGTTCCTGTTTTTTTGATAGAAGAAACAATGTATCTGTCGAGATTAAAAATCATTAGTCCCCACAAAACGGCAAATCCTACGGAAATCCACAAATCATCAAAAACTGTAAACATTGCATATCCCGCAGAAAGTGTGGCGAAAACTGCCGTAAACAAAACGATACCGCCGATTCCGGCAAACTTGTTCCATTCGCTTGGTGTTTTTCTCAGAATGTGTACGTTTCCTCCGGAACAAATCAAGAGAAATTTTTGGAACCAGTTTATTTTATAATTCGCAAGATTTATATTATGTTTCATTTTACTCAAAATTATTTTGTTGGTAATTTGTCATTAAAAACGTAATAATGTTACAAATAGTATTATGCTTTACCAAGTAAATTATTTGTAAAACGTCATTCGTCCATCATTCCTTGCAATGACGCTACTTCACACGGTCGGGATTTTGTTTCAGAAAACTTTCCCAACCTGTGTAGGATTTTTCTTTTGCTAAATTTCCGGAATTGAAATGATGACAAACCGCAACCGCTAAACCATCGGAAGCATCGAGATATTTTGTGGGAAACTCTTTCAGTTTCAGAAGATTTTGCAGCATTCCTGCAACCTGTTCTTTACTTGCATTTCCATTTCCGGTGATTGCCATTTTCACTTTTTTCGGCGAGTATTCAGTAATCGGGATATTCCGGTGGAGAGATGCCGCCATTGCAACTCCTTGAGCACGACCGAGTTTCAGCATACTCTGTACATTTTTCCCGAAAAACGGTGCTTCCAATGCCACTTCATCGGGATTGAACTCATCAATAAGAGCCAGAGTTCTATCAAAAATAACTTTGAGTTTTGTTTCGTGATTAGGATATTTCTTCAGGATTAATTCGTGTATAGAAACCAATTCTATTTTTCCTTTTTCCACAGAGATAATTCCGAAACCCATAATGGTAGTTCCGGGATCAATTCCCAATATGATTTTTTCTGTCTGCACTTTGCAAAAGTAAACCGATTCTTTTGAAATAAAACAACGGACTGTAAATTTTGTCAAAAACAATTCTCTCCATCATAATATTGTTATATTTGTAGAGTGTTTCAATAAATCTTTTGTCATGAAATTACCTGTTTTTTTGCAATGTTCTGTATTGTTTGTTTTGGCGGCATGCAATTCTCAGAAACCGGATGTTACAAAACATTCTTCTGTTGCACAAAGCGAAACCGCCAAAACTAACGAAAACAACATCGTTTATCTTTTTTTTGAAATCGAAAAAACATCCAACAGAACTGAAACAGTAAAACATACCAATACTACAATTAAACAGGGAATCCTAAAATCTGCTTCTGTTGACACTAAAGAAAAAACCACGGGAAATTTTATCATCTCCATGCTGAGTAAAAACGGTGAAATTATAGAAGAAAGAATCATAGAAGATCCTCTGAATCCCGTTTTAGAAAGTTACTCCGAAGAAGGTTTAGAAAAAAAACAGGTGAATCTGCGAAAAGCGGAATTCAGTGTGAGATTCAACCAAAAAGGTGATGTTGCTTCGGTAAAAATAGAAAAAATCACCGCCGAATCTAAAAAACATTTAATGACCATTCAACTTTAAAAAAAATAAACCAACTAAAAATTAACAATATGAAAAAAATTCTATTCTTTTTATTGATTAGCCAATTGAGCTTTTCACAGGTTTTTGAAACCTACGCTATTTTCGAAAATGGATCGAGAAACAACAGAATCAACATGGTGGTTTTGGGTGACGGTTTTACCGCTGCACAGCAAAGCGACTTTATTACCAATGCAACTTCTCTGGTCAATTACATTTTTACCAAGCAACCATATGCACAGTACAAAGATTATTTTAACGTTTATGCGATAAAAGTAATTTCGGAGGAAACAGGAGTAAAACATCCGGGAACTGCAGGTGATGTTACAGAACCGGTAATTCCGGTTTCTAATCCCAATAATTTTTTGGGTTCATCATTTGATATTGGCGGAACGCACCGCTGTCTTTATTCTAACTCAACCAATAAAGTAACTAACGTTTTGGCAAGTAACGTTCCCGATTTTGACATTGCCTTTATCTTAGGAAACTCTACTGAATACGGTGGTTGCGGCGGAACTTATGCTTTTCTCTCAAAGCATGCAAGTGCAAATGAAATTGTAGTGCATGAATTGGGACATTCTTTCGGTAAACTTGCCGATGAATATTGGTTTTCAGGCACCGGAGAATCTCCCAACAAAACCAGAGACAACAATACTGCAACCAACCGATGGAAAAACTGGATCGGAACAAACAGCATAGGAATGTATCCTTATGAAGAAAGCCCGACTTGGTTCAGACCTCATCAAAATTGCGAAATGCGTTACCTGAACAGAGAATTTTGCTCGGTTTGCAAACAACAGCTCATCGAAAGAATACATACGCTGCAAAACCCGATTAATTCTTTCACTCCGTCAAATACTACTGCCGTAAATACTGGTGGAAGTGCCGTTACTTTCACAGTAGATGAAATTTTGCCAACTCCCAATACTTTGGTGAATACCTGGAAATTGAACGGTTCAACATTATCAGGAGCATCAAATTCCATTACCATTCCGCAAAACGATTTTACAGCAGGTACAAATACCGTTTTATTTTCGGTAGTTGATGACAACAGTTTGCTGAAAGTAGATAACCACGCTACACTTCACGTTTCCACGATTAGTTGGACGGTCAACAAAACCCTTACTACAGTAGAAATCAACGGCAGTCAAAGAAATTTTGCAATCTATCCGAATCCTGTGAACTCGCAGATTTTCGTTAAAGACCAAAACAGAAGTTTAAAAAACATTACCGTTAAAATCACTGATGCTTCCGGAAGAGTTTTGAGAACGCCGAAAGTTCAAACACTCAGTTCCGGCGAAGTTGCCGTGAATGTTGACGGACTTGTTCCACAAACATATATCCTGAATGTTTTTGAAAATAACATTTTGATTCTCAGTCAGAAAATTATCAAAGAATAAATAATTTCCATGAAGAAAATCCGGAGCAGTGCAAAATGTTCCGGATTTTTTTTTTGCCGAAAAAATTTAAAACAAAAAATTTAACTAAACTTTAAGGTTTTTTCAATTTCATATCAACTATATTTTTTTAATTTTGAAAAATAACCTAATTCAAAACAATATGAAAAAAATTTTATTGGGTGTAAGTATTTTCATTGCTGCAAATGTTGCTAATTTTACTTATGCCCAAAAAGCCGAAACTCCGAAATTCATCGGAAATGTAGAAGGAATAAAAGAATATTCCCTAAACAACGGAATGAAAGTGTTGCTGATTCCCGATGCTTCGCAAAGCAATATGGTGGTAAACATTGTTTACAATGTTGGCTCAAAAGACGAAGGTTACGGTGAAAAAGGTATGGCTCACTTGCTGGAACACATGCTTTTTAAAAGCACCAAAAATTTGGGAGACATCAAGAAACAGCTTTCCGATAAAGGTGGTGCTGCAAACGGAACAACGTGGTACGACAGAACCAACTATTATGAAATTTTCCCTTCAAACGACGAAAATCTGAAATGGGCAATAATGATGGAAGCAGACAGAATGATTCACGCAACCATTCTGCAATCTGACCTCGATAAAGAGTTTTCCGTAGTGAGAAACGAGTTTGAAATCGGAGAAAATGATCCTACAGGAGTTTTGATGGAAAAAGTTTTTTCTGCTGCTTATCTGTGGCACAACTACGGAAACAGCACCATAGGAAGCAAAGAAGACATAGAGCGTGTAAAAGCACCAACGCTCAGAAAATTCTATGAAAAATATTATCAACCGGATAATGCAACACTTATCATTGCAGGAAAATTTGACGAAAATAATGCACTGAAATATATTTCAGATTATTTCTCAGTCATTCCGAAACCGACAAGAGAACTCGGCGGAACTTATACCATAGAACCTGCACAAGACGGCGAAAAATTTGTAGAACTCAAAAGAAGCGGCGAAAGCAAACTGGTTTCAGCGGCGTATCACACTTCGGCGTATGCAGACAAAGATTATGCGGCGCTCGCTGCTTTGAATGAAGTTTTAACTTCCGATCCTTCCGGATACTTATACAAAAGTTTGGTAGAAACACAAAAAGTTTCGAGTTTGTGGGCGTATTCTCCGCAAGTGAGAGATGCCGGAATCATGTATTTTAATTTTGATGTTCCGAAAGACAAAGATTTGGAGGCAACCAAAAATATGATAAGAACAGAACTCGATAAAGTTTCTTCTATCAATTACACAGAGCAGGATTTGGCAAGAGCAAAAGCAAAACTGCTGAAACAAATAGAAGATACAAAAAATAACACCGTAAATTTTGCCATTTCATTAACCGAAATCATCGGTGCAGGAGATTATAAACTTGTTTTTCTTTATAGAGATAATGTAGAAAATCTTACTGTTGCAGACATCAAACGAGTTGCCGAAAAATATTTCAGAAGCAACAATAGAACGGTGGGAGTTTTCATTCCGACAGCAAATGAAATCAGAGTAAAACCTGCAGAATTCAGCAACCAGCAAATTGCGGCACTTACCAATAATTACAAAGGTAAAGCTCTGGAAAAAGAACCTGCTCCTTTTGAAGCAAGTATAGCAAATCTGAAAAAAAATCTTACGGAAGGAGCACTTTCCAACGGAATGAAATACGGAATCGTCAACAAAGAGATAAAAGGCGAAAAAGTATTAGCAACTTTCCGATTGATGATTGGTAACGAAAAAGATTTGGCAAATAAAGGTGAAATAGCAAATTTCACAGCACAATTGCTGAGCGCCGGAACTAAAACCAAAACCAAAGAACAAATCAAAGACCGACTCGATCAGTTGAAATCAAGCATTAACAGCCGAATAAACGGACAAAATTTTATGATTTCTGTAAGCACTTACAAAAACAGTTTTACTGAAGTGATGGATATTTTGAAAGATATGATTACCAATTCTACTTTCCCGCAAAATGAAATCACTAAAAACGTTACAGAATACAATACTTATTTAGAAAGTCAGTTGAAAGATCCGAATGCAATTGCAGAGAATGAATTATCTCGTATTGCGCAACCGTATCCTAAAGAAAGTGTTTTCTATACCGCTTCTTTGCAGGAACAGATTGATAATAACAAGAAAGTTACCCGTGAACAAATTCTCGATTTTTATCAAAATATTTTGGGGGCAAATAACGGTGTAGGAACTGTTTTAGGAAATGTAGATGCTAAAACTGCGGCGGCTTCTCTGGAAAATACTTTCGGAAAATTCATCTCAAAATCCAAATACACTTATGTAAAGCCAACTTTCTTTGAAACCAAAAAATTAGATAAAAACATCATCACTCCGGACAAAGAAAATGCAATGGCTTTAGGAACGGCAAGTTTCAGAATGGATCAGAAAAACGCTGATTATCCTGCTTTGGTAATGGCAAACGAAATTCTCGGAAGCGGCGGTTTCCTTTCGGCACGACTTCCGATGAGACTTCGTGAAAAAGAAGGAATTAGTTACGGTGTTGGTTCATTTCTAAACATTCCGGTTTCCAACGATGTCGCTTCTTGGGGATATTATGCAATGCTGAATCCTACGAAACGCGATGCGGTAGAAAATGCGATAAAAGAAGAAGTGAGCAAAGCTTTGAAAGATGGCTTCACTAAAGAAGAATTGGCAGAAAACAAAAAAAGTTATGCCAACATCCAAAAAACAATGTTGGGAATGGATAATACTTTGATTAACCTTGTCAATAAAAAATTGCAGTTCGGCGTTTCTTTAGACGAATACGATGCTCTGAATGCAAAAATTGAGGCATTAAAATTAGAAGAAGTAAATAGCATACTGAAAAAATATCTTAGTTTAGATAAAGTAAGTTCTGTATTTGCAGGAGATTTTAATAAGAAATAAATATTTCAAAATTGAATGAAAAATCCGCTTCGTAATATACGAAGCGGATTTTTTTGTCTTGATTTTTATTCTTTAATTAAACTTCTAAAATGACACCGTATTTACTGTATTTGTCGCAGATGTGGTAGGTGAATTTTTCAAAGTCGCGCCAGTTGCAGAATACGTTCCTCCTGTGTAAACTCCCCATCCTGTAGTTCCGCCGATGTAACTTCCACCGGAATAACTTCCACCGAAATAGATTTTATACTGCGTGTTTTTCTGCAGATTCGGACTTGAGAAATGGAAATAATACACTCCGTTTTTCGGTTTGAAAGTTACCATTTCCGTTCCTGCCGCATTTTCGATATGAAGCATTGATGAAGCAGGAAGCTGCGCCGAAGATTTTAAAAAGAAACTCACTTGTGAAGAAGCAGTACTCATCGCTTTAGTCATACTTGTATTGGAGCCACCTGCAATCAAAAATCCACCGTTCATATAAAAATTTCCGTTGAAATCTATAGCTTCTTCAGGTTGCGCAGTAGGTCCGTTTACAATCGTTGTTCCGCCGGAAATGGTGATATTTCCATTGCTGTCAATGGCATCATTTCCTGTTACAATGTTGATTCCACCTGTAATGTATAGGTGACTTCCGTCATTCGATTCCGTTCCACCACTTACTGTTCCGAAAGTGGCATTAATTCCGTCATTAGAAGCATTAATGGTATTTAAACCTCCTGCTAAAGTAATAACCGGCGCTTCAATTCCTTCACCCACTCCTTGAGTTGACGAAACTGCGGAAATAGTATTTGTTCCGCCGTTAATCGTGATAGAAGCATCGGAATGAATTCCGTCATCAGTAGAATTTATAATATTATTTCCGTTATTGATAACAATTGCTCCTGTTGCAACCATTGTTTTGGGGTGAGAATAATCTGTTCCCGAAACTAGCAAACGTGCTCCTGTTGTTGTTAATTTCAAAGTCGGGCTTGTTGTGGAAGTTCCTACGGTAATTTGTCCGTCTGCTTTTATTCCTTTTCCTGCAACTCCAGAACTTGATGTGGTAACAGAACCGTTGCTGATGATGATATTTGCATCTCCCGTAATTGCAGCAGATGAATAAGAATCCGTCGCTCCAGATGTATTGGTATATTTTACTCCGGCTCCCGCTGTTGTAATGTTGATTGTTCCGCCGGAAATATCAATATCTCCTGTTGAGGAAATTCCTTTTGTTCCTGTTGCAGAGGTTGTTCCGGTAACAGTAACTGCTCCTGCGGAGATATTTACTTTTCCTTTTGCCTTAATTCCGGTTGGATAAGTAGTGTCGAATCCGCTTCCTGAAGCATAAAGCAAAGTTGCTCCGGAAAGATTTACCGTAGTATTTCCACCACTGATGTTCACATTTCCGTCTGCTTTGATACCTCTACTTGCTATACCTGAATTGGTTAAAGCTAATGTTCCACCTGTAATAATCACATCGGTATCAGAAGAAATTGATGATGATGAATAAGAATCTGCAACTCCCGATGCATTGGTATAAGCCGCTCCGTTTCCTGCGGTGGAAATGGTAATGTTTCCACTGTTTATTGTAATGGCTTTAGATGAAGAAATTCCTTTTCCTCCGTTGGCTGTTGAAGTCAGCGTAAGATTAAGTGTTGCATTACTGATATTAACCTCTGCATCAGATTTTATCGCAGTAGAATAAGATGGGTCAAAACCGCTTCCGGAAGCAGCGAGAACAGCCGCTCCTGAAAGAGTACTTGTGATATTTCCTCCGCTGATGTTAATTTCTTTTTTCGCACTTATTGCTTTAGACTGCACACCAGTCATTGTAAGATTAATGGTTCCTCCGGAAATATTCATTGTGTTACTTCCTGTTTTTATTCCTTTCACATCGGCAGAAGCAAGATTTGCGGTAATGTTTCCTCCGGAAATGGCAATCGCTGCATCACCTGCATCTATTGCATCGGCTGCGGCTGTAATATTCAGCGTTCCGTTGCTCATTGTGAATCCTTCGGAATGAAGTCCGTCCGAAGCAGCACCTGTAACTGTAATATTTCCGTTTTGAATTTCAATTTCTGCTGATGTGGAAATACCGTGTTTTGCAATTCCGTTGATGTTTAAATTTCCTGTTCCATTAATAATCATTTTTCCATTCGTTTGTAATGCACCGTTTCTGGTACTTGCGGTTCCGTCTGTTAAAGAATTGATCGTTCCGCTTTGCAAAGTGAAAGTTTGAGTTTGACCACCGGTAATACGAATTGCAGATTCAGAAGGACTGGTAAGATTCAGATTATTCAAAATGAAATTTGCAGGAGTTGAAGAATTTATCGTTAAACTTCCTGCGGAACTTGTTCCCAAAAGATGATACTGTAAATTACTTGTGGACGAAGTAGATGTTGCTGTAACTGCACCTCCTGTTGCAGAGATAGTTACACCACTTGCAGAATACGGATTGATAATGGTTGCATTATCTGTTCCATTCCAAATGATGTAGATTTTGTCTTGTGTTGCGCTGCTTGAAAACGTCAAACTGTCGATTACCGTTTTCTGAATATTGAGCGTATTGGTTTCTCCGCTGATTTTAAATTTAGAGTAAGTCGCATCAAAAGTGATTTCATCTACATTTGCAATTGGCGAAACATACATATTGTTTCCCGAATTATGAGCTACAATCTTTTGCTGTGCGTTCATTGAAAATGTAAACAGCAATCCGAATATTAATAAATATTTTTTCATTTTTTGATGAATTTTATGGTGAAACCGTTTACATTAACTAGATAAATACCTTTTTCCAGTTTGGAAACGTTGATATCCTGCTCTGATTTGTATTTTCCTTCGTGCATGATTTGTCCATTCATCGAATAGATTTTTACATTCATTGTTTTAGATTTGTCTGAAGCTGAAATTCTGATAAAATCTGCACCCGGATTCGGATAGACAATCATGTTCTTGTCTAAAACGGTTTCCGATGTTCCTAAAATTGAATTGTCAAGCACAATTTTTTTGATAATCGTTGTCGGGATTGTAGTTGCCGATGCTCCCGATGAAGCAACAATCATCAAATCATCGCCGGAAAAATAGAGTTTTCCGGTGTCCTGAATGGCGAAATTCTGCACGGTTCCGTTGTAATACGTTACCTTAATTCCTGTCTGCGAAAAAGCAAATCCTGCTGTCAAGAGAAACAGGAATACCACTGCTTTTTTCAAAAATGTTGATTTTTTCATAATAACAATAAAAATATAATAACAAAAGTATTATCAAATGTATCCATCAGAAAAAAAATGAGGTAAAACCCCAAAATGTGCCGGTAAAAAATACTGCTGCTCCTGAGCAAAACTTTACCTTTGAGCAACAGAATTTTTCTGATGAAAAAATTACACATTCATATTCTGCTTATTGTGCTTCTGCTAAGTGTTCCGGTTGTTTCTTCGCCGGATTTTGACGGTACGTTTTCTGTTTTCACTGTTCCGCCTTTTCAGCGGGAATTTGTAAGATTTTTTCTTGCGATTATCTTTTTTTACCTCAATCTCTATTATTTTCTTCCGAAATTTTATCAGAAAAACAATATAAAATTATGGACGATTATGCTTGTTTCTTATCTGTTTATGGTTTTTTTGCCTTTACAAATTCCTGCAAAGCATAAGGATTTACCTAACCGAGATTTTCACCCCGAAATGAAAATGAAAACTCCAAAACCAGATATGGACAAGTTCCCAGAATTTCGAGAGAAACCGCGATTCGGTCCTCCGAAAGATAAACTCGTGCGGAATTTATTTGTGGCACTGCTTCCGTTTATGTTTTCATTTCTCTGTTCGCTCTTTATTTACCAATCTCGAAAAAAGCAGGAATTAGAAGAAGCAAAAGCAAAAGCTGATTTACTGAATCTGAAATATCAGTTACAACCGCATTTTTTGTTTAATGTTCTCAACTCCATTTATTCTTTGGCTTTGACTCAATCAGAAGATGCGCCAAACGGAATTTTGCGGCTTTCGAACATGATGAGATATGTGGTTACGGAAAGCGGAAAAGATTTTGTTCCGCTGGAAAAAGAAATTCAGTATCTGAAAGACTATATCGCACTGCAATTACTGCGAACAGATGATACGATTAATTTTAAATATACCGAAAACGGAAATTTCGGCGGATTGAAAATAGCACCTTTAATCTTGGTAAACTTTGTGGAAAATGCTTTTAAATACGGTTTTAACGGCGAAGATGAAAGCAGAATCACCGTGAATATTTCGGTAGAAAATCATCATCTGATGTTTAAGGTTTTTAATTTTATCGTGAACAAAAACGAACAGCAATTAGAAAAAACCGAAATCGGACTGAAAAATACTTTGCAGCGGCTGAAACACCTATATCCTGCTCAACACGAGATGACGATTGAAAATGACGGAAAAATTTTTTCGGTGGATTTGACGATTAATTTGGCTTAAATTTTCATTAACTTTATCAGCGCAAATAAACGCGATGATAAAAGCCATTGCAATAGACGATGAACCGCTTGCTCTGAAAATAATACAGACCTACAGCGAAAAAGTTGAAAATCTTTTTTTGGAAAAAGTTTTCACCGTGCAGAGTGATGCCCAAAAATACCTGAACAAATTTCCTGTGGATTTGGTTTTTTTAGATATTAACATGCCGCAAAAAAACGGAATGGATTTTTCTAAAAGCATTTCGCAGAACACCAAAATCATTTTCACCACCGCTTATTCGGAGTTTGCGGTTAATGCATTTGAAGTCAACGCACTGGATTATTTAGTGAAGCCGTTCTCTTTTGAACGTTTTTTAGCTGCCGTGGAAAAGCTGAAAATTTCCGTACCGCAAAACGAAGCAAGACATTTGATGATTCGTGCCGATTACAAACTGCACAAAATCAATTATGACGATATTGTTTTGATTGAAGGATTAGATGATTATATACAAATCCATCTGAAAAACCGGCAGAAAATCACAGCTCGTTCTTCTATGAAAAACATAACGGAAAAACTTTCGGAAAAAGAGTTTATCCGTGTTCACCGTTCCTATATCGTTCCCATAAAAAGCATTCATGCCATTGTGAGCAAGTCTATACAGATAGATGATTTCATCATTCCGATTGGCGATACTTACAAAGATGATTTGATACGTTTTTTGGAGGAGTGATTACATATTTCGTCTGTATTTCCCGCCAACTTCAAACAAAGCATTGGTAATTTGTCCGAGAGAACAATATTTCACCGCGTCCATCAACACTTCAAAAAGATTTTGCTGGTTGATTGCGGCGAGTTGTAATTTGTTCAGCCACTCATCGGTTTTATCGGCATTTGCTTTTTGGAAATCTTCCAGATTCTCGATTTGCAGCTGCTTTTCTTCTTCGGTAGAACGGATAACTTCTCCCGGCAAAACCGTAGGTGAACCGTCTTTTCCTAAAAATGTATTCACGCCGATTATCGGATATTCTCCTGTATGTTTCAACCATTCGTAATGCATTGATTCTTCCTGAATTTTTGAACGTTGATACATCGTTTCCATTGCACCGAGAACGCCACCTCTTTCCGTAATTCTATCAAATTCTGCATAAACGGCTTCTTCCACCAAATCTGTTAATTCTTCGATAATGAAAGAACCTTGCAACGGATTTTCATTTTTCGCTAAACCGAGTTCTTTATTGATGATGAGCTGAATTGCCATTGCTCTTCTTACCGATTGCTCAGTAGGAGTTGTAATCGCCTCGTCATAAGCATTTGTATGCAAAGAATTACAGTTATCGTAGATTGCGTAAAGTGCCTGTAAAGTTGTTCTGATATCATTAAAATCAATTTCCTGTGCGTGAAGCGAACGACCAGAAGTTTGAATGTGATATTTCAACATCTGGCTTCTTTCGTCTGCTCCGTATTTCAATTTCATCGCTTTTGCCCAGATTCTTCTTGCAACACGTCCGATTACCGCATATTCCGGGTCGATTCCGTTGGAAAAAAAGAACGATAAATTCGGGGCAAAATCGTTGATGTTCATTCCTCTGCTCAAATAATATTCCACATAAGTGAAACCGTTTGCCAAAGTAAATGCAAGCTGCGAAATCGGATTTGCTCCGGCTTCTGCAATGTGGTAACCGGAAATGGAAACAGAATAGAAATTCCGTACTTTTTCTTTAATGAAATATTCCTGAACATCGCCCATTAATCGTAGTGCAAATTCCGTAGAAAAAATGCAGGTATTTTGCGCCTGATCTTCTTTAAGAATATCGGCTTGAACGGTTCCGCGAACGGTTGCAATTGTTTCTGCTTTTATTTTTTCGTAGGTTTCTTTATTAATGATTTCATCACCTGTAATTCCCAAGAGTTTTAAACCTAAACTATTATTGCTTTCGGGAAGTTCGCCGTTGTAAGTCGGTCTTTTCAAACCTTTATCATCGAATTTTTTCTTTAAAACTTCTTCTACTTTATCTTGTAAATTATTTTCGGTAATATATTTCTCTACATTTTGGTCAATTGCAGCATTCATAAAAAACGCCAAAATCATCGGAGCAGGTCCGTTAATCGTCATTGAAACCGATGTTAAAGCATTCACCAAATCAAAACCGGAATAGAGTTTTTTGGCATCATCAATCGTGGCAATTGAAACTCCGGCATTTCCGATTTTTCCGTAAATATCGGGTGGAAAAGCAGGATCTTGTCCGTAAAGCGTAACAGAATCAAATGCGGTTGATAAACGTTTTGCAGGCATTTCTGCAGAAACGTAATGAAATCTTCTGTTGGTTCTTTCCGGGCCTCCTTCTCCAGCAAACATTCTTGTTGGGTCTTCTCCGGTCCTTTTAAAGGGATAAATTCCGGCAGTGAACGGAAATGCTCCCGGAACATTTTCCTGACCTTTCCAACGAATCAAATCACCCCAATCCTGAAATTTCGGAAGAGAAATTTTTGGGATTTTCAGATGAGAAAGCGATTCGTATTTGGTTTCAACTTTAATTTCTTTTCCTCGAACTAAATAGATGAAAGAGTCTTCTTTCATTTCTTCCTTGAATTTTTTCCATCCTTGAAGAAACAAACGGTTTTCTTCTGATAAATCTTTCTTAGTTTTCAGAAATACTTTTTCGAGTTTATCGTAGGTGTGTTCATCGTCTGTAATCAAAGCTTTTGCACCGTCTATGAGATACATTTTTTTGGCAACAAGTGCCTGTTCTTCAACTTCGTTGTCATAGATTTTGTTATTCTCTACAATTTCAGAAAGATAGCGAACTCTTTTCGGCGGAATAATCGTAGAATCTTCGGAAACATTTTGCTCTTCGTATTCGTTAAACGCTAAATTTTCAAACTTCGAGTTGACTTTTTTAATCAAAGCATTATACAATTCTGTGGTTCCCCAATCGTTGAACTGACTTGCTTTTGTAGAAAAAACCGGCATTTCGTCCAAAGGTTTATCAAACAAAACATGATTTCTTTGGAATTGCTTTTTCACCGCTTGAAGTGCATCTAAAGCACCGCGTTTATCAGATTTATTTAATGAAATTAAATCTGCATAATCTAACATGTCGATTTTTTCCAACTGTGTGGAAGCTCCGTATTCCGGTGTCATGACATACATCGAAACATCGGCGATTTCAGTAATTTCGGAGCCGCTTTGTCCGATTCCCGAAGTTTCCAAAATAATCACATCTGGATTTGCCAATTTTAAAATATTCAACGCAGAATGAATGTAAGGAGAAACGGAAACATTGTTTTCGCGAGTTGCCATCGAACGCATATAAACACGTTTGTCATTAATAGAATTCATACGAATTCTGTCGCCCAACAAAGCACCGCCTGTTTTCTTTTTACTCGGATCAATAGAAATAATCGCGATTTTTTTATCGGAGTTTGAGCGCAAAAATCTGCGGACTAATTCATCAGTTAATGAAGATTTTCCTGCTCCTCCTGTTCCGGTAATTCCGATGATTGGAATATTGGAATTTTTTGTTTTTTCATCAATGGTTTTTACCAAATCTTGCTTTTCATCGGAAAAATTTTCAACAGCTGAAATCACTTCTGCAATGGATTTTGAATCTTCAAATTTGATATTATCCAAATCCGAAATTTCAATATTTTTTCCTGTCGGGAAATCTGATTTTTTTACCAAATCGTCTATCATTCCCTGCAAACCGAGTTCTCTTCCGTCATCGGGTGAATAAATTCTGTCAATCCCGTAATCCATCAAATCCTTGATTTCTTCGGGCAGAATTACGCCACCTCCTCCACCGAAAATTTTAATCTGCGGAGCATTTTTTTCACGAAGCAAATCGTAAATATATTTGAAATATTCATTATGACCACCTTGATAAGAAGTGAGAGCAATTGCATTTGCATCTTCCTGAATTGCGGTGTTCACAACTTCTTCCGCAGATTTGTCGTGCCCGAGATGAATGACTTCGCAACCTGTTCCCTGAATCATTCTGCGCATAATGTTAATCGCTGCATCATGTCCGTCAAAAAGCGAAGCTGCTGTTACAATTCTTATTTTGTTTTTAGGAGTATATTTTTGGGATTCCATAACTTGTTTTCGATAATCCCCAAAGATAATCAATTCTGTAAAATTTGGAAAACAGAAATGGGTTATTCATCAAAAAATACAATTGTTTTATTTTCTGCTGACAGGTACAAGTTCTACTTATATTTTTCAATCAACTGCTGAATTTCTGTAACCGAATTATTAGTAGGATATGGATCGTACAAATAATTATACATTACCAAAATAGTAATTTTCTTTTCAGGATTACGCATTAAAGTAGTGTTGTAACCGGGAATTCCGCCGTTGTGTCCCCAATAAGAACCTATATTAAACATTCCTAAACCATATTTCATTCCCGGTGCAGCTTCTATATCTGCGTGAAAACGCTGTTGATGCAGAGCATGACTCAACAAAGTTCCATCTGATAATGCTGTTGCCCATTTGCGTAAATCTTCTGCCGTTGAAATCATATTTCCCGCTGCACTTGCCCAGGAAACATTGTATTTGGTGGTAATGTTTGTAAGGGAAAAATTTGCCGGATTTATATCATATCCCTGTACACCATTTTGGGGAAATTCATTTTTTACGGCAAAAGATGTATGAGTTAGATTTAAAGGATTGATAATGTCTTTTGTAATACTTTCTTCCCACGATATACCCGTTACTTTCTCTATAATAGCCGCCAAAATAAGGGTATTCGTATTAGAATAATACACATTCTGTCCCGGTATAAAGCGTAATGGTTCTGAAGTTCCCAACTGAATTAACTCTTGTTTTTCCCATTCTCTTAAAGGATTATTCTCAATAGCATCTTGAAAATAAGCCGTTGCAGAATAATTTTCATATCCCGATGTCATATTGCAAAGCATTCTCACTTTAATTTGACCGGCATTCGGAATAATGTTGATATAATCTGCTACAGTTTTGTCTAAATCAATTAATCCTTTATCTACCAACTGCAAAACATTGGTAACTACAAAAGTTTTTGTAATGCTCCCTATCCGAAAAGGGAGATGCGGCGACATAGCTTTGTGATTTTCTACATCACAAGAGCCGAAACCTTCAAGATACACATAGTTTGTATTATCATTCCAAACACCGATTATTAATCCGGGAAGATGTTGTGCAACAAGAATGGAATCTGCATATCTGTTCAATGCAGGACGCAAATCATCAGAAATTTCCTCCTCCGTTTTACACTGAATCAATGTAAAGGAAATGAGTAAAAATAAAATGGAGTAAAGTGTTGGTTTTTTCATTTTTTTATTTCAAATATATGAAAATAAACAAGATACGCAAAATTATTTTCTCAACCTGTGAGCAGGAGTTAAGAATATTATTGGGATTCCATAAAAAACGAAAAAAATTACAAATCTGCCTTTAAAAAGTAAAAAGCGGTTTTGAGTTCATCAAATCATTTACTTTTTTGCGAACTCCCGAAATTACCGTTTCATCTTTAATATTCATCACCACATCATTGATGAGTCCTGCAATAATATCCATGTCGTTTTCTTTCAAACCTCTTGTCGTAATGGCTGCAGTTCCCAAACGAATTCCGGAAGTAATGAATGCTGATTTATCGTCAAAAGGAACCATATTTTTGTTACAGGTAATATCTGCATTTACCAACGCTTTTTCAGTTTCTTTACCGTTCACATTTTTATTTCTCAAATCAATGAGCATCAAATGATTATCGGTCCCTCCGCTCACAATATCAAAACCGTTGTCTTTCATGGCTTTAGCTAAAGCTTTTGCATTGTCGATGACTTGTTTTGCATAACTCTTAAATTTCCCGTCAATAGCTTCACTGAATGCAACTGCTTTTGCGGCAATTACATGTTCGAGAGGACCACCCTGAATTCCTGGGAAAACCGCACCATCTAAAACCTGACTCATCATTTTGGTTTCACCTTTCGGAGTTTTGTGTCCGTAAGTATTTTCAAAATCTTTACCCATCATAATCAGTCCACCTCTTGGTCCGCGCAAAGTTTTGTGTGTTGTCGTCGTTACAACATGGCAATGCTCAAAAGGTGACGAAAGCAGCCCTTTAGCAATTAAACCTGCAGGATGCGCAATATCTGCCCAAAGTGTTGCTCCAACTTCATCGGCAACTTCGCGAAATTTCTTAAAATCCAAATCTCTGGAATAAGCAGAATATCCTGCAATGAGCATTTTAGGTCTTACTTCTAATGCTTTTTGGCGCATTGCTTCGTAGTCAATCAAACCTGTTTCGCGGTCAACTCCGTAGAAATTTGCATTGTACTGAATTCCCGAAAAATTAACAAACGAACCATGCGTTAAATGACCACCCATCGACAAATCAAGTCCCAAAATTTTATCACCCGGTTTTAAAACAGAAAGGTAAATCGCCGCATTTGCCTGTGAACCGGAATGTGGCTGTACATTGGCATATTCTACCCCGAAAAGTTCTTTTGCACGGTTGATTGCCAAAGTTTCAACTTCATCTACCACTTCACAGCCGCCGTAATATCTTCTTCCGGGATAACCTTCTGCATATTTGTTGGTGAGAACACTTCCCATTGCTTTCATCACGTTATCCGAAACAAAATTTTCAGATGCGATCAGTTCAATGCCGTGTGTTTGTCTTTGTCTTTCCCGGTCGATAAGGGTGAAAATTAAATCGGTATTCATGTTTGATGATTGATAAGTTTATTTAAATTATAGTGTCCCAAATGTAGGTATTTTTCGGAAAATATTTGCACAACTTCATTTCAGATTTCAAATTATTGATGATAAATTTGCAGAAAATAACCGCATGTTGAAAATTGGCGATAAAGTTTCCGTGATTGATGATGGTTTGAAAGGAATCATAACTTCTGTGAAAAATGATATAGTGGTTTTCAAAGATGAACACGGCTTTACTCATCAGTTCAGGAAAGAAAAACTTGTTTTGCAGAATCCGTCGATTTATGAAAACGTGAAACCCATACAGAAATATGAAACTTCAAAATCTGTTTCTAAAAAGCATAACAAAAAACATCTCGTTCTCGACTTGCATTTTGAAAATTTAGTGAAAAATCCGGCGGAATATGATTCTTTTGAACGGCTATTCATTCAAAAAGAAAAATTGCTGGAAACGCTGAATTTTTGCAGAAAAAATAATCTGAAAAAACTCGAAATCATTCACGGAATCGGCGACGGAGTTTTGCAGAAAATGGTTTATGATGAACTTTCGGAACAAACCAATATCGAGTTTGATGACCACGATTTTTTCTATCATCAATCGGGAAGTGTGATGGTGAGTTTTATATAAAACCGTTTTTGCGGATTATTTTTTCTCCAAAGGTAGAAGTTTGAAATAGGTTGCAACAAATTTATCATTTACTATTTCGCCGGAAACTTGTGCTTTTCTTACCATATTGCAAAACCCGTTTTTTGAGTGTGAATCGCCATGATCATCTATATTAGTTCCTTCTACAAAGTAAGATTTTCCGTCAATTCTCACCGCCAAATCACACCCTTTTTTTCCCTTCATTTTAAATTGGCATTGTCCGCAAGATACTTCTACTTCTCTAATTTTTTCTTTTGTCTGCTGAGAAAAAACAGAAATTCCCGTAAACAGAAAAACACATAAAACAAGTGATTTCATATCAAATAATTTTTGGTAAAAATAATGCTTTTCTTCAAAATTATTTATGATTCTGTTGATATTTATCCTTATTTGCCATAATATTTTAAAATTAAAATTGCATTTTTTTAATTAAATTTGCCTTCGATAAAAAATTATGCAAAAACTCTCTCTTCTTTTCACTAAAGACGGTTTACAATACCAGATTTCTAAGAACAAAACGCTGTTGGAAGAAAGTGCTTTTTTTGCAAACGAAGAAACGCCCGAAAATTTTATTTTCCAAAAATTCGATGAAATTCTTGCCAAAAAAAATTTCAAAGAAATTGCGGTAATTTCTGCACTTAATCATTTTACTTTGATGCCAGAAGGTTTTTCACAGCACGATTTAGGATATGAATTAATCGGCTTCAACGCACCTGTAGATAAGGAAAATGAAGAACTGATGCTTTCTGTCAACAAAAAATTTGGGGTGCAATTTTATTATGCTTTTCCGAAGAATTTTTATCACAAAATAAAATCGCTGAATCTTTCTGCACGTTTCAATTTTTCGGGGGAAAAATTTCTGAACTCGCTGAATGCAAAAAACCAAAAGGAAATCCATATTAATCTTTATCACAACCAGTGCGAATTTTTCGCTTTTGACCAGAAAAAAATCATTCTGTACAATAATCTCGACGTAAATTCCGAAGTAGATTTTCTGTATTTTGTGATGTTTACGTTAAGCAAAATCGGTTTCGGAATAGATGAAACTAATTTTCTTGTTTACGGCGAAACCACTGAAAATGAAACCTTTATTTCTGAATTACAAAAATTTGTGAAAAACCTGAAAATCGTTTTTGATAATATTCCGAAGAGGAATTTTATACTTGCCGGATGATGGATGTTGGATGTTGGATGTTTTTAAAAATGCTTTTATTAACTTTATTCAAAATTAACCGTATGAGTTTTAAATTTGAAAAATTAATTATTTGGCAGGATTCTATGAATTTTGGAGAAGATATTTTTAAAATTTCCAATAATTTTCCAAAAGAAGAAAATTTTAATTTAGCTTCCCAAATCCGAAGAGCAGCAGATTCCATTGCTTTAAATATTTCCGAAGGAAGTATTTTACAAAGTAATCCTGAGTTTAGAAAATTTTCAGGATATTCTATACGAAGTATTGCGGAAGTTGTAACTTGCCTCTACAAAGCCAAAAGAAGAAACTATATTGATGAAGAAAAATTTACCGAAATGTATAATTTCGCTTATAAACTGATAAATCACATTCTCGCTTTCAGAAATAAACTGAATTAGAAAAACATCCAACAACTCTATGTTCCGAATCATCTCCGGCAAATGGAAAGCCAAAAGAATTTCCGCTCCGAAAAACTTTGATGTGCGTCCTACAACGGATTTTGCAAAAGAGGCGTTGTTTTCAATTATCGAAAACCGTTTCCGTTTTGACTACAGCTCAATTTCCGTGCTGGATTTGTTCGCAGGAATCGGCTCAATCTCTCTGGAATTTGCATCGAGAGCATGTAATGATATTACTTCGGTAGAAATGAATGCGAAACATTGTTCGTTCATCAATTCCACTGCTTCGGATTTGGAAATGCAACTGCAAATCAATGTTCAGAGAGCCGATGTTTTCGAGTATTTAAAGAAAAACCGAAACCGCAAAACCTACGAAATTATTTTCGCAGACCCTCCTTTTGAAACCGAAGAAAAAAAATACAACGAAGTGATTTCATTAGTTTTAAATAATAATTTCTTAAAAGAAAACGGAGTGTTCATTCTGGAACATCAAAGCAGAATGAAAATCAAACATCCGAATTTACAAGACACCAGAAAATACGGAAATGTGAGTTTCAGCTTTTTTGTTAAAGAACTTTCAGTTCCAATTCAATAGACTTTCCGAAGAATTTTTTAGATATTTTTTCAAAGTTTTTGGTAATATCCGAAAGGTAAAAATGATATTCTGGTTTAGAGTTATTTTCGTTCAGAAGATGGTGTTTTTCCAGAATCATTTTCAGCTGATTGGCTACAATATTCGGCGAATCAATCACACGAACTCGGTTTCCGTAATACTGCTTGATTTCATCAATCAAAAGCGGATAATGTGTACAACCGAGAATCAATGTTTCAATGTTCTTTAATTTGCTGTTACTCAAATAATTATAAATAATTGCATGAGTAATCGGGTGATTTTTAAAGCCCTCTTCAATCGCAGGAACGAGAAGCGGAGTTGCCAATTCATCAACCTTGATAAATTTGTTGTGCTTTCGGATTGATTTTTTATAAAGTCCTGAATTTACCGTAGCTTTCGTGGCAATTACTCCCACATTGTTATGGATTTCGTAGGACACTTTTTCCGCAACGGGATTGATAACATCTATCACCGGAACTTTTTCGGCAACCAGTTCCAGAACTTCTTTCAGTGCATTTGCTGTGGCAGAATTACAGGCAATGACAATTGCTTTGCAGTTTTTTTCGAGCAGAAAATCGGTAATTTTCGTGGAATATCCTACAATTGCTTCACGGGATTTTTCGCCGTAAGGTAAATGTTTGGTATCGCCGAAATAAATTAAATCTTCGTTCGGAAGCAATCTTTTGATTTCTTTTGCCACAGTCAATCCACCCACTCCGGAATCGAAAATCCCGATTGGCTGCGTTGAGGAAAGATGACTGAAATCTTGTTTTTTCTTTTTCAAAATGAAAAATCTTTATGCAAAAGTAATTAATTTACCGGATTATATGATAAACAAATCCGCTGCAATTCCGTCTGCCAAAAACCAATGCTTTTCGGGAATTTTCAAATGATTGTTCTCAATAATTAAAATTTTCTCTTCGATTTTCTGCTGAATCGATTGTTGAAAAATTCCTAAAATTTCCTCCGGAAAATTACGATTCACCTTTTCCAGATTTACGCCCCAAATTGTTCTGAGACCAATCATCATCATTTCATTGAAACGGTCTTTATCGGAAAGTATTTCGGTTTCTTTCGGCAGAATGTTTTGCTGTAAATTTTTGATATACAAAGCATTATTAGCAATATTCCAGTTTCTTTCATTTTTCCCGTTGTAGGAGTGTGCAGAAGCGCCGATTCCCAAATATTCGTGATACTGCCAATAAGCGGAATTGTGTTTTGAATGAAATCCTGGTTTTGCAAAATTTGAAATTTCGTAATGCTGAAAACCGTTGTCTTTCAGAAAACTCGACATATAATAAAATTCTTCGTTCTGCTCCGATTCTTTCGGTGAGTTTATTTTTCCTTTTTCAATCCAATTTTCCAAAGCTGTTTTTGGCTCAACTGTTAAAGCATAAGAAGAAACGTGCGGAACTTGCAGTTCAATGGTTTTATCGAGATTTTCTTTCCAGATTTCAAGGTTAGAAGTTGGCGAACCGTAAATTAAATCAATGCTGATATTTTCAAAACCGAAATCCTGCGAACGTTTGATGGAACTTTCTGCTTCGCCGGAGTTATGAGCGCGGTTCATCATCTTCAAATCTTCATCAAAAAAACTCTGCGTTCCGATGGAAAGACGATTTATAGACGATTGAGAAAGTGCTTTCAAAAAAAAATTATCCAAATCATCGGGATTGGCTTCAAGAGTGATTTCGATATTTTCATCAAAATCAAAATATTTTAAAGTTTCGTCAATCAGAGATTTTATTTCATCGACACTCAAAATAGAAGGAGTTCCGCCGCCGAAATAAAGGGATTTCAATGTATTATTTTCGAGCTCATTTTTCCTTAATGAAATTTCTTTTTTCATTGCAGACAGCATTTCTTCTTTAGAATTTAAAGAAGTAGAAAAATGAAAATTACAATAACTGCATTTTTGTTTGCAGAAAGGAACATGGAAATAAATCAAGTTTTATAGTTGAGAGTTGTTGATTATGAATTATGGGTTACAAGTTATATGCTAAAAACTCATAACTGAAAAATTTATAACTCATAACTGAAAAAACTATCTGTATCGGAAACCTCTTGTATTGATAAAGTTTTCGATGTTGTAACCCAAACTCAGCATAAAACTGCTTCCGCCGTATTGCTGAATATCAGACAACCCGAAATTATAACTTGCACCGACAAAAAATCTGTTGAAACTGGCTTTGATAACGGGAGAAACTCCGAGTGATTGATTCCCGAATCTGTTACTGGAGGTTCTGAAACTCGCACCTGCAGAAAAAGAATTTTTCTCACCACTTAAAAGTGTTGCCATTAGGTTCAAGTCCATCATTTTAGAAGAATTGGTGCTAAAGTTTAATAAAACCGACGGTGTTACAAAAAAATCTTCGTTGAGATGCACATCATAAGAAGAGTTGAAAATCAGTTTGGTTGGTTCCGGTTCTATTCCGCTCACAATGGGAATATCGTTGGTCAACGCAATATCATTCACAGAAAATCCTAAAAAAAGCTTGCGGAAAGAAACAGCCATTCCCAAATTTGCATACGCCAAGAAAATATTATTGGTATCAGGAGCAATTGTAGGGTCGCCTGCTGTTTGCGGATTGAGTTTTGCCAAATCAATATTCATGTTGTAAAAACTCACATTGGTTCCGAATGAGAATTGGTTTTTTCTCTCACCGTCATCATCAAGCGGAATGAAGTAAGAAGCACCTACGGAAATTCCGTTGGAAGAAACAGGACCGTTTTGGTCTCTGAAAAAGTGAAGTCCTGCTCCTACTCTGTCGAAAATATTGGCATGAAGACCAATGGACTGTACATTGGGAGATTCGTCAAAATTGGCAAACTGTTTTTGATAATTGATATTGAGCACCACATCATCGTTTTTACCATAAAGTGCAGGATTGAAAAGGAAATCGCCTTCCATTAAATATTGTTGGTAATACGGCAAAGTTTCCTGACTTTTATATAAAGCTAAAGAAATAATGACAAAGAGCAGCGTATATATTTTTTTCATAACTAAGTTCGGGTGAATCATTGGCAAATATAAAAAACTTTTAACAACAATTTACTCTAAATATTTCCGCCATTTTTTTATGGCTTCATTCATGTCTTTTGGCATCGGACTTTCAAAATACATTTCCTTTTTCGTAGTGGGGTGAATAAATCCCAACGTATGTGCATGCAACGCATGACGAGGCAAAACCTCAAAAACATTTTTCACAAACTGTTTGTATTTCGGCAGGTTTACTCCTTTCAAAATCTGGTGTCCTTCATATCTTTCATCATTAAACAAAGTATGACCAATGTGTTTGAAATGCGCCCGAATTTGGTGTGTTCTTCCTGTTTCCAGTTTACATTCTACCCAAGTCATGTATTTGAACCGTTCGATAACTTTGTAATGAGTTACTGCATGTTTCCCTAAACTGCCGTCTTCATAAACTGCCATTTGCATTCGGTTTTTCAAATGTCTTCCGATATGTCCGCTGATTGTTCCTTCATCTTCCTTTATATTTCCCCAAACAAATGCCCAATACAGCCGTTTTGTAGTCCGTTTAAAAAATTGTTTTGCCAAAAAACTCAGCGCATATTCATTTTTTGCAATGACTAAAAGTCCCGATGTATCTTTATCAATTCTGTGAACAAGACCCACTCTGTCTAAATCTGATTTCTCGCCGTTTTTTTCGAAATGAAAAGCAAGTGCATTGACCAAAGTTCCGTCCCAGTTTCCGAAACCTGGGTGAACTACCATTCCGGGTTCTTTATCAACCACTACCAAATCTTCATCTTCATAAACGATATTAATCGGAATATCTTGTGGAATGATGACATTTTCTCTCGGCGGATGCGCTAAAAGCACAGAAATCTCATCGCCCGGTTTTACGCGGTAATTTTGTTTTACGGCAGTTCCGTTTACCACAACGTTTCCTGCTCTACAAGTTTGCGAAATTTTATTCCGTGAAGAATTCTGCCGGAAAATCAAAAGAAATTTATCAATACGGAGCGGCTCCTGATTTCTATCGACAATAATGTTCAGATGTTCATAAAGCCCGTCTGATTCTGCATCATTTAATTCTTGATGCTGTAATTCATCTTCTAAAAAATCTTCGCTGTCTTGAGTCATTTTCCGAAAAAAAATTCAACCAGCAACAGTTGAAATTTCTGTATTTTAAAAATAAAAATTATTCTACAATCACCTTTTTTGCTTTCGGTTTTTCTTCCGTTTTTGGTGTTGTTGAAACTGCGGCAGGTTTTGGTTTGGTTTCGGTAACGGTTTTTGGTTTCGTTTCAACCGGTTTTGGTTTTGTTTCAGCTGGTTTTGGCTGTTCTGCTGAAGGTTTCGGTTCTTCGATTACTGTTTCAGTCTTCGGTGCTTCTGATTTCGGTACGGAGGTTCTGTGATTTACAGATGGTTCATAGTAATTGGTAGATACAGCCGTAGTATCAATTTTGATTCTATAAATGGAATTGAGCTGGTTGATTTTTGCACCCATTTCGGCTGGTGTTTTTTTACTCGCCCACAAATCAATCTGCATTCCCTGATCGCGAAATCCCATTGCTGCGGGATCTTGGTAATAAACAATATCCGAATCGTCTTTTTTTCCGTCTTCATATTCTATTAAACCGACTTCAAACAAATTCTGGGCAATGATTGCTTTTGCTTGTTGAACGGTTAAACCAACCAAATTCGGAACAGTGATATTTCTTCTCGGTCCTGCTCCGATAACCAAATCAATGGTTGAAAATCTCGGCAGTAATGCACCCGGTTTCAGTGTAGAACCGTTGAACAACATTCTCAGTACCGCATCTCGCTGAATGCTCGGTTCGTAAATAGTGTCGCCCACTTTTAACCCAACCTGTTCCAATTGCCTGAAAGCTAAACCTTTGTAACGATCTAAAACATCAGGAACGGAAACCTGTGCATAAGTTCTCGGGTTTACTCTCAAGATAATTGTTCTGCCGTCTTTTACTCTGGAACCCGGTGATGGATAAATCTGCAAAACCTGAAAAGGTCTAAATTTAGGATCATATTTGAAACTATCTACTTCATATTCTAATCCGGAATCGTCTAAAATTTTGATGGCTTCCTGCACCGGTTTATTCATTACGTTGGGAACGGGAATTTCTTTGCCGTGATTGGTATGCAACTCTAACCAGCGGAAAGTAAGCCAAACCAAACCGATGAAAACTGCGGCTGCCAAAATAATATTTACCAAAACTTTCCAGTGGAAAAGTGATTTGAGCATATTGCTGAAACTTTAAAAATGTATATGCAAATATATAAAATAATCTGCTCCCGAAATGATTGAAATTTTGCAGAGCAAAAGTTTGGAAACAATAATCTTGCTTTTATTGAGTTTGTCAGCTCAAAGTCGGGATATTTTGCGCAGCGGGTTATTTCTTATAATCTCATAACTGAAAATTTACCACCAACACATTTGAAACACCTGTTATGATTCTCAATATTTTAGATAGCTTATTTTCTTGTTTCTTCTGCTCTTGCTATCGTAAATACTATTTCAAAACTTATTTTTCATCTTATTTTTAAAATTATAATATTGATTTTCAATATCTTATTTTTCTACCAACACATTTGGAACATTACCGCTCTCCGTATAGTTTTTCAAATATACAATATTCGCTTCATACGGTGTACCGCCAATGTAAATTAAATGTTTTTCCTGTCCTGTCTGGTTGTTTCTTATAATCTCATAACTGAAAATTTACCACCAACACATCTGAAACACCTGTTATGATTCTCAATATTTTAGATAGCTTATTTTCTTGTTTCTTCTGCTCTTGCTATCGTAAATACTATTTCAAAACTTATTTTTCATCTTATTTTTAAAATTATAATATTGATTTTAAATATCTTATTTTTCTACCAACACGTTTGGAACATTACCTATTTCTTTTAAAAGTTCTTTTTGAGAATAAAAAAACTTACTTGCTTCTAATGTTTCAAAATAATAATTATTTTTTTCAAAATCATAATCAATTAGTAAATAAGACCAATCTGCATATTTTTTAGCCAACGATTTAGTAATTTTATATGATCTAAAATAAATTCCTTCATCTCCTTCAAAAGGTTTAAGATTATAAAACGCAAATGAATTATAATTAAATTCTTCATTTAAGATTCGGTATTTTAATTCTTTTGTTTTCTTATCATATACAGAAATAATTCTCACATAACTTTTATCTTCCATATTCTTTGTCTTTTTTTCAATATTCTTTAAACAATTTATTTCATTAAGATATTTGTTATAATCTTCATACCTTTTAAAACATAAACATTTATTTAAGGGATTATAATAACCTTTATTTCCTTCTAAAATTTGAAATAATCCTAATTCCTGAATCCATATACATTTATTTCCCAAATATTCAAAAGTAGGTCTATTATTAATTGGGGTCAATTGTTGAGCTAATTCATAACCAACCCCTTTCTGCGGTAGAATAGTTTTATTTTCAATAAAATCTTTTAGTATAAAACCTTCAATATTAGCTTCATCAACTTCAATTTTATAATTTTTTAAAAAATCTAAATTGGGATTTATTTTAATTATTTTATTTACCTCCTGTTTAGAAAGAGTATCATTTTTAGTATAAATATAATCGTCTTCCGGTATAATCCACTGTATTGAATTAACCAATCTTTGTATATGAGATTTCTCCAGCAACAATTTAAAGCAACTGAAATAGCCATCTTCTGTTTTTTTATTTACATTAAAAATCATAATTATAATTCTTCCGGTTGATATTTTACTGTTCCTGTTTGATAAGGAATCATCCATGTTGGAAAAAAATCAAATATAATCATAGATCTATTGATTTTTTCCAATCCTTTCAGAATCTTACTTCCCGTTTTTAAAATTTTTCCAGTATCAATTTTCCAGCCACCATGTGGCGGTCTGCCAAGTCTAATTGATCCTTCACGAAGTTTTGCTGTTTTTGGATTGAAACCTCCTAAATGTTCTTTTTTTCCTTTATTGAAAACTTCAATTTCACTATGCAGTGTATCCCATTGTAAAATCTCTTTTTTAGTTGTTATTGTCCAACGTCCACTAACTTTTTGCCAATCTTTATTACCAGTATTAAATCTTGGATGTAATTTAGATGCATCTGGTGGGGATAATTGAGGGTCTCCTGTTTGTTGTGCAAAACTTTCTACCTCATCTTGATTAAACGGACTATCCATCTTATGCATCTCATGATTGAATGCCGCCACGATTCCTCCCGTGACTGCTCCCTGCCAGAAATTGCCGCCTCCAAGTTCTGCTCCCACACCTCCGGCTAATGCTCCAAAAGCAATGGTAGCAAACCCATTGTTTGACAAACTACCTAATCCTATAACCTTTGACAAACTACCCCATCCGCTTGCTCCCAAACTACCCAAAAATCCTGCTGCCGCACCGCTCCAGAAATTATCGCTCTGCATTAATCCCAATACTCCCTGAGAAATAGCGTGTGCTCCTGCCTGAGCAAGAAATGTATAATTACCAAGTGCAGTAGCAACACTTCCACCTGCCTTAAATATATCTCCTATTCCATACGATATAAGCGAAGATGCTACGTTAAATATAACCTGACCTATAAATTGCCCGAACGTAATTTGCCCGCTAACCCAGCCAGCTAGCAGACTGACGGTTTGTATTGTGGCAAATAGCATACTTGCAATTTTTATAGCCGCAAAAACAAATCCTATAAACTCCCCACTCGGGTCATTGAACATCAGCGGATTGTTCAGTACATAACCATATTTGTTATAGTTCTGCGTATTATGAGGGTCTTGTATGTTTTCATCTGCATTTAAGAATCTGCGTAGAAGTGGGTCATACAATCTACCATTCATGTGGATAAGACCTACTTCCGCAAAATGCTCGTGGCTTGTATATCCTCTGTCTACAATTAAGTTTCCATTAGAAAGATAGTCTCGTATCTGCTCCTTATCCGTAATAATAGCACTATTGCCAATCTTTAAATGCGTCAGATTTCCCCATGCGTCAAAGTGCCGCTGCTCTAATTTGGTTCCTGCTTCATCGGTTATCGCAAGAATGCTGCCCAAATAATCTTTATGTAAAAATACAAAATTTGGTGTACTTGCAGTAAAATCTTTTAGATATACAATGTTGGCTTCATACGGCGTACCGCCAATATAGATTAAATGCTTTTCCTGCCCGGTCTGGTTATTTCTTATAATCTCATAACTGCCGTCTTCGCTGTAATATTTCGTAAACTTACTGTTTGGTTGTTGGTTGTCGGTTGTCGGTTGTTGGAAATTACCACCGTAATAAACAACTTGTCTCATAGATGTTAAGCCGTACTCAAAAGCTACATCACCTTTCAGACCGTCTATAAAGACAGGGTCATTATTTTCGTTATAGGTAATTTTCTGAAGCAGGTCGTTATTGTAGTTCGCTGTACCTTCCGTATTCAGCACCATTCCTGTTGGTCGGTATTTTTTCAGCGTATTATTAAAGCTGAAAGTTCCTACCTCATCATTCTGCGTAATCCGCCCTTTGTTGTCATAGACATTACGTTTTTGGTTCTGGGTAAACACTCCCGTTACAGGATTTGTCCAGTTCACTAACCGGTTGTTGCTATCGTACTCAAACTGCTCGATGATATTGAAATCTCCTCCCGTTGTACGGGTGTTCAGCTCGTTTTTAATGGCATTGAAACTGTACCCGATCTGAAGAATTGTATTATTGCCTGTACCCGCAGAAGTATGATTGATATTATTTAAAAATCCGTTGCCAGCGTAGGTATTGACAATATTTACATTTCCTAATTTAGCTGCCGTTACCTGTCCTTTAGCATTAACTTCGTTCAGCTGCCACAGGAGCTTCCCTGTTCCTTTTTCCTTTACTGCAGAAAGTTGACCGCTCCACGCCTCGTATTCGTTCTCTATGCTTACTTTGGTCAGAATACCGGAAGAATACAGCTGCTTTTCATAGGAGGTTATCCGCATCTTGTCATCATACGAAATACCTTTTTTAATAAAGTATTTCCCGTTGCTGTTCTCGTAAGAGCTCAGTGCTCTTCCGTAACTGTCATAAGTAACGCCGCTGCTGTATGCTTTTCCTAAAGACGTGCCCGATTTTTCGGTAACGAGTCCTTTGCTGTTGTAGGTAAAGTTGATAGTTTTGTCGGTAGCATTTCCCGAAGTGGTTTTCTCTTTCTGCTGAATCAGCTGTCCCTTGCTGTTGTATTCGTAGGTTTTCTCCCCTTTCGGGCTTATTGTTTTCGACAGCGTCCCGAAATAGCCGTTGTACTGATATTCATAAACTCCGTTGGACGGGTCTTCAAAGCGTACTTTGTTTCCCCATACATCGTAATCCGTTTTTACGATATTGCCTTCATAATCGGCTTCGGTATTTTCACCCGCCGCATTGTATTTAAAATTGATAACGCCACCCAAATCTTCCGAGGAGGTGATATTTCCGAGTGCATCGGCGGTCTGCTTGCGGAAGCGGTTATTGGCATTTGTTTCAGTGGCAGTTACAGTTCTGCCGCTGTAGGTGGTTTCCACAATCTTTCCGGTGAAAGCAGTTGCTTTTATCGGTCGGGAATAATCATCGTATTCTATGGTATTCAATTGTGAAGCACCTGCACCTTGTCCCAGATAAGGCTCGTATTCTCCTTTTTTTCTGCCAAGAGCATCATAAGTGGTCATTACGGAAACATATTCTCCCTGTCCGAATTTTTTGGCGGAGGTTTTATATTTCTGCCCTATTTTATTGGTATAATTTATTGTAATACTTCCATCCGGCGAATATTCGCTTATAATCACATCTCCGACATATGATTTTTCGTAGGTATAGGTAGTCGTCCCTGCAAGATTGGTTTTGGATTTCAGGAGTTTTCCCCAATCGTCGTAGGTATTGGTCAAAGTAACGCCTAAAGGATCGGTCTGGGTAAGAACCTGCCCCCAATCGTTATAGGTGATATGGGTTTCCAAATTCAGATTGTCAGTTTTTTTGTCGACAAATCTTCCTTTCGGCTCATATTGTGCCTCATCTTTCTTAGAATTGCTGTCTTTGCTGTTGGTAATCGTTTTTTCGGTAATGTTTCCGAAGCCGTCATAATCGTAGGTTTCCAGAAACCAGCCGGAATCATTCCTGTTCCACGATTTTTTGGTTTTCAGCAAATTGTTTTCGTAGGTGTAATCTTCTTTTGCTCCTTTGCTGTCGCCATATACCGCCATCTGCTCGTTTTTGGATGCAGGCCGCCCGATATAATAATCTTTTCCCATGCCGGAAGGATTATGGATATAAGACAAATCCGTGGTGGAAACCGCAAAACCGCTGTTGATATTGGAAACCGTCTGCACAGGAAGATAGTAATCTCCGTAGGTAACGGTATCTACCGTGGTAATATCCTTTAAGAAATCTTTGGTGGTGCTTTGTACAGGAACAATTGCCTTTACTCCGTTCGATAATACATCGGTTTGATAGGCAGTCTGCTTAAACGAAAGAAGCTGCGTATTATTGACAGATAAATCTGCAGGGAAAATCTGATTTTCTGAATTGGTTTTAATACTCCATTCTTTAATAGGCACTCCGTCATTCAAAGGATCCATTTCTGCTCCGCTCCATATTTTGGTATTTTCAAAACCGTATGCATACCAAGAAGAACGTGCAGTCTGTCGGAAACCGATCATTCCTTTTCCCTGAAGATGAGTGATGAATCCGCGGTAACGGAAATCCTGCTTACGGAACTGCACACCGTCTCTCCACTGGCTAAGATGGGAAACAACCTCGGTTTTGGAAACTTTATCCAGTTCCATATAAGGATACTGCTCTGTTTTTATCGGGGCATAAAGATTAGGATTTACGGAAGGATCAAGTTCTTTGTAGTCTATTTGTGTGGTGATTCCTCCTTGTGTTATACTTTTGATCCTTGAATAATACTGTACATTCGGGAATGCGAAATGATAAACATAGTTAATATTACAGTCATTTTCACAATCATCGGGTTTTCCTACAACAACAAGCTGTCTGTTGTACTTGTCTAAAGTAAGCATGGAAAACGGTATAACTTTCTGCGGAAAAATAAAGGATTTTGAAAAGGTATTGGTAAAGGCAATATCTCCGCTTGGCTGGGAGCCGGTTACATTGCTATATACATTTAAAGACAACCCCGTATATTCCCATTGATAATGTTTTCTCCACCCATGATTTAATATAACCATCTTTTTTACGACGATTTCAGATTTTCCGTCTTTATCGAGATCCTCTGCAGAATATTGGTGATAAGTGCGAGTATCATAAAAACAATCTTCCTCCAAAGGGTGGCTATCAATCCCTGCGTTTTCACTTTCATAAATTGCGGAAAAATAAATAAAGTTATTTTTCGTAAACTTTGTAAAGCCGCTGCCATTGGATAGGTACATAAACCAATTAGACGTTTTATCCGCTTGCGGAATCATCAAATCTGTTTTACCGTCGCCGTTGAAATCCCCGAAAAGGGCATGTTTGGTAAGACCGTCTAAATGCTGTGCAAATGAACTTTTGTACGCAATTGAATAGCCGCCATTCTGATTTTTTATGAAATTGCGCAGGATAGTAGTATTATCGTCTTTAATGGTGAGAATATCTGCTTTTCCGTCCCCGTCATAATCAGAGATGATGTCTCTCTTTTTCTGATAATAGGTTTGGTCGGTTTCAGCATTATAAACTACAATATCATTTTCCCCAAAAGAAGGTGAATTAATATTAACGAACATATCCGCATAATAGTTTATGGTTCTCCTCCCTGAAATACGAGCCGGATTTTCAGGATTCTCCGGCTCAGGTTCGCATGATATGTATCTGGTAAAACTAATAAGTATCTCATCAAGACCATCTCCGTCATAGTCATAATTTCTGATGCGGCTAATATTGGTTTCACCAACAAAACAATTCCCCTTATCATCTTCTTCATCAATATAATCATAAATATGATAGCTGCTATATGGAATGATTTTGGAATATTCATATTTCAATTGGTTACTGACCAAATCAACTGAATAAAACTGCAGTTCGTAATCCTTCTTATTAGGAAGAGTACTATTAATCTTTTTAGGGATTAAAATTCCCGTAACATTTTTTACGATATTACCCGAGTCTTTAAATGTTATCGGGATACCGTTATAAAAATCACTTCCATATAATTTAGAGGTATCAAAACTCAGATTAACGGGTTCAGATGCCCTATAGACGGATTTTTTATAACGTATCTGGTGGGTGTTTGTATATTCAATATAATCTGCTTCGCCGTCTCTGTTAAAGTCTGCATATATTTTTGTTGCTCTGCTCATATCCCCATCGGTATGGAGATATTCATTTTGAATATTATCCGTAGGATATGAGAATACAACAGGAGTTGCCGCTTCACCTGCGGAGTTCAGTTCCTTTATGGATTCTACCAGCTGGTAGTTGCTCCTGTTCTTTTTATAAGTAATTTCATATTTTTTGAAAGGTGCAGCAGAAACATCAATACCCGTGAGGACTTCTATGCTGCTTAATAAACGGCTTTGGGTAAACTGTGCGCCGCTCAGATAAGACTGCTCTTTGAAATCTCTTGTGATGGGGTTGTAATTGAACTTGATTTCATTAAAATGTGGTTTGACCAGCGTTTCATTCCCTCCCCATTGTATAGATGATATGACCGCAACGTTATCGGTCTGCACATAATTATAGGTAATATAATTTCCCTGTGCATCTTTCCATTTTGTAATATTATACTCCACAAGAGTACGGGCAATGTCTGAAAGGGGATCTGGACTTCCATACCATGCCTGTGAGCCGTCCTCAAAAGTTACTTCAAAATAACCGGGAGCATCTAACGGCTGCAACAGATTAAAAGCTCTTCCAACCGATTTTATCTTAACATTAGAGAATTTCTCCGTTACATACTCTGCTCCGTCTTTTCCATATTCCCCGGATTTTAGAATTAATCGCTGCCCGTTGAAGCTGTAATAATCTGAATAATCCAGCTGTATTCCTTTTATCTCACCGTCTTTTTCTATGGTTTTTCCCGTTCTTGAGATGGCGGTAATCCCCGAAATATTCCACCCGTAACCTGCAATGCCGTTTCCGCCGCCGCTGGTATAAACCAGGTTAATCTGCGGAGCCACGCTTTTTACTCCGGGAGGCAGTGCAATGGGTAACGTATATTGCAGCTGACCGCCGCCGTTTACCTCTATATTCCCCTGTGTATCGTGAAAATTTATCCCGAAAGGAGTACTGGTTCCGTTCGGATTATTTTCGCCTGCCTGCGAATTGGTCGGGTTATTGGGGGTTTCCGTTGATTCCCCTATTTTCGCGATAAACGGATTACTCACCGAAGACACTGCATGGAAACCCTGCGCCAGAATTACCGCATTGGGATCCTGCACGGTTCTTGTCGTGCTTTCCTGCTGATTGAGAATGGTTTGAGATAAAACCAAAACAGGAAAAAGTGTATATAAAACGAAATAAAGTTTTTTCATTATCTAAAAGAGTAATATGGTGTAACCGGTAAAATTTATAATGTATATTGAATCCTTTATCTTAAAATTTGGTAATATTCCTCGACATGGTTTTTCCGTTTTTCAACTGAAAGGTCAGCACATAAACTCCCATATAATATGACAACATCTCAATCTGAATCTGTTTGTTGAGATTTGCAGTGTTTCTCTTTTGGAAAAGGTGTGCAAGTGTTGTATGCTGATACAAACTGACATGGTCTATCAATGCATCGTTTTCCTCGTTCCAGCTAATGGTGAGCACATCTTTCACCGGAACGGGATAAATTTGTATGCCTAGCCAAAAACGCTCTTCATCGGTCATTGTATTCTGTTCCTGCTGTGGCTCTTCCTGTACAGATTTTACCTGCTGATTCCCGGAATCTATGCCTCTGTAAACCTGATTTCCGGCATCATCATAACTGAAAACAATAGATGACTGAGGTATCCCCATTGGGGAAAACTGTGAAAACAAGAAGACCGGAAAAATCACAGGTATCAGTAAAAACAATCGGTTAATTCTCATGCTATTGGGGTTTTGAGGTTTCCAATTGTTTTTCTAATTTCTCAATCCTTTCCTGCTGCTGTCTGAGCTGTTTGTTCTGCTCAATGGTATATAATGTAAGTTCCTCAATCTTCTGCAACAACTTAATCTGGAATTCTCCCACATTCACACCCTCTTTCTCCATTTCTTTTGCAGATGCTATTTCCGGTAAATGTTTGTTTTCTTTAATAAACTTCTCTACTTTTTCAAGTTCGGGTAGTTTATAATCTTCTTCAAAAACAAAATCCGCAGTTGGTGTGGTGGTTACTTTTACTTCCTTGGCTTCTAACTTGCCGTCAACTGATACATTCTTTTTAAAAAATGATTTTCCTTTGATGTCTATACTTCCATTACCTTCAATAGTCATCATTTCCTGTATGCTATTTTTTGAATCGCCGTTATTAACAAAAAAAGAAAGTTTTGAGCCGAAAGTATTGCCGGTTTGTTCTGCTGCTACAATACTTGCTTTCTTGCCGTTTTCGAAACCTAAAAAATTGATTCTCGGCAGCAGTGGATTTGCTTCCGTACCGCTGTCACTTTTTGTCGTTAAAGATAATGTTGCGCCGTTTGAATCTGCAACTTCCACTGTTGATTGCGGATTAATAGCTCCTATACCGACATTCCCATTCCCCTGAATGGTCATCATTTCCTGTATGCTATTTTCTAAATCGCCGTTATTAACAAAAAAAGAAAGTTTTGAGCCGAAAGTATTGCCGGTTTGTTCTGCTGCTACAATACTTGCTTTCTTACCGTTTGCGAAACCTAAAAAGTTGATTCTCGGCAACAGTGGATTTGCTTCCGTACCGCCGACACTTTTTGTCGTTAAAGATAATGTTGCGCCGTTTGAATCTGCAACTTCTACTGTCGATTGCGGATTAACAGCTCCTATACCGACATTTCCATTCCCCTGAATCGTCATCATTTCCTGTATACTGTTTTCCGAACTGCCGTTATTGACAAAAAAAGAAAGTTTTGAACTATAGATATTGCCGGTTTGCTCCGCTGCTGCAATACTTGCTTTTTTGCCATTTGCATAACCCAAAAAATTAATTCTTGGCAGCAGCGGGTTTTGTTCCGTTCCGCTGAAGCTTTTTGTCGTTATAGACAATGTTGCGCCATTGGCATTTGCAACTTCCAGTGTTGATTGTGCTTCGTCTACGCCGATTCCTACTTTACCCGAAGAATCCTGCATCAGTACTTTATTCCAAAGTTGTGAGCCATTATTGTTGGTTTTTCTGAAATACAGATTCTGGTCATAAAAACTCCCCGAAAACTGCATCGCATAATTATAAGAAGAATTAGAATATCGTACATCTAATAAGTGCCAACCACCGGTTGCTCCTGAAGGGTAATTCACGGGACTTGAGGTTTCGTAAAAACCGCTTAAAACTCCTGAACCGGATTCACCGGCATTGTCGCGGGTTAACGTATTAATTCCCTGGGAATAAAAAAGACCGGCATTAAAAAAAATGCTTAAAAGAATAATTTTTGCATTCATAAACAATATTTTTGTGTTTGGTTAGATAAAAAAAACGAACTATAATTTCATGACAAAAAAGCAATGTGCAGGAAATAGTATTTTTGATAACACAAGAATACAATTCTTTTGTCATAAAAAAAGGGTGAAAACACCCTTTTTTGAAATAATGCCTAAAAATATTTTGTTTTTTATCAAATTCTTCGGTTTTTGTTCGGTAATCCTTCGGCTCTTCTTCGGTAAAAATGCCTTTTTTCCGAACAACTCCCGAACAGTTCCCGAAAAACTACCGAAGAAATACAAAAACTAACCGGACATTTTCAGATAATATTTACGTAACATATTATATAACAGCAAGGTAAATCTTCAAGTATTTTTCAACCCTAAATCTTCGGAAATAATTATCTTTGCTTCATTAAAGCAAATCTATGATTTTATCGATGACCGGCTTCGGAAGAAGCGAAGGTGTTTTTGAAGGAAAAAAAGTTACCATTGACGTCAAATCGCTCAATAGCAAATCTTTTGACCTCAATATCAAAATACCGTTAAGATATAAAGAAAAAGAATTTGAAATCCGCAAAACACTGAATGACAGAATCCTGCGCGGAAAAGTAGATTGCTATATCAACATCGAAACTTTGAGCGACATCAATGATGTTACGATTAATCACGATTTGGTGAAATCTTATATTGACGAACTCAAGAAAATTACCAATGACGGTCCCGATTTTGAATACCTAAAAATGGCAATAAGATTTCCTGATTCCGTTTCTGCAAAACCCGATGAACTGAGCGAAAACGAATGGATTTTCCTTTCCGGTTTGCTGGAAGATGCGCTCTCAAAATTCGACGAGTTCCGGAAAACCGAAGGCGAAATTCTGTACAAGGAACTGAAAAGAAATCTTAAAAACATCGAAGAAGAACTTTTGAGTGTTGAACCTTATGAACAATCGAGAATAGACAGCATAAAAGAACGTTACCGAAAAACACTGAACGAATTCGACAATATCGACGAAACCCGTTTTTATCAGGAAATGGCATATTTCACCGAAAAATTAGATATTGCTGAAGAAAAAGTGCGTTTGACACAACACCTGAAATATTATCTGCAAGTAATGGAAGACGAAGATTTCAACGGAAAAAAACTCGGCTTTATCTCACAGGAAATCGGGCGAGAAATCAATACGCTCGGTTCAAAAGCAAGTCATGCGGAAATACAGAAACTCGTGGTCATGATGAAAGACGATTTAGAAAAAATAAAAGAACAAACACTCAACGTACTTTAGTATAATTGATGATTGGTAAATTAATACATTGTTATATTAATAAATTTGTAAATTAAAATTATGGCACAAACTCCCTCAAATATGCTCGAACTCGGAACGAAAGCTCCGTTTTTTGAACTCCCGAATCCTTTGCAAAACAATCAGTTAAAATCTCTTGATGATGTGAAAGGCAAAAAAGGAACTTTGGTGATTTTTATGTGCAATCACTGTCCGTTTGTGTTGCATGTTATCGACAAACTCACAGAACTGCACGAAGATTACCGCGAAAAAGGGATAGAATTTATTGCTATCAATTCTAATGATATTGAAAAATATCCTGCAGATGCACCAGAAAAAATGATTGAATTTCAAAAAGAAAGAAACTTTGCTTTTCCGTATCTTTACGATGAAAGTCAGTCGATTGCAAAAGCTTATGACGCTGCTTGTACTCCGGATTTTTATTTTTTCGATGACAAACTCGATCTTGTTTATCGCGGACAAATGGATGATTCTCGCCCCGGAAATCAAAAAGAAATTACCGGTGAAGATTTGATTATCGCTTTTGAAAATCTGCTTGCAGGTGAAGCGCAGGAAGAATTGCAAAGACCAAGTATTGGCTGCAATATCAAGTGGAAAGAATAAATGTTTGAAAATAATTAATTATATGATTATGAAGTGTTTAAAATTTTTATTGTTGATTTTCGCAGGTTTGGTTTCCGCACAGGATATTCGCGGCGTTCAATTGTTCAATCCGCAAACCAATGACGAAACTCCGGTAATCGGGTTCAATGAAAGATTGATTTTGAGGTTTGATGACTTGTCAAATTCAGGAGCGATTTATCGATATACCCTAAAACATTTCGACAGAAATTGGCAAGATGACGGACTTTTTTTTACCGAATTCGCCGCCGGAAGTTTAAATGCAGTAATTGACCAACTGCAATATTCTTTCAATACTTTACAGCAATACACGCATTATACGCTTACTTTCCCGAATGAAAAAATCCGACCGAAAATATCGGGAAATTTTGAATTGGTCGTTTATAAAGATTCTGCCGATAAACCACTTTTCACCAAAAAATTCTGCGTAGTTGAAGACGGTGCAAATCTCGCTTTGAATATAACGCGGTACAGCGATGCCCGAAAACCAAGCATTACACAAAGAGTTGAAGTTCAGGGAGTAGGAAATGGAAATTTGCTGACTTCAAATCTCAATTCGATAAGTTTAAATGTCATTCAGAATAATAATTGGAATGTCGCTGTTTATGGTCAAAAACCGAGTGCAACATTAGGTAATAAAATTCTTTTCCAACAAATGAGTCTTGTTTTTCCGGGGAACAATGAGTTTTATTACTTTGATAACAAAAATATACAAACTGCTTTTGACATGGTTGCAGGAGGCGAAACAATTGACGGAATCAATCATACCTATCTTCACCCAATTTGGGCATATCCGCTGAATTATCAATACCAACCAGATGTGAACGGAGCGTTTTATTTCCGTAGAAACGATTTGGGAATTGAACGTGATGCAGACCGTGAAGCAGATTATTCGTGGGTTTATTTCGCTCTTGATTCAGATAAATTTGATAAGGACATTTATGTTTTAGGCGGATTCAACGATTTTGTTCCGAGCAAAGAAAACCAAATGTTTTATGATGAATTTGCCAAAAAGTACATCGCCAAAATCTATTTAAAGCAAGGTTTTTACAATTATATTTTAGCCACCAAAAATGCTGACGGAACTTTAAACTTCGGTGAAATCAACGGAAGTTTTTGGCAGACAGAAAATCTTTATCAGGCGTTTTTATATTACAAACCTTTCGGCAGAAACTACGACGGATTGTTGGGTTACGGCGAATTCAGAACTCCTGTGAGATAAGAATTATCCGTTTACCGCTTCCACATTTTCTACCAATTCGGGCACGAATTGCTTTAAAACACTTTCAATCCCGCCTTTCAAAGTTGCCGTAGAACTCGGACAACCAGAACATGCTCCCTGCAAAAGCATTTTTGCAGTTTTAGAATCTTCATCATATTCTATTAACGAAATTTTTCCGCCATCGCCTTCTACAGCCGGAGAAACGTATTCATTCAGAATATCAGAAATTTTCTGCTCATTTTCCGTGTAATCTCTGTTGATAATGTTTTCAACGGGACTTTCATGCTTTTGCGGTTCTATATCAGAAATTTTTCCGCTGTTCTGCAAATATTCCGCAATGAACGCTCTTGTTGGCATCATCACTTCATGCCACTGAACGGAATCGTCTTTAGTAACTGCCACAAAATTAT
>CAZHFE010000004.1:0-60113 GCA_964532055.1 uncultured Kaistella sp. | reverse complement strand
GAACCATTCGTCCTGTTCATACTCCTTTTGATGGAGACACCGTATTTGCAGCTTCAACAGGAAACTGGGGAGCAGACAATGAAGCAAGAGCTGATTTAGTGAATCGTATTGGTTTGGTTGCTGCTGATTGCCTTGCTCGCGCTGTAGGACGTGGCGTGTATGAAGCTGAAACCTTGGGTCACTTAAAAGCTTACCGTGATATTCATGGAAAAAATCTTCGGAAAAAATAAATACAAAGTCTTCGGTAAGGAGACTTTTTTATTTGATTTTCGCCAATTCAATAATTTTTCCGTCGGAGAAAATAAATAAAGAATCGCCTTTGGTTTCGGCTTTGATGCCGTTTCGTTCAAAAATTTCACCGTCAGGATTGGAAGAAATGTAATCCAATACAAAAGTGGTGGTGTTTGCCGAAATACTGATGGTGTAATATTTTTTTTTCTTTTTCAAAACCACTTTTGCCATACTTCCTTCCGAAGAACGGTATCCGCTGCTTTCTTCAAAATCTTGCTGGATGTTTTCCATGGTATTTTCTGTTTTTAAAACATTCAGATTACCCTCTTTTGATTTGGAGCAGTTGCATAATGTAACTGCCGCTGCGATGATGAGAAGTCGTTTCATACGTTTATTATTTTCTTCAAAGATATTGAAATTTTGCTGCTGATTTTCTGTACGTATTTCTACTTTATTCAGTAAATTTGTAGGACAAAAATAAAAAATATGAGTTATATTTCTTACATTGAAGCAAGACAGATTTTGGATTCGCGCGGAAATCCTACAATTGAAGTTGATGTTTTTACCGAAAACGGAGCAATGGGTCGTGCTGCAGTTCCTTCTGGTGCATCTACAGGTGAACACGAAGCGGTAGAACTTCGCGACGGTGGTTCAGAATTTTTAGGAAAAGGCGTTTTGAAAGCAGTGGAAAATGTAAGAGAAGTTATTGCTCCCGAATTGGTGGGACTTCCTGTTTATGACCAGAATTTCATCGACCAAATTATGATTGAGTTAGATGGAACGAAAAATAAAGGAAATCTTGGAGCAAATGCAATTCTTGGTGTCTCACTTGCCACTGCAAAAGCTGCCGCAACAGAACTCAGAATGCCACTTTACAAATATGTAGGAGGAGTCAATGCTAATACACTTCCCGTTCCGATGATGAATGTCATCAACGGCGGTTCACATTCCGATGCGCCGATTGCATTTCAGGAATTTATGATTATGCCGGTAAAAGCAGATTCTTTTTCACATGCACTCAGAAAGGGAACTGAAATTTTCCACAACTTAAAATCCATTCTTCATTCCAGAGGTTTATCAACCGCAGTTGGTGATGAAGGCGGTTTCGCTCCGACTTTCAAAGGAACGGAAGATGCTCTCGATACTTTACTTCAGGCAATTGAAAAAGCGGGATACAAACCGGGAGATGATGTGATGATTGCGTTGGATTGTGCTTCGTCTGAATTTTACAAAGACGGAACTTACGACTACAGAAAATTTGAAATACCGGATTCTAAACAGTTGAGCAGAAGTGAGCAGGTTTCTTATTTGGCAGAATTGGCAGCTAAATATCCGATTATTTCCATCGAAGACGGAATGCACGAAGACGATTGGGAAGGTTGGAAAATGCTTACCGAAAAAATAGGAGATCGTGTTCAATTAGTTGGCGACGATTTATTTGTAACCAATGTTGAGCGGCTTTCACGCGGAATTAAAGAAGATATTGCCAATTCAATTTTAGTAAAAGTAAATCAAATCGGTTCGCTTTCCGAAACAATGGCGGCTGTTCAAATGGCGCAGAATAATAAATATACTTCCGTAATGTCGCATCGTTCCGGAGAAACAGAAGATTCTACCATTGCAGATTTGGCGGTTGCAATGAATTGTGGACAAATAAAAACCGGTTCTGCTTCACGTTCAGACAGAATGGCAAAATACAACCAATTGCTTAGAATAGAAGAAGCATTGGGAGAAACCGCAATCTTTCCGGGAATAGACGCTTTCAAAATAAAAAGATAATAGATAAAATAAATTGAAAATTGCAGTAATCATTTGCAGTTTTCTATCAGAATTTATAAATTGGTCAAAAATTAAAATAATGTCAGACAACAAAGTTATATTAAACTATGACGGAAAATCTTTTGAATATCCGATTATAGACAGCACAATAGGAGACAGAGGAATCGACATCTCGAAACTCAGAGATGAAACAGGATTGATTACCCTCGATTTGGGATACAAAAATACAGGAGCCACGCTGAGTGATATTACCTATCTTGACGGTGATAATGGCGAATTGTATTACAGAGGTTATCCTATTGAGGAAATTGCAGATAAATCTAATTTTACGGAAGTGATGTATCTTCTTCTTCACGGCGAATTACCGAATAAAGAGCAGTTTAACGGTTTTGAAAACGGAATTAAAAACTACAATTATGTAGCAGACGAAATGAAACGTTTGATTGATGTTTTCCCACGTTCAGCACATCCGATGGGAGTTTTGTCATCGCTTACTTCTGCATTGACGGCTTTTAACCCCAAAGCAGTAAATGTAAATTCAAAAGAAGATTTAGACCACGCTGCAGAAATGCTCATCGCGAAATTTTCTCACCTTTGTGCTTGGACGTACAGAAAAAAATTAGGATTGCCGATTAATCACGGAGACAACAGTTTAAATTATGTGGAAAATTTCTACAAAATGTGTTTCCGTCGTCCGAATGAGGAGTTTCAACTAGACCCGGTTGTTGTAGGTGCTTTAGATAAATTATTAATTCTTCACGCAGACCACGAGCAAAACTGCTCTACTTCTACCGTAAGAATGGTGGGTTCTGCACACACGGGATTGTTTGCTTCGGTTTCAGCGGGTATTTCCGCACTTTGGGGTCCGCTTCACGGAGGAGCAAACCAAGCCGTAATAGAAATGCTCGAAATGATTGAGCAAGACGGAGGCGATGTTGCAAAATACATAGCAAAAGCGAAAAACAAAGAAGACAGTTTCCGTTTGATGGGATTCGGACACAGAGTTTACAAAAACTTTGATCCAAGAGCAACCATTATCAAAAAAGCGGCAGACGATATTCTCGATGCACTTGGTATTGACGATAAAGCATTAGATATTGCGATGCAGTTGGAAAGAGTAGCGTTGGAAGACGATTATTTCGTAAGCAGAAAACTCTACCCGAATGTAGATTTCTATTCCGGAATTATTTACCGTGCTTTAGGAATCCCGACAGAAATGTTTACCGTAATGTTTGCTTTGGGTCGTCTTCCGGGTTGGATTTCCCAATGGAAAGAAATGCGCCTTCACAACGACCCTATCGGAAGACCAAGACAAGTTTACCAAGGTGCACAAAAACGCAGTTATGTGGAAATGAACGCAAGATAAATTCTGTTTCAAACATTTTATTAAAAACTTTCAGTTTTTGAAATTGGCAATAGCTAAAATAAAAATTTCGTATTCTGCGTAAGAATTCGGTTTCTAAAATCTATTTTGCATTATGTTTTCATTAGAACCGGTTCAGACATTAAGAATAACAGAGTTCAGAAATTTAATGACCGGAAGATTTTTTCTGGTATTGTCGTTCAGAATGTTGGCGACTTTGATGGGATGGTGGATTTACCAACTCACAAAAGATCCGTTTGCAATCGGTCTTATCGGTTTGTCAGAAGTGATTCCGGCAGTTTCTACAGCGCTTTATGCAGGACATGTTATTGATAATTCCGAAAAGAAAAAATTGCTTTTAATCTGCAATTATGCTTATGTATTTCTCATCGGATTATTGGCGCTTTTGGCATTGTTCGGAAAGGGATTTCTACATTTAGACAATCGGCATATTTCGTATTTTATTTATGCTGTTATCTTTTTTACAGGATTTTGCCGTGCATTTTTAGGACCGATAATTCCGTCGATGATTCCCCGAATTGTTTCTCGGGAAGCACTTCCGAACGCAATTACTTTAAATCAAGGAACATTTCTTACCGCATCGGTTTGTGGTCATGCAATTGGTGGTTTTTTAATTCACTGGATTGATATTTCCGGAACTATTCTCGTGGTAATCTGTTTGATGATTTTTTCATCATTATTCTTTTGGCAGCTAAGGAGACACCCATCAGAAAATATCGGGAAAAAAATCAAGGTTATGCAGAGTATGCGCGAAGGAATTTCCTATATTTATAAAACTAAGGAAATTTTGGGAGCACTTTGTTTGGATATGTTTGCGGTGCTTTTTGGAGGTGCAGTTGCGATGATTCCGGTGTATGCAGCAGATATTCTGAAAGTAGGTTCGGAAGGTTTCGGTTTGCTAAATGCTGCTTCAGATATTGGTTCGATGTGTATTATTGCCTTTCTCGCTTTCCTTCCTTTAAAGAAAAATCAGGGAAAAATTTTGCTGGGTGCAGTTGCAGGTTTCGGTTTGTGTATCATCGGATTCGGTTTGTCGCATCTTTATTGGCTTTCTTTTGGATTTTTAATGCTTAGCGGAATTTTAGACGGAATTTCAGTGGTCATTCGCGGAACGATTGTTCAGCTGAAAACACCAGATTATATTCGCGGAAGAGTTTTGAGCGTAAATTCTATTTTCATTATGTCGAGCAACGAAATGGGGCAGTTTGAAAGTGGAGTAGCTGCTAAATTGCTTGGTGTGGTACGTTCTGTAGTTTTAGGTGGAACAATGACGGTTCTCATCGCATTAATAGTAGGAACAAGCGTTCCAAAACTCAGAAAAATGAATTATTGATTTTAATTTAAAAATTATCTCAGAAAAATGAATTGGATTATTCTCATCATCGCAGGTTTATTTGAAACCGGATTTGCTGCATGTCTTGGAAAAGCCCAGGAAACTACAGGAAAGGAAAGTTATTTTTGGTGGAGTGGATTTGTTATCGCTTTATTTATAAGTATGTTTTTGATGTACAAAGCAATTTCAGTCGGAAACAATCCTATTCCAATAGGAACAGCTTATGCAGTTTGGACAGGAATTGGTGCAGTTGGAGGTGTTTTAGCCGGAATTTTTATTTTCAATGAACCGGTAACTTTCTGGAGAGTATTTTTCGTCTTTACGCTGATTGCTTCTGTAGTTGGTTTGAAAATGGTAAGTCACTAATTTCAAAAACAAAAAAACAGTTCCCAAAAGGAAACTGTTTCACTCAAAAAAATCGTTGTGAGTTTAGCGGAGCCGGTCTACAGATTTTACGAGCCGTTCATCTTTCCGAATGTAGATGTTTGCAATAAGTAAGCAAACAATAGCTATTAAAGGAAAAACCGGCTCAATACCCTTCTCAGGAAAATCAATTCCTCCGGATAAAGTCAGCAACCAGTACACCAATAAACCGAGCAACAAAGCGTTTATGAAGCTGCTGATATTATTCAGCAAAATTTGTCTTTTGCGGTTTTTGTAACTGAAAATACTTAAAATTCCCAATAAAACCAATGCAATGCAAACACTATTAACAAAAGGAAAAGGTGCAAAAAGCAAGAAATCCTGTGCAGTAAGGAACAGAAAAACAGCACCTAAAACCGATAAAAATATAAAAATTGTTTGTATTCTTTGAAGCATCTTGATTGGAAAATCGCACAAAAATAAAGTATTTTTTGTGTAATTCAAAAATTAATGTAGATTTGCAACACGATTATATCTAAAAAAGCAAAGTCACCCGACTTAACTTTCTTACTTACACACACTTAATTAAAATACTTTTTACATAAAAAATTTATGTTCAACATTGAAACGTTACGGTCAAAATCCGATTTGGAATTGACCAAAATCACAAAAGATTTGGGCGTTAAACTTGCTAAAAACAGCACGGATAATGACAAAATTTTTGCAATTCTCGATTTTCAGGCATCGAATACCAAAGTTGCAAAAGATTATTACAACGCTACAGAAAACACTATGAATACAGAAGAAAACACAAATCATGCTCCGAAAAAACCGGTAGCAAAAAGAAATCCTCCCAAGAAAAAAATAGAACAACCCAAAGAAGTTTCCGCAGAAATATCGTTTGAAAATGATGAAAATCCGGTAGAAATTCAGCAGGAAACAACGGTTGAAACTCCCGAACAAACTGAATCTCAAAATCCGCAAAAAGGAAAAAGACAAAGAATTTCTGCCCAGAAAAAAGAGAAAACCGCAGAAGAAGTTTCTGCATCAACAGAAACTGAGCCGGAACAGGAAAATAAACAGGAACAGCCGCGAAATCCCAACCAAAACAAAAACCAAAACGGGAATGGAAACCAAAACGGGAATGGAAACGGAAATCAAAACCCAAATCACAAACATCAAAATAAAAATCAGAACCATAAGCAGAACAAAGATTCTGAAAACCAAGAAGAAACAAGCTCTAAAAAAGATTTCAATTTTGACGGTTTGGTAACGATTGAGGGTGTTCTAGAAATTTTGCCCGACAATTACGGATTCCTGCGTTCATCAGATTTTTCTTACATTTCTTCACCCGATGATGTGTATGTTTCGACCAATCAAATCAGAAATTATGGTCTGAAAACAGGAGATACCGTAAAAGGAATTGTGCGTCTTCCGAAAGAAGGAGAAAAATATTTCTCCTTGCTGAAACCAACGGAAGTGAACGGAAGAGAATTAGAATTTATCAAAGACCGTGTTGCTTTTGAGTTCTTAACGCCGTTATTTCCTGAAGAAAAATTTAACCTCACCGGAAAAAACACAACACTTTCAACAAGAATTGTAGATTTATTTACGCCAATCGGAAAAGGACAACGTGCGATGATTGTTGCACAACCGAAAACCGGAAAAACAATGCTTTTGAAAGACATTGCAAATTCTATTTCGGCAAATCATCCGGAAGCATATATGATGATTTTGCTGATTGACGAACGTCCCGAAGAAGTTACTGATATGGAGCGAAGCGTAAATGCAGAAGTTATTGCTTCCACATTTGATGAACCTGCAGATAAACACGTGAAAGTGGCAAATCTCGTTTTGTCAAAAGCACAGAGAATGGTAGAATGCGGACACGATGTGGTGATTCTTTTGGATTCTATTACTCGTTTAGCAAGAGCATACAATACCGTAACTCCTGCTTCGGGAAAAATTCTTTCGGGTGGTGTTGATGCAAATGCACTACACAAACCGAAAAGATTTTTTGGTGCGGCAAGAAATATTGAAGGTGGCGGTTCATTAACCATTATTGCAACTGCATTAATCGATACAGGTTCTAAAATGGACGAAGTAATTTTTGAAGAATTTAAAGGAACTGGAAATATGGAATTGCAGCTCGACCGAAAAATTGCCAATAAGAGAATTTATCCGGCGATTGATTTGGTGGCTTCAAGCACCAGAAGAGATGATTTGCTTCTTGATGAAACCACACAGCAAAGAATGTGGATTCTGCGGAAATATCTTGCAGACATGAATCCTGTAGAAGCAATGGAATTTGTAAATAAAAACATCAAAGGAACGCTGAATAATGAAGAGTTTTTGATGTCGATGAACAGATAACTTTTGGAACAAAAATATAAGCCGTGTAAGATTCTTACACGGCTTTTTTTATTTTATGATGTATTCGTAGCGATATTCTATATATTTTTTTCCGTTTTGGTCTTTTCCTATAACTTCTATAGGGAACTTTTCGTCATTATATAGTATAGTATAATTAATAGATCGATATAGAATCCAACCTCCATTTGCGAGGTTGTACATTTTTTCAGATAAGTAATTGTTATTACTTATATAATACACTGATCCCGTCATTAATTTATGGTAAAGATTATTGTTGGTCAAAGGATTAGGATTATTATCATATGAATACTCTCTTTTTATAGACGCAAAAGTCATCTCACTAATTTGCGTGGATATATTGTCTCCATTGTAAGTATAAGTGTCTAAGCCGGGACTGCTACAATTTTCAGACTGGCATAATTTCATTGAAATAAGTTTTCCTGCACTGTTATAAGTAAGAGTGTATTTTCTATTATAAAGAGGGTTGTCATATATAGAATTGACATTAGTAAGTTGTTTGCCATTATAAAGATAAAACGATGTGTATTCTATTGTGTTATTGTCTGTGTAATAAGTCGTTTTTGTAGGTTTTCCCTCTGCATCATATTCAAAGGCAGCAGTGCGCCCACTCTGATAATTTACTTTTATCATTTCCCCTTTGTCATTATAAATAAAAATATCGACTGATCTTTCGGGATTATTAGGATTATTATAGTAAATAGTGGTGATTTTATTCAACAACATTTTCTTTTCTCCGTTGTCGATGCTATCATTAGATTCATCACTTCTGCAATTACTCAATAAAAATAAATCAGTTAATCCTAAAAAAATTGTAATTCATTGTTTCTATTTTTGCCAAAATTAAACAATAAACTTTGTGTAAAAAAATTAACAAGATGACTAATATCGTTTTTTTACTGTAAACCGCATAAATTCAATCCATCAATGTTAAAAATTTATTAAAGCAATGTGTGTTCTTTGTAAATGGTATGAATAATGATTATTTTTGAAGCATAACATTAAAATTTAAAAAATTATGTCATTCGAATTACCAAAATTAGGTTATGCATACGACGCATTAGAACCAACAATAGATGCAAAAACGATGGAGATTCATCACTCAAAACATCATCAAGCATATATTGATAATCTGAATAAAGCAATTGCAGGAACAGATTTGGAAGGAAAATCCATTGAAGAAATCTGCAAAACAGGAACTGACAAACCAGCCGTAAGAAACAACGGAGGCGGTCATTATAACCACTCGCTTTTCTGGGAAATTCTCACACCGGGAGGAAGCAAAGAACCGGTAGGAAATGTGAAAGCAGCCATTGAAAATTATGGCGGTTTTGAGAAATTCAAGAATGATTTTGCGGAAGCAGCCAAAACAAGATTCGGTTCAGGTTGGGCTTGGTTGTGCAAAAAAGAAGACGGTTCTGTTGTGGTTTGTTCATCACCGAATCAAGACAATCCGTTGATGCCGGTTTCTGATTGCCAAGGAATTCCTGTTTTGGGACTTGATGTTTGGGAACATGCTTATTATCTTAACTATCAAAACAGAAGACCCGATTATGTATCTGCATTTTTTGAGGTGATAAATTGGGATAAAGTAGAGGAAAAATATAACGGATAAAACGTGAAAATTATAAATAAAAAAGGTTCAGAATGTTCTGAACCTTTTTTCGTTTTTATCTGACTTCACTGTAACTCAATCCCCGCATTTTCAGTCCATATTTCCATTGCACATAAGCGAAAACTTGATAAAGTTTGTATTCAAACTTCAATCCATAATTTTCATTTGTGTCATAATCTATGGAAGATTCTATTATATTCCGGTGTTTTCCGGTAAAAAAATAACTGTTCCATTCGGAAACCAAAAGTGCATTTCTGCTTTTCAGGGAACCTTCAGAATACATATTCATCGGTTTTGCAATGGCATTTAAAAAATAATCATATTGGGAATCAATTACCTGTATATCCCATTCACCTTCATCATTTTTTTCGGGTTTCATCGTCGGGTTTTCAGTGTTTTTTGTCAAATTATTTTGTGGAGAACAACTGTTGAAAACCAGCAAAAGCATACTCATTATAAAGATTAACTTTTTCATCTGCTTAAATTTTAATTATTACATCAAATTAAGAGCCAAAAAAACCGCTTCAAAAAACGGTTTTTTATATATTTTAAATTTAATTCGCTTCTTTCTGCAAGACGATAAACGCCGGAAAGTGGTCGCTATAACCATCGGTAAATTTATCGCCGTTCCATGACCTGTAAGGATAACCTTTCCAATTCCCTTCTTTGTTGATGAGATAAGACGGTGCGAAAATTTCGGTTTTATATACAGAGAATTCTTTGCTCACTTTATCAGAAATCAAATTGCCCGAAACAATAATCTGATCGAAAAGATTTGGCGAATCTTGATATGCTAAAGAAGCGATTCCTTTTTTATAAAGAGGATACATCAAATTCAGATAAGGATTTTCTGCAGTTAAATCTTTCGGACTTCCGACTGCTTTCAAATAATTCTTCAAACTGGAACTTACAGGGTCGTCATTGAAATCGCCCATTGCAATAAGTTTTGTTGCAGCATCTTGTGCGCGAATACTGTCCATTTGCTGTTTTAGTACTACTGCTGCTGCATTTCTCTTTGGCAAAGAGCGGGCTTCACCGCCACTTCTTGATGGCCAGTGATTCATAAAAAATGCTACTTTTTCGTTATCCAACAAACCAGTTACGACCAAAATATCACGGGTATATGTTCTTTTTCCGTCATCATAAATCTTGACTTCTTTTTTCAAAGAATTTGTGAGAGTGAATCTTCTTTTCTGGTAAATTAGCGCAACATCAATTCCACGTGCGTCGTAAGAATTGTAATGAATGATTCCGTAATCATATTTTGCAAGTGTAGGATGTTTTACCAAATCCTGCACAACTTGTCTGTTTTCAACTTCAATCAAACCTACAATTGTTGGTGCTGTGTTAGTGTATTTTGCACCCAATTCAGAAATTACTTTGGTAATATTGTTCAGTTTGGCGTTATAATTTTTAGTGTTCCAGTTCTTGCTACTTTTTGCGGTGAAATCATCTGCAAGAATTTGTTTGCGGATTACCTTTTTTCCTTTTAACAGATTGTCGCTCCATTCGCCACTGTAATCTTCAGTTGTTTCCATATATTTTAGCGAATCCAGCGGTACGCTTCTGTGAAAAGCAGGATTGTGGATGTCTTTAGTCCCGTCAATATAATCTGCGGAAGCAATGGTGTCCCAAAGATTCTCAACATTCAGAAATCCTACGGTTGCAACTCTTCTCAGCTGACCTTTTTGCTGTGCGAAAGTATAACTGAACCCGAGTATCAAACAAAAACAAATAAGTTTTTTCATTGTAAATAAGAATAATATTATAGTGCAAATCTAATAATAAATTATAATTGAGAGGACTAATTTTATTTCAAAAATAAGATATTAACAAAAAATTAATCGAATAATGTGTTAAAAAAAAACGAATTATTGTTTTTTAACGTAAATTTGCAGCGATTAACGAAACTGAATTTAATATTTCAGATTGAAAAGTAAATAATTAAATATGATTAAAAAACTATCATTAATCTCGATGTTTATTTTGCTTCCGGCATCATTTCTTTTTGCACAGACTACAGTTTTTGCATATCTGAAAGATGCGAACGGAAAGCCGGTAGAAAACGCAGAGATTGACTTGAAAGGTTCCGGTAATGATGTGAAAGCAGACAAAATTGGGTATTTCCAATTTGTGGATTTGAAATCAGGTCATTATCAGATTGTAATTACCAAACCCAATTACGAAACCAAAGTAATGGAGTTTGACGTAAACGAAGAGAAAAGAAAAGATTTGGGAGTGATTACACTCTATTCCAGTTTAACCGGAGCAGATCAGGGATTGGCAATTATTGAAAACAGCGGAGACGAAGAAAACTCGAGTCAAGGTAGTACCGTTGGTTTATTGCAATCTTCGCAGGATGTTTTCAGCAGAATTGCCGCTTTCGATTTGGGAGCGTATTGGTTCAGACCAAGAGGAATTGACGGTAGGACCGGCGAAACCATGATGAATGGTATTTCTATGGTAAAATCAGATAATGGAAATGTGGATTTCAGCAATTGGGGTGGTCTTAACGAAATTACAAGATACCCAGAAACCGCAGCAAACCATTCTCCGTCAGAATATGCATTCGGAGGAGCAAGTGGCGTTATCTTCAAAAATACCAATGCGAGCGATTACCGAAAAGGATTTCAAGCAACCTACTCTTTAACCAACAGGAATTACAGAAATAGAGCTTCATTGCGGTACAGTTCCGGAATGAGCAGAAGCGGATGGGCTGTAACAGCAATGTTTGCAAGAAGATGGGCGCAAGAAGGTATTCAAGAAGGCACTTTTTATGATGCATATGGAGGTTTCTTGGGAATTGAGAAAAAATTCAGCGATTCGCATACCGTTACTTTAAATGCTTTTGCTTCACCTTACAGAAGATCAACATCCAGTCCAAGTACTCAGGAAGTTTATAATTACAGAGGTGTACATTACAACTCTTATTGGGGATGGCAAGATGGCGAAAAAAGAAGTGAAAGAGTAAGAGAAGGTTTTCAGCCAATTATTCAATTACAGGATTTCTGGAAAATCAATAAAAATTCCAGTTTGACTACTGCAATTTCCTATCAGTTCGGAAAAGATAAAAGTGCACGACTTGATTGGCAGGGAATTCAAAATCCGTCGCCAACTTATTACAGAAGATTACCAAGTTATTACAGTTCTCTAGATCCTACAGCATCTGTAATAGACCCGCTCGGAAATCAAACTACCGCACAAGATGCATATCAAACATCACTTGAAGGGTGGAAAAACGGCGCAGACTTTACTCAATTGGATTGGGCAAGATTTTATCGAATCAACAGAAACCACCAAAATTATGAATTTGGATACGGTACACCATATTATGTGAAAGGAAACAGTGCACTGGTTTATCAAGTAAATGATGTAACCGATGAAAAAATTTGGAATGCAGGTACACACTACGTTTACAACTTTAGCGATACCTCGAAATTTATTTTAAATCTTGCTTATCAAAACTATAAATCTGAATTGTACAGAGAAGTGAAAGATCTTTTAGGTGCAGACTATGTGTTGAACAGAGATCCGTTTGCGGCGACTAACCAACCGGGAAAAAGCGGATTGTTCAATGAAGGAGAAACAGATGTAACTAAAAGAGTTGGAGACAGATTAGGTTATAACTATATTTTATCACGACAAGAGGTGAAAATTAATCCAGCTTTCAAATTCCAAAGCGGCAGATTTGATGTTTTTGTTTCAGGTTCAGCGGCTTATTCCACTTCAGCAAGAGAGGGCTTATTCCGCCATTATCTTTATGCAGATTCTTACGGGAAAAGCCAAGATTACGAATTCTATAACTTTGGATTGAAAGGTCAGGTTGTATTTAAACTAGATGGTAGAAATTTCTTGGTATATAACGGAGCTGCATTTTCACAGGCGCCATTCTTAGAAGATTTATTCTTTAATCCGCGTGTGAATTCATCAGTTACCCCGAATATTAAAAATGCTTTCATCACTGCAAATGATTTAAGTTATGTATTGAACTCACCATTTATCAAAATGAGATTGAGCGGTTTCTTGGTAGATACTCAAAATGATACCAATGTACAGCGTTTCTTTGCAGACGGAATTCAGTTGGAAACCACCGGAGAAGACGGAACAACCAATCAAGTTCAGAGTGCTTTTGTAACAGAGGTGATGTCTAATGTGAATAAACGAAACATGGGTGTGGAAGTAGGAATAGATGTAAAAGTTTTGCCTACGCTTTCACTTCAAGGAGTTGCAAGTTATGGTAACTATACCTACCAAAACAACCCGAATGTTTATTATGCTTCAGATGCTGCCGGAACTTTTGATGGAGGAAAAACTTATCTCGACATGGGTAAATCTTACCTCAAAGGATATAAACAAGGTGGAACTGCACAACAAGGATATTCCTTAGGTTTCAGATACAACTCACCTAAATTTTGGTGGTTCGGTGCAAACTGGAATTATTTGGATGACAATTATCTTGCTCCATCTTCAATTACTAGATCTGAAAGATTTATCCAAAATACTCTTTCCGGTACACCTTATGTAGGAGTTACTGAAGAAACTTTGAGAGAAGCACTACAACCTATACAACTTCCATCTACATTTTTCCTGAATGCAAACGTAGGAAAGTCATGGCGATTTGGCAGTTATTATGTGATGATTACTGCATCGGTTAATAATATTTTAGATAATAAGAAATATATTACCGGAGGTTTTGAGCAGACTAGAAATGTTACTTTCCCTGATTTTGTAGAAGAAAATAACAGAGAATTCCCACTTTTCTCACCTAAATATTGGTATAACCAGGGAAGACAATACTTTATTAATCTACAGGTAAGATTTTAAAACAAATTAAAAACATCAAAAAAATAAAAAAATGAATATCAAGAAATATTTAAAATCCGCTTTCGTAATTGCAGTTTCGGCAATTACCTTAAGCTCGTGTGTGCGCAAAGACGAGTGGGAAACTCCACCGATTAACTGTAATAATAAGTTTGATGCACCGAACATTACTTTGGCTGACTTCAAAGCAAAAGCTCCTGCTTCCGGCTATATCTTAATTACAGATGACCAGATTTTTGACGGATATGTAGTTTCTTCAGATGAAAACGGAAACTTCTACAAAACCATTTCTTTCCAAGATAAGCCGGAAAACCCTACTGCAGGTCTTCAGATGGAAGTTGACCGTGCAAGTAATTTCGCAGATTTCCCGGTAGGTGCTCATATCAGAATTAATGCTAAAGGATTGAGATTAGGACTTGACAGAGGTGTAGTAAAAATTGGTTCGGTAGATCCTACCTATGCTATCGGCAGAATTCCGTCTTCACTCTTTACAAGATATATTTCGGGAGTTTGCGATGGAAACAAGTTGGAAATAGCAACTATGGTTCCTAAAGCACTTCCTAGTTTAAACGCTGCAAAAAATGCAAATTATATCAACCTATTAGTAACGGTTCCTAACGTAAAATTTGTAGATGCGGAAATTGGAAAAACTTATGTTGATTATGTTGCAGGAGCAGGTGTAGATACAGACAGAAGCATTGAAGATGATTTAGGTGGTTCTACGGTAATGAGAAACTCTGGTTTTTCTACTTTTGGTTCACAAATTATTCCGAATAAAATGGGTGATTTAACTTTTGTTGTCAGCAGATATAATGCTAATTTCCAAATGCTCATCAGAAGTTTGGGAGATGTGAATTTTACCAAAACACTGCCGGAACTTCTTTTATCTGAAGGTTTTGCCAATTTTACTACAAATGGTTGGACTACATATAGTGTTGCAGGAGCACAAGTTTGGGGAATTACCACATTTGGAAATCCTGCTCCGTCTGCAATCATGAATGGATTCGGCGGGGTAAATGAAGACTGGCTAATTACCAAAGCAATCAATTTAACAGGATACACAGAAGCATCTGTTTCTTTTGAAAGCGATGGAAGATATGCAGGTAATCCTATGGAACTTTATGTTACTTCTGATGTTTATTCAGGTGGTGATCCAAGATCATTAAACTGGGTTAAATTGACAGATGCGGTTTTTGACCCCGATTTAGCTGCTTTTGCAGGATTTTATCCGTCAGGAAACGTGAGTTTGAACAGCTATGTGAACAAAACCATCAGAATTGCATTCAAATATACCAATGCAACTTCTTCTGCTGCAACTTCTTGGGAAGTAGATAATTTTAAAGTGAAAGGAATTAAATAATCCTTAATGAATAAAATAAAAAGTCCGCAAATATTGCGGACTTTTTATTTTTATAATGTTATGAGGAGAAATACTAAATACTTATTTAATTACTCATAGAATCAAAAACTCACTTCATTCACTTCTTTTCCCCGTTGAAAATTCATGGTTTTCTGATTTCCTTTATAAGCAATATTCACAATATTAATCTGTTTTGGAAAAGCTCCTAACAAAATCGTATTTTTAATCTTAATAGTACTGATGTCAGAAACACCGCTGGCTTCAAAATAAACCCAAACAGATTCACCGTTTATCTGACTTCCGGTGAAGGTTAATGACCGGGAACTTCCGTTAATAAAGACATCGAAATTGTTGTTCACATATTTTTTTACTTCTGCTTCAAAACCTGCGGTATTCGCATTAATTTTTATTGCTTCTGCAATATGTGCTGTGTTCATTTTGGTAGTAAATTTCAGTGTTTTACTTCCTTCTACATAATCTACCTTGGTCATTGATGAATAGAAATCTGCATCAGAAAATCCCATCATTGCAAGCAAAGCAAAAAATCCTGTGATATATAAAAACTTTTTCATTTCTGTTATTTTTAAAATTTTAAGGTCAAATTATATGCCAATTAAAAGTTTACGTTTACCGTGTATTTATCGTAAAACGCTTTGATGTGTGCTACTGCATCTTCTGCTGTATCTACAATTCTGTACAGATTAAGATCATGTTCGGCAATCATTCCGTTTTTCAGAAGTGTAGTTTTAAACCAGTCTAAAAGTCCGCTCCAAAATTCAGAACCCACCAAAACAATCGGGAATTTTCCTATTTTATAAGTCTGAATCAGTGTTATTGCTTCCATCAGTTCATCTAAAGTACCAAAACCTCCCGGCATTACGATAAATCCCTGAGAATATTTTACAAACATCACTTTGCGCACGAAAAAATAATCGAAATCCATGCTGTACTTTTTATCGATATACGGATTAAAATGCTGTTCAAATGGGAGTTCTATATTCAAACCGATAGATTTTCCCGCTCCTTTTCTTGCTCCCCGGTTTCCTGCTTCCATAATTCCGGGACCGCCTCCTGTAATCACTCCGAAACCGATTTCGGTAATTTTCTCGGCAATATCTACTGCCATTTGATAATAGGCATCAGTTTCTTTTAAACGCGCCGAACCGAAAATCGAAACACAGGGACCAATTTTTGCCAGCCGCTCATAACCATCTACAAATTCTGACATGACTTTGAACACCATCCAACTATCTTTGGTAATGGTTTCGTCCCAGGTTTTTTCGTCAAAAGAGTTTTTAACTTTCTGGTCAATTTCCTGCTCGTTTCCAACGGTATTTTCTGTAATTCCTTTCCCTCTGCGTATTTTTTCCATCGTTTTTTATTTGAAAATTTTTTCTGCTTCTGCGATTGATTCGGGTTTTCCTACATCAATCAAATCTGCGGAATGTTCATATCCGTGTATTTTTTCGGTACTCATCAAATCAAGATATTCTTCCATAATAGAAAATTTCCCCGTTCTCTTTATTTTTTTAAAAATAGAGGGGTTTATACAATGTATTCCACTGAAAGCCAATGGCTTGAATCCTTTGTTAAATTCTGCCAATCGTTGCTCTCCGGTTTGTACATTCAGCCAACCTTTCAAAATCATTTTCACATCGAACAAAAGTTTGCGAGAACTTTCTCTGTCGGATACTGCTAAAGTAGCAAAATCTTTTTTCTCCAAATGATATTTAACGAAAAAATTTAAATCGAGATTGGTTAAAATATCGGCATTCATAATGAGGAAATCTTCATCGAAATCGAGAAATTTTCTTGCGAAAACCAAACCGCCGCCGGTTTCCAGCAATTCTGCATGTTCATCTGAAATCTCAATATTCGAATTGAAATTGTCGTTTTTGTTTAAAAAATCTATAATCTGCACTCCGAAATGATGAACATTAATCACGAAATCATTAATCCCGAAACTTTTCAGGTATTTTATATTTCTTTCGAGCAGCGGAATGCCGTTTACCAAAGCCAAAGCTTTCGGGTGATGATCCGTAAAAGGAGCTAATCGCGTTCCTTTTCCTGCTGCAAAAATAAGTGCTTTCATAGGTTGAAATTAATAATGAATAATTAGCGATTAATAAATTTCACAAAAATCATATATATTATTTACTCATTTTTAATTATTAATTAAATTCAGTTGCGGTTGTTCGTCGTGGGTGATGATTACTTCTGTCTGCGGATATTTTTCTTTGATAAATCCTGCAATTTTTATCGCCGAATATACAGAGCGGTGTTGTCCGCCGGTACAGCCGAAATTGATTTGCAGATGCTCGAAACCACGCTCCAGATAATTATCAATATTGATAGAGATAATATTTTTCACCAAATCCAAAAATTTAGGCATTTCGGTTTTTGTTTCCAAAAATTCCTGTACAGCAATGTCATTTCCGGTTTGTGGTTTGTATTCATCAATTCTGCCGGGATTTAAAATTCCTCTGCAGTCAAAACAAAAACCGCCTCCGTTTCCGCTGTTGTCTTTCGGGATTCCTCCTTTTTTGTACGAAAAACTGTGTATTTCTATAGTTAAGCTCATTTTATAAATTTAAACAATCATTTTTTTAATTTTTTCTTTTGTTTCTTTGGTGTTCAGATTTAAGATAAGTTTTTTTAGTTCGGGGAAGCTTTTCATTCCTGTCCAATTTTCTGAAAAGGTGAAAAGATTTTCAACTCCTTTCTCAATATTTTCGATAAAATGCTGTTTTTTCTGAACCAGCCCTCGAAAACCGTACGCTCCCAAAACCTGCATAAAGCGGATTAACTGAATCGGCTTTAATGAAAGTCTCAGCTGGTGAATTTTTTCTTCATCTTTCCATAATGAGAAATATTCATTGAGCATTTTGTTTTTAAAATCTTCCGGAAAATTGGCTTTTGCCTGAAAAAGAAACGAAACCACATCATACATCAACGGTCCTTTCATTGCAGATTGATAATCGATGAAAAAGACTTCGCCGTCATCATTCACCATGATATTTCTCGCCTGAAAATCCCGAATCATCAATGCTTTCGGTTTCAGGTTTTCTATTTTTTGTGTTAATACTTTAAATTCTTTCAGCAATGCGGTTTTTTGATAGGGGAGTTCTAAAACATCGGCAATGAAGTTTTTGAAATAGAACAAATCGCTTTTTATGGGCAGTTCGTCATAAGTTTCATATTCAAAAGTATTGGAATAATCTATTTGGTTTTCAGTTTTAGTTTGCAGCTCAAAAAGTTTTTGAAGCGTTCTTTTTACCAAAATTTCAGTTTCGGGAGTAAGTCCGTTTTTTGTAATGATTTCGGATAAAGTATGGTCGCCGAGAAATTCCTGAATATAGATTTTGTGGTCATCGGAAATTTTTAAAACTTTCGGGGTGTTCAGATTTAATTCAGAAAAAATTCGGGAAAAATAAAAGAAACTTTCGTTTTCGATAAGATTTTCATTGAAGGTGATGATGTATTTTTTATCACCGCTTTTCCCCACGAAATTTTTGCGCGAAGAACCGCTTTGTGGCAATGCAGAAAAATCTTCAGCCGAAGTTCCTAAAAAATACTCAAAAAAAACCTGTGCGTTTTCAATGTCCATACTTTTACAAAGATAGTGAAATAAAGAATGCTTTTAAAACATTATATTTGCAGTAATGTTATACGATTTCAAACCAGTTCTGAAAATCTTGCTGCGTTTCATTTTGATTTATGTTGCGCTGGTTTTGTTTTATCAGTTTTATTTGAACGGATACAAAAATACCGGACTTGACCCAATTTCGCAATGGGTTGCAGAAAGAGTTACCGATGTGCAGAACATTTTCGGCTACAAAAGTTATCTGCAGGATTTACCAAAAATGGACTCTAGTTTGTTTGTGATTTCCGGTGAAGGACATACAAGAATGGTTGAAGGTTGCAATGCAATTTCGGTTATCATTCTTTTTTTGGCTTTTGTTTTTGCTTTTTTTAAAGGAGTTAAAACCTTTGTTTTTTCAGGATTGAGTGTCATTTTCCTTTTCATAATCAATATTTTCAGAATAGCCGGACTTAATATTATTTATGTGGAATATCCCAAATACAGCAAGATTGTGCACGATTATTTTTTTCCGGCGATTATCTACGGAAGTGTAGTTTTGCTGTGGCTGATTTGGATTAAATATTTTGCATTAAAAAATCCTGATCATGAAAACGCTTAATTGGCTGATTGTTATTTTGGCAATTTCTGGGTTAGTTGCGGTGCGGGTTTTAGAAGACCATATTTTCTATGACCCTTTTCTGGATTATTTCCGAAAAGCTTATGCGCACTATACTTTTCCTGATTTTGAATGGGGAAAATTAATTCTGAATTATCTTTTCCGTTTTTTGCTTAATTTGATTTTTTCGGTGATTGCCGTTCACTTTATTTTCCGGAAAAAAGACAGAACGGTTCAAGCTGCTGTTTTGATACTGATTGTTTTTGTTATTACTTTTCCGATTTACTTGTATTGTATTTCCACAAGATTTGAAATCGGATATCTATTCTCTTTTTATATGCGGAGATTTGTGATTCAGCCACTGGTTTTACTGTTGATTATTCCAATGTTTTACTACAGACAGAAGATGGAAGATAGAAGCAGAAAGCAGTGAAATTATACCGAATGTTTATCTTCTTTTACAATATTTTCAGCCGTCCAATCTAATTTTTTTACAAACGGAAATTCCCGAACCGGACAATCGAAAATCTGGCAGATTTCACAGGAATTCGGTTTGCAATCGTCCATATGAAAATTAAATTCTATGCTTCGTTCTGTATTTTTTGCAATCAGCTTTACCACTTCTTCCATTTCGTTGTGGGCTTTTCTCAGCTCAAAATAATAAGGAAGTGTCAAATGTGCATCAATATGCAATCTGCTCCCGAATTGCTGTATTTTCATATTGTGAATGTCTATCCATTCTGGTTTTCGGTTTTGGTTGAGAAATTCTGCAAGTTTGTTCAGCATTTCTGGGTCGGCTTCGTCCATAATTCCGCTCAGCGATTTTCTGATGATTTTGTAGCCGATAAAAATAATATATCCTCCGAAAAGCAATGCTACAGCTGCATCGAGCCAATAAATTTTCGTGAGATTTACCAAAATCAAACTGATGATAACGCCCAAAGTTGTGATGGTGTCGCTCTGTAAATGTTTCCCGGAACTCTGCAAAACCAGCGAATTTTCTTTCACTCCTTTTTTATGGGAAATGTAACCCATTAAATAGTTAATTCCCGCCGTTGCTGCAATGATGAGGATTCCCCAATCTAATTTTTTGAGAACATTGCCGTGCAAAAGAGAATCTGCGGATTCTGCAATGATGACGATTCCGGCGAAAATAATCAGCGCACCTTCAATTCCTGACGTTACAAATTCCACTTTTCCGTGTCCGTATGGATGGTCTTCGTCTTTCGGTTTTGCAGCGAGATACAGCGAATACAATCCCATAAAAGCCGCAATGATATTCACAATGCTTTCCATTGCATCGGAAAAAACCGCATCGGAATTGGTCAATCTCCACGCGATAAGTTTCGCAACGAAAAGCAAAATCCCGACAATTGCGATGTTTCGCTGGAATGCAAAATTGGCTTTTGAAGACTTTGTGATTTCTGACATTATTGTTTTGTTTATTTTATATAAATTGTTTGATGTTTCTAATGATAAAAAAATGCTCACTAAGTGAGCATTTAAATTAATTTGTTTTCAACCAAATATTCCGCGATTTGAATGGCGTTTGTTGCGGCTCCTTTTCGCAGGTTATCGGCGACAATCCAGCAATTCAGCGTTTTCGGCTGAGAAAGATCCCGGCGGATTCTTCCGACAAAAACCTCGTCTTTACCTTCGGAATAAAGCGGCATAGGATAAATTTTATTCTGAACATCGTCTTGCACAATAATTCCCGGTGTTTCGGAAAGAATTTTTTTGACCTCATCTAAATCAAAATCGTTTAAAAATTCGATATTCACACTTTCGGAATGACCGCCTTGAACAGGAACTCGAACAGCAGTTGCCGATAAATTAAAGGAATCATCACCCATAATTTTTTTCGGTTCTTTCATCAGTTTCAGTTCTTCTTTGGTGTAATCGTCATCGGAAAAAACATCGCATTGCGGAAGTGCATTTTTGAAGATTTCATAAGGATAAACTTTATCTGCATTTTTAGAATTCGGGATTACTGTGTTTTCAATTTCTGAATTGAGTTGATCAACCGCAGCTTTTCCTGTTCCTGTAACCGATTGATAAGTGGAAATGACAACTCTTTTCAAGCCGTATTTTTTGTGCAGCGGATTCAGAACCATTACCAATTGAATCGTAGAGCAATTCGGATTTGCGATGATTTTATCGTCTTTCGTCAAAACATTGGCGTTTATTTCGGGAACGACTAATTTTTTATCGGGGTGCATTCTCCACGCAGAAGAATTGTCGATAACGAAAGTTCCGTTTTCGGCAAATTTCGGGGCAAATTCCAAAGAGGTTGTTCCTCCTGCGGAAAAAATTGCGATTTGGGGTTTCATTTCAATTGCCGATTGCATCGAAATGATTTCGTATTCTTGCTCTTTAAAAGAGATTTTTTTTCCCATCGATTTTTCGGAAGCAACGGGAATAAGTTCGGTAATCGGGAAATTTCTTTCCTCCAAAACTTTCAGCATAACTTGTCCAACCATTCCGGTTGCACCTACAACTGCGACTTTCATTATAATTGAAGATTTATTATTGATGGAAGATGGAAGTTGAGAGATAGAAGTTTCCCAACTTTAATCTCAACTTTATTCTACGCTCCGAAAACTTTTGCCCAAGGAAATGCGAAAGCAAAAAGTGCAACAGCAACCAAAGAGAGACAAACTAAAGGAACTGAAATTTTGTCGGTGGTTTTCAGTTTTCTGTTAATAATAGTCATTAAGATTGCAGCAACAAGCATTGAGAAAGGGTGTTCTACAAATGTTTGACGGCTGTATTCATCTTTCATTAAATTTCCTGAATCCAGTGCTGCTTTGAAGCCCGGTGAAAAAACGAATAATAAAACAACTCCCACTAAAAATTGAATGTGGAAAAATATCATTGTAAACATCGTTACTTTTCTGAAAGTTTTAGAAATCGTTCTACGGAACAATGTTACGAATAACAAAATCAGGAAAATGGCAACTAACAAAAGTTCGAGATAGGCAAAACCTTTGTGAGCGTTTCGAAAAATGTTGAAAAAGTCCATAATTAAATTTTTTGTGATGAGCAAAGATAAAAAAATCCCGATGATTATCGGGACTTTGAGTTATAAATAAAAGTGTGGTTTATTCTTTTATGGCTTTCAAACTCAAATCGATATTTTTTACGGAGTGTGTCAATGCTCCTGCTGAAATATAATCTACACCGGTACTTGCAACGTCTTTCAGGACTTCTCTGGTAATTCCTCCCGATGCTTCTGTTTCGGCTTTACCCGCGATGATTTCTACTGCTTTTTTCATTTCGGGAATTTCCATATTATCGAGCATAATTCTGTCTGCACCTGTTTTTACGGCTTCTTCCACTTCGGCTAAATTTCTCGTTTCCACTTCAATTTTCAGTTTCAGTTTATTTTTTTTGATATAATCTTTCGCCATTTTTACGGCATTGGTAATGCTTCCGTTGTAATCGATGTGGTTGTCTTTCAGCATTATCATATCATAAAGTCCGTATCTGTGATTGGTTCCACCTCCGATTGCTACTGCCCATTTTTCACAGATTCTGAAATTTGGGGTAGTTTTTCGTGTATCAAGAAGTTTGGTTTTTGTTCCCACCAATCGGGAATCCCAATCGTGCGTCATTGTTGCAATTCCGCTCATTCTCTGCATACAGTTCAAAACTAATCTTTCAGTTTGAAGAATAGATTGTGCTTTTCCGGTTACGATAAATGCAACATTACCTTTTTTAGCAGATTCTCCGTCTTTAATAAAAATCTCGATTTTGAAATTTTTATCAAAGGTTTTAAAGATAATTTCGGCGAGTTCTACTCCTGCCAAAATGCAGTCTTCTTTTACCAAGAGTTTCGCACTTTGAACTAAATCTTTCGGTATAGTGGAAAGCGTGGAATGATCGCCGTTTCCCAAATCTTCTTCTAATGCAGATTTTATAAATTGTTTCAGGGCTTTATCGTTTGCGTAGATTGGTCGTTTCATAAATTAAATGTTTGAATTATTTATCTAAATCCTTATTATAAAATGCTCCTTTATTCTCTTTCATTTTCAGAGAATGTTTGATGATGAGGTAAGAAACATTTACGAGATTTCTCAGTTCTGAAAGTTCAGGTGAAAGTTTGGAATAACTGTAGAGTTCGGTTACGGCTTCATAGATTTCACGCTGCTTTTTCTGAGCCAAAGCAAGGCGGTCATTGCTTCGTACAATTCCTACCAAATCGCTCATCATTTCTTGTAATTGTTTGCGGAAATAGGTAATCATCACTTTTTCTTCCATTACTTTCATTCCTTCTTCGTTCCATTCGGGAACGGCTTTTAAATCATCGAAATTGAAGTTGTTTTCCTGTAACAGTTCTACGGATTTCATCGCCGCATTATGCCCGAAAACCAAACCTTCCAATAGAGAGTTTGATGCTAAACGGTTCGCTCCATGCAATCCGGAATTGGTGCATTCGCCGACTGCGAAAAGATTTTTGATGGAACTCTGTCCGTCCATATCCACTTCAATTCCGCCCATCAAATAATGACACGCCGGAACTACGGGAATCAGTTGTTTGAAAGGGTCAATTCCCTCATCAATACATTTTCTATAAATATTCGGGAAATGTTCAATAAATTTTTCGCGGTTCATATCCCTGCAATCTAAGCCGACATATTCATCACCCGAAATTTTCAGTTCGTTGTCGATGGCTCTTGCAACAATATCGCGGGAAGCGAGTTCTTCGCGTTCATCGTATTTCTGCATAAATTTTCCACCGTCTTTTGTTCGCAATTTTGCACCATCTCCACGAACAGCTTCTGAAATCAGAAACAGCATTCCGTCTCTTTTCGAGAACAAAGCAGTCGGATGAAACTGATAATACTGCATATTGGAAACCTTTCCTCTTGCACGATGAACAAAGGCAATTCCGTCTCCTGTTGCGATAATCGGATTGGTTGTGTTTTTGTAAACATGACCTGCTCCTCCCGTTGCAACGAGCGTAATTTTTGCCGTGATTTTTTTTATTTCTTTATTTTTTTCGTCTAGAATGTACGCTCCGTAACAGTTGATTTTGTTTTCGTCAAAAGTTTTTCCCGGAACGTGATGCTGCGTAATAAGGTCGATTACATAATGATGTGCCATTATTTCGATATTCTTTGACTTGTTTACAGTGGCGAGTAAAGCACGTTCTATTTCTGCTCCGGTAATGTCTTTGTGATGAACGATGCGGTTTTCGGTATGTCCTCCCTCTCTTCCGAGTTTGAAATTGCTGTCGTTTTCCATATCGAAATGAGTTCCCCAATCGACGAGTTCCCGAAAACGATGAGGACCTTCTTCGATAACCATTTTCACGACTTCCAGATTGTTTTCGCCGTCTCCGGCTCTCATTGTATCGTCGATATGTTTTTGGAAATTGTCTTTGTCAAAATCTGTAACAACAGCGAGTCCGCCTTGTGCATATTTGGTATTACTCTCATCTTCATCGGCTTTTGTAACGATAATGATTTTTGCATCGGGCATTTTTTCGGAAATTTTAATGGCATACGAAAGTCCGGAAATTCCTGAACCGATTACGAGAACGTCTGATTTTATCATTATTTATATAAAGTTGAATTAATAAGACCGAAGTTAAGGTTTTTTATTTATTGTATAATTTGTTTGGAACAGTTTTTAAAACTACAAAAACTTAAACAATTTCTCATCAGGTTTTCTCACTTTTTTCATATTCTGAAAAACATCATCTTCTGCACGATAACCCAATGCTAAAGTTACTGAAACTTTTTCGTTTTCGGTATCGAGATTTAGGAGTTTGTCGATGATTTCCTGTTTAAAACCTTCCATCGGACAAGTATCCACATTTTCCAAAGCAGCGGCAAACATCAGATTACTCAGAACGAGATATGCTTGTTTCTCACTCCATTGCATCACAGAATTCTTATCTTTTTCAGAAATATATTGATCAATATTTTTTCGGAAAGCACCGAGATTTTCAGCAGGAATTTCCCGAAGTTCCGTAATGTGTCTGAAATATCCGTCAATATATTGGTCTTCAATATTTTTTTTAGAAACCAAAACAATAAGATGGGAACAGGTAGAAATTTGAGAGGGATTGTAAAACACAGGAATCAGTTTTTGCTTTATTTCTTCGGATTCCACAACAAAAATTTTATACGGCTGCAAACCGAGCGAACTCGCAGAAAGTTTCCCAGCTTCCAAGATATTTTTAAGGATTTCCTCAGGAATTGTTTTCTCTTTATTAAATTTTTTTACGGAATATCTTTTTTGCAGCGCTTCAATATAATTCATATTCAAAGGTAAGGAAAACGGACAAGATAAACGCAGAATCTCATTTGTTAAATTATTGATAAAATCTAAATTTATGATGTAATTTTGAAAGAATGAACTATTTTTGCACAAAATTTATTTACAATTATGAAATCATATTTTTTAGGAATCTTCGTGGCTGTTTTGGCAGTTTCGTGTTCAAAGAAAGTAGAAGTTACCGGTAATTTTGCAGGGAGTTCGCCATTAGAAAGAATAGAGTTTATCGAAGCTTCAGGAGTAGCTACACTTCCGCTGATGAATGTAGGTGTTGATGAAAAAGGTAGTTTTAACGGAAATTTTGACGCACCTAAAGACGGAGTTTATATCATGTCTTATGCAGGGAAACAAGCAATGCTTTATCTGAAAGCAGGGCAGAAACTCAATATTTCGGGACAGGCAATGAATTTTCCCGAAAAATATACCATTACAGGAGATGCCAAAAATAACAACGATTTTTTACTTGAAACACAAAAATCTATTCAGGAATATGCTTCAAAACTCAACGTGCAGGAAATGATGACAAAAGATGAAACAGGATTCGTAAAAGATATGGAAAAAATTGTGGCAGACTTTACCAAAAATATTGATGCTATTGCTAAAAAAACATCTGCAGACAGCGATGCCGTTCAATGGAAAAAAGATGAAATCAATTCAAGCATTCTTAGCTTAATGTCGCAGTATGAAATGTCGCATGCAACAATGATGAACAATCCGAACTTCAAGATTTCAAAGAATTTTACAGCAGCAGAAGAAAAATTTAAAACCGATGAAAATAGGATGTTGAAAAACCAACCTATTTATAGAAATTATCTTTTAGGAAAATTAGATGCAGGATTCCGAAATTTTGCACAAGCCAATAACAAAGATAGTAAGAAACTCACATCAGAACTTTTCGCAGAATTTTTGGGTACCCAAAAAGACATGTCGCAACTTGCTAAAGATTATTTGCTGGCGTTCGTATTGTCAAGCAGCGAAATACAACCCGGAATTACAACTGAAAATGTCACCAAAATCAATACACTAATCAAAAATAACATTAAAGACAGCGGTATAAGAAGTGATATTGAAAAAGTACTTTTCGTGATTTCTGGACCTAAAATCGGTGAAGCCGCTCCATCATCAAAACTCATCAAACAAGATGGAAGTGCAGCAAAACTTTTTGACAAAAAAGACAAACCAACGATGCTGATGTTCTACACTTCGTGGAATCCGTATATTGCAGAAGCAACCGTACCTGTACTGAAAGAAGTGGTTAATTTTTACAAATCTAAAATGGATTTTGCGTTGGTGAATTTAGACGATACCAAAGAACAATTTATCAAAACAAGCAATGCGATGATGAAAGGAATTACCGCAACCAATGTTTACGGAGAAGGAGGAATGAGTTCTCAGGTTGCGAAAGATTTCGGGATTTTCGGTTTCAAAATGCCATCATTCATTCTCATTGATAAAGATGGTAAAATTGCAAGCAGATTTTTCTACAACTTAGGCGACCAAGAAATTGTAACCATACTTGATAAATTAACGGGATTGAAAGCACCAGAAGTTGCACCAGAAGCTCATTTGCAAAACGATTTACTCGCTCCGCAAAATCAGGAGCCGAAAACTGAAAACGCACCAGCTGCGAAATAAAAGTTGAAAAACATAATATCAATTCCTGACAGATTCTTCGGTCAGGAATTTTTTTTTATTGTTTTCACTATAACTTTTCCGGAATTTAATATTGAATGAAACTCATGTTTTTCCATTAAGAGTGATGCATCAATAATTCTCAAAAATATATTTCAGGATATTTTTATCGGTTTCAGATAATGCTATTTTTCGTCTTTCCATTGCTTTTTCGGCAACTTCATACGCTTTTGAAAGAGTGAATTTTGCATCACTTTTCATTCCACCCCAGCTGAAATTTTCAACCAGATTCGGTGGAAATCCGCTTTTGAAAATATTGGCAGCAATTCCTACAACAGTTCCGGTATTCAGTTGGGTATTAATCGCTGTTTTAGAATGATCGCCCATAATTAAACCGGCAAATTGTAATCCGGTATCGATGAATTTTTTCGCTCTATAATTCCACAATTTTACAGAAGCGTAATTGTTTTTAAGATTCGAAGAATTGGTATCTGCACCGAGATTGCACCATTCACCGACAACCGAATTCCCCAGAAAACCGTCGTGTCCTTTATTAGAATATCCGAAAATCACAATATTGTTTACTTCGCCTCCAACTTTTGAGTGCGGACCGATTGTAGTTGCACCATAAATTTTGGCACCCAGATTAAACTTCGATTCTTCGCATAAAGCAATCGGACCGCGAAGGTTACAACCTTCCATTACTTCGGCATTTTTCCCGATATAGATTTTCCCTGTTTTGGTATTCAGTGTTGAATATTCTATTTGCGCACCTTCTTCAATAAACAAATCTTTTTTGTCGCCCAAAAATCCGTTAGTTGCAGAAAGTTCTTGAGATTTTCTGTTTTTAGTTAACAATTCAAAATCAAAATTAATGGCTTTTTCATTGAAAGAAAACAAATCTGTTGGCTGTTTGAAAAACAAGATTTCGTCATGAATATCGGTCATTTTCTCAATTTGGTTCAGTGAGAAGTTTTCCATATTTACTTTTGCCGCGAGAAGTTCGTTTTCGTAAACCAACGCTTCACCTTGTTTCAAATCTTTTATCTGCTGCAAAATATTTTCATTCGGAAGGAAATTTGGCACAATGAAAATACTTTCTTTTTTTTCGGGTTTCAAGAATTTTTCTTGAAGATAATCTTCGGTGAGATAAGAAATTTCTGTTGTTTCCAGCAATTTCTGCCATCTTTCGGAAAAGGTGAGAATTCCACAACGCATTTCTGCAATGGGTTTTGTAAAAGTGAGCGGAAGAAAATCTTCCCAATATTGTGCATCTGAAAAAACGAGCTGCATATTTTTTAGTTCAAGGGTTAAAGTTTAAGGTTAACAAAAGTACAAATAAAAAAGCCATCCGAAAATCGAATGGCTCTAAATATTGTTTAACTCAAAAAATTATTTTGAGAATTTTTTGTACTTATTCATGAATTTATCAACTCTACCTGCAGTGTCAACCAATTTGGTTTTTCCGGTGTAGAAAGGGTGAGAAGTTGAAGAGATTTCCATTTTTATTAATGGATAAGTTTCGCCTTCAAACTCTATGGTATCTCTAGTTTCTGCGGTAGATTTGCAAAGGAACATATCTTCGTTACTCATATCTTTGAAAACAACAAGTCGATAATTTTCCGGGTGGATTCCGTTTTTCATAATAAAAATTTTAATAAATTAAAGTTTTTGCGTCTGAAATAGTAATGGATATTTCTCTGCTAAATTTTAGACCGCAAAAGTAGTAATATTTTTTTAATCCGCAAATAGCATTTTGAATAATTTTAAAATTTCACCGTTCAACAATTTTAATTAAATTTGAAACCTCTATCATATAATTATATAAATGAAAAATTTTAAACTCATATTCGGATTTTCTTTTTGGTTTCTTTTAGCGGTAATCGGCTGTAATAGAGATGATATTCAGTTTGATACAGCATCTCAACTTCTTAGGTTTTCTGCCGATACGGTTTTCTGCGACACGGTTTACAATCAGGTTCGCTCAGAAACGTATGCCGTGAAAGTGTATAATACCGAAGATAAAGACATTCTGATTCCGAAAATTTCTTTGCAAAGTGGTGCTGCATCTTTGTACAGAATCAATGTTGACGGAAAAGCAGGAACAGATTTCAACAACGTACCATTAAGAAGAAACGACAGTCTTTATATTTTTGTGGAAATTGCCCCGATTGCAAATGCACCAGAAGCAATTGCTGAAGACAGAATTGATTTTCAGACACCTGCAGGAAATCAGCATGTTACATTATTTTCTGTAGTGCAAGATGCGGAGTTTTTTATCCAAACCGATACCAATCCGAATGTGTTGACCGATAATACTAATTGGACAAACGAAAAAGCAAAAATTATTTTTGGGGATTTAACTTTGGCGGAAGGAAAATCGCTGAACATTCAATCCGGAACAAAGGTTTATTTTCATAAAAACAGCGGACTGAAAATTTCTAAAAACGCATCGCTGAACGTGAACGGAAGTTTAGGAAATGAAGTCGTTTTTCGCGGTGACAGAAACGATACGAGATACGATACCATTCCGAAAAACTGGAACGGAATTTATTTTGAGCCCAATTCGCTTTTAGCCATGAATTACGGGAAGGTTTTCGGTGGAACACGCGCTTTAGAACTGAATCACGCAACTGCAACTATAGACAACTCAATTATTCACACTCATCAGGAATTTGGGATTTTTGCCGTCGCTTCTGTTATTACCGCAAAAAATATGGTGATGAATAATTGCGGTGAAGCAGATTTCGGAATTTTCGGAGGTGGAACTTATAATATTATCCATTCTACTATAGCCAATTATTGGGAAATGAACCCTTCAATGTCTGCATTGGGAATTTATGCCACCAATGAATGGACAAATGAAAATGGAGAAACCGAAAACGGTGCATTAACTTTGAACATAAGAAATTCTATCGTTTACGGAAATGAAAACAATTCTGTGATTTTCGAACCGATAACCGGACAAACTTTTAATTATATCTTTCAAAATTCATTAGTAAAATATGGTTCTGGTTCCAATTACAACCTCGATACTGTTTCAAATTCTATAAAAAATCAAGACCCGAAATTTCAGAATTATTTTACCCATAAAATGAATTTAAGAGTGAAAGACGATTCTCCTGCGAAAGGAAAAGGCGATGCAACAGTAGCAGGAACAGTTCTTTTCGATATCTTAGGAAAACCAAGAACACCTAATCCGACAATCGGAGCTTATCAATAATATGGAAATTGTTACGCTCCAAAACCAAGTCGATGAATGGATAAAAGCCATTGGTGTGCGTTATTTCAACGAATTAACGAATATGGCAATGCTGACAGAAGAAGTAGGTGAAGTTGCGAGAATTATTGCAAGAAGATACGGCGAACAAAGCGAAAAAGAATCTGATAAAACAAAAGATTTGGGCGAAGAATTAGCCGATGTTCTGTTTGTTACTTTATGTTTAGCCAACCAAACCGGAACAGATTTACAAAGTGCTTTCGACAAGAAAATGAAAAAGAAAACAGAGCGGGATTTTGACAGGCATCAGAATAATGAGAAATTGAAATAAGAAGGGAGCAGGAAGTTTGAAGCGGGAAGTTACAAAATTGTGTTCTCTTCCATCTTCCATCTTTCATCTTCCAACAAAAATATGCTCCTAAAAAAATCAATACTTATTGGTAATAAAACCATAGAAATCGGCGGTTCGAAAAGCATTTCGAATCGTTTGTTGATTTTGCGGAAGTTGTTTGGGAATATTGAAATCCGCAATCTTTCCGATTCGCAGGATACACAGCTTTTGCAAACTGCTTTAGACAGCAACGAAGAAATTATCGACATTCATCATGCAGGAACTGCAATGCGTTTTTTGGCTTCTTATTTTTCGGTTTTTGAAAACAGAAAAACAATTCTCACCGGTTCGGAAAGAATGAAACAAAGACCGATAAAACCGTTGGTTGATGCTTTAAGAAGTTTAGGTGCAGAAATTGAATATACAGAAAAAGACGGTTTTCCCCCATTGAAAATCACAGGAAAAAAACTCGAAAAAAACTCGGTGAAAATTCCGGCAGATATTTCTTCGCAATTTATTTCTTCACTGCTGTTAATTGGAGCGAAATTAGAAAACGGTTTAAGTATCGAACTTATCGGCGAAATCACTTCAAAACCTTATCTGGAAATGACTTTGCAACTATTAAACGAAATAGGAATTGATTACGAATTTTCCGAAAATGTGATTAACATTCAAACACCGAGAACCGAGAACCGAGAACCAAGAAAAAACTTTAAACTTGAATCAAGCGAAGCGTATCTTGACCGAAGGGAAAAAACTTTAAACCACAAAATAGAAAGCGATTGGAGTTCTGCGGGTTATTTTTATTCTTTGGCGGCAATCGGCAGAAAATGTATTAATCTGAAAAATTTCCGGCAGAATTCTTTGCAGGGTGATTCGGTTTTAAAGGAAATTTATTGGGATTTTTTCGGAGTAAACACCATTTCGGAAGGTGCGGAAAATAAAATTTCACTTTTGCCGGAACAATATTTCACTTTCCCCGAAAAAATGAGTTTGAACATGAACGCTTATCCGGATATTGCACAAACCGTTTGTGTAACGGCAACTGCACTTAAAATTCCTTTTAAGATTACAGGTTTATCAACTTTAAAAATTAAAGAAACCGACCGGCTTTCGGCGTTGAAAAATGAGTTGTTCAAAATCGGCTGTATTTCTGAAATTACCGATGACTCTATTAAATCAATAAAATTTTTCGAACCGAATGAAAATATTTCGATAGAAACCTATAATGACCATAGAATGGCAATGAGTTTTGCACCGTTTTGTTTGATGAAAGAACTCAATATCGAAAATCCTGATGTGGTAGAAAAATCTTATCCGTATTTTTGGGAAGATTTTTTTAATGTAATAATTTGAAGTACGAAATACGAAGTGCAAAATACGAAATTAACAACATGAAACTTGGAACATGAAACTTGAAACCTTGAATCCAATGAAAACAATCATCATCACAGGAACTTCTTCGGGAATCGGATTTACCCTTGCTGAATTTTTCGGGAAATCAGGACATAAAGTTTACGGATTCAGTAGAAAAGTTGTTGATTCCGAATTCTTTACATCGATTTCGGTTGATATTACAGAACTTTCACAAATCGAAAATGCCGTTTCTGAAATTTTAAAAAACGAAACGAAAATCGACATTCTCATCAACAACGCCGGAATGGGAATGGTGGGTTCTGTAGAAGATTCTTCGCAGGAAGAAATTTTGAAATTATTTAATCTGAATCTAGTTGGTTCTGTACAAATGATGAATGCGGTTTTGCCGAAAATGCGTGAACAGAAATCGGGAAAAATCATCAATATTTCGAGTATCGGCAGTGAAATGGGACTTCCTTTCCGAGGATTTTATTCTGCATCGAAATCTGCGCTTGATAAAGTAACAGAAGCGATTCGCTATGAAGTTTCGCCGTGGAAAATTGAGGTTTGCTCACTTCATCTCGGCGATATTAAAACCCATATTGCGGAAAACCGTGTGAAAACAAAAATTTCTGCGCCGTATCAAAGAACTTTTGAAAAAATATATTCGCTCATTAATTTCCATGTTGATAAAGGAAATGAGCCAATAGAAGTTGCAAAATACATTGAAAAACTTTTAGAAAAAAAATCGTGGAAAGCACATTATTATTTCGGAAAATTCGGGCAGAAAATCGGCGTTCCGCTGAAATGGATTTTACCGCAAAACTTCTATGAAAATCTCATGAGAAAATATAACAATTTGGAATGATTTTTATATATCAACTATAGTTTTTAAACTATCTTTGTAAAAAATTAATTAAATAATCAAATTATGAAAAAACTAATTGGTATCGTATTATTGGTTGCAGGTGTATTTTCGTATGCACAGCAAATCAGTTTGACTGAAGCAGCAAGAACCGCCCGTTTCAGTAAAGTGGTTGATGAAATCAATAACGGTAAAGAGAAAATAAAATATTCTGATATTGAAGGAGTTCCTTATTACACTAAGAATTTTATTCCTGCAAAAGTAGGTGATACTCCCAATACAGTTTCGATTCGCTATAATACTTTTTTGGATACGATTGAGATTCTGAACGGAGCTGATGTTTATGAAATTCCGAAAGGAGAATCTTACCCAAAATTTACTTTTGAAGCAACGAAAGAAAAACTGGTTTTGGTGAATACTTTTGATGAATTGACGGGTTACTTTTTTGAATTGGCAGGAGGGAAAAACCGGCTTCTGAAAAAGATTGTTACCAAATTTTATCCTGCAACACCTGCTCCGAACTCTCTAATTTCGGGGACTCCTGCAAGATTTGAAACCCAAAAATCGGTTTATATGATTCAAACGGAAAACAGTTTTATCAGAATTCCGAAAAAAGCAGAGGAACTTATCTTGGCATTTCCTGCCGATAAAAAAGATGCTGCTAAAGATTTTATCAAAACCAACAAAATAAAACTCACTCAGGAAGCAGACCTTATCAAACTTGTGAATTTTCTGAATCAATAATTTCATCTCAATCCTTCAGGTATTCAAAATTTCCGAAGGATTGAGAATTTTCTGTTTTTTACCGTAATTTCGGGAACTGTAATTTTCACCAATGCCGGAATCTCAAATATCAACTCTCGAATCCCAAATTATTTTTGAAGACAACCATATTTTGGTCATCAACAAAAAAGCAGGACAGTTGGTACAAGGTGATAAAACCGGCGATGAACCGCTTTTGGATTCCCTTAAAAATTTCATCAAAGCAAAAGATAATAAACCAGGAAATGTGTTTCTCGGCTTGGTTCACAGAATTGACCGCCCAACTTCGGGTTTGGTAATTTATGCCAAAACTTCCAAAGCACTTTCACGTTTAACGCAAATGGTAAAAAACCGCGAAATCAAAAAAACATATTGGGCAATTGTCGCAAAAGAGATGATTCCGCAAAGTCAGCGATTGGTGCATTATTTGAAAAAAAACGAAAAAACCAACAAAGCTACCGTTTTTACAAAACCGACAGAAGGAGCGAAAGAAGCAGTTCTTACTTATCACGTTATCAAAATTTTAGACAACTATCAACTTTTGGAAATTGATTTGGAAACCGGGCGTCATCATCAAATAAGAGCGCAGCTTTCCAAAACAGGAGTTCCGATAAAAGGCGATTTGAAATACGGTTCTGCCCGTTCAAATCCCGACGGAGGAATTTCGCTTCACGCCAGAAAACTGGAATTTACCCACCCCGTGACAAAGGAAAAAATTGAACTTGTTGCACCTGTTCCTGAAAATGATAAAGTTTGGGAAGCGTGTGAAAATTACTGACCTTGTTGCAACATTCCGCCATTTTCTTTTTTCTCAGATTTTAAAATATTCGGGTCTTCTTTTGCAAGTTTGTTTTTGGTAGGGATTTTATAATTTACCGAAACGCCAAAATTGCGGGAGTCGTATTTATTGCTGAGAAATACGCTGCTTCCGATTGGTGGGTTAGAACGAACCGCCATACTTTGTCCGTTGAAAATATCATTCCCGAAAACGGAAACCGTCAATCGGTCATCAAGAAATTTTTTAGATAAAGTGAGGTCAAAACTGTTGTTAAATGGTTTTTCTGCAACGAAATAAAAGTAACCTGCTTTTGGTGTTAAATAGTTGTAATTTGCAATCATTTTTATGTCTTTAGGTAAAATGATTTGAGTCATGATGTTGAAAATCCAAAAACCATTGTTGTTCAATTGGTCAATATCGTGCTTCATATAACCTGCATACACATACATGAAATTGATTTTGTCGGGATTGAAATTAAACGTCATGATTTCCTTTATTGATTTGCTGAAAATCATATACGGAATGGGAATTCCGATATTGAAATTATGAATTTTCATCTCAGAAATATTGATTTGTTGGTTGTACATATTTTTCCCGTTTCTGTGTACAATCTGCGCTACCTGATTTTTGGCTGAACTCACATTATATCCTACAAATGCGTAATCGAATACTGAAATTTTCGCTTCAAAATTATCAAAAATTGTGGGCTGTAAATTCGGATTTCCGGTAATTTTAGTGTTCGGACTTTCAAAAGTAGTATTGTTCGGATTAAGCGTGGAAATACTCGGAAGTTCAATTTTTTTGTTGTAATTCAAAGCAAAATAAACCTGCTTCATAAAGTTATATTGGATACTTGCATTAGGAAATAATTTGAATTTGTTGAAAGGAATTAAATCGTCTTTCACCAAATTACCGTTATTGTCGTAATATCTTGTAACGCCTGAAATATCGTAGTTTTCTGCACGAGTTCCTAAAATAAAATCGAATTTTTTAAACTTTGCCTGAAATTCCAGATAAGTAGCTGCAGTTTGTCTTTCGTATTCTAAATTGGTGATGTTTCTGCTTTGGGTATCGAAATTTTGTTTTTCGTACAATCCGCCGAAACTCACTTTTCCCTCATCTAAAATTTTCAACGGCTGCGAATAATCAATTTTGAAATTTGCAATTTTCATGACCGATTCATTATCCAAAACATTTCCACCCGAAAATACCTTCAACTCATCTGGATTGAGATACAACACATTTCGGAAAATATTATCCTGCCGGAATTTACTTTCGGAATGAGTAAAACCAAACTGAAAATCGAGTTTTTTGGCTTTATCATCAAATCTTTTTTGATATGTTGCAACCGCTTCCTGCCGAAGATTATTGGTTTTTGCAGCATCACGTGCATCAAATGTAGTTTCACGAATAATGTTCGGGTCTGAATAATACGGCAAATCTGCATTTCCGCTGCTTAAAGTATAATTATCATTATTGTTGTGGTAAATATCATAATTCAGCAACAACCGGTCTAAACCTAAATCGAAAGTAAGTCCCGATTTCAGAAAATAACCACGCCCAAATCTGTCGGTATTGCTCAGCATCAAATTATCCTGATTATTATTCATCATGCTTTCACGATAATTTTGCCCGATATTCAATTGCCAGCCGAAATGTTTGTTTCGCGCATTCAAGTTCAAAGAATTGTTGAAACGACTTCTATATTTGTCATAATTGGTAAAGGTGTAATTTCCGGTATAAGTCGCTGTTAAATATTTGTTGGCGTTTTTGTTGGTAATGATATTCATGATTGCCGCACCAGAAGTTGCAGGAAATTCTGCGCCGGGTTGTGTGATGACTTCGATTCTGTCTACCGAATTTGCGGGCATTCCTTCCAAAAAAGAATTCAGTTCGTTAGATGAAATATTCAAAGGTCTTCCGTTGAGATAAACCGCCAATATTTTTCCTTGATACATCATTCCTGCAATATCTGTGGAAACTAAACCGGGAAGTTTTTTGATTCCCTCCAAAACGCTTCCACTGTTGAGTTGCGGCTGCTCGGAAAAATCGAAAATTGTTCTGTCAGCTTTTTGTTCTACCGCTTTTTTGGTTTTGGTGATGACTACTTCGTCAATCTTTTTCTCGTTAATTGTTTCTTTTTGGGGTGTTTCCTGTGCAAAGTAAAACTGAGCAAAAAGTACCGATAAAACTATAATCGTGTTTTTGATTTTCATAAAAAATATTCTAAATGATTAGACAACAAAAATTTGCTTTTGTTACAAGAATTTGATAGATATTGAAAATAAAAACCACCCAATTTCTTGAGCGGTTTCTGTTTTTAGCGAAAGTTTTTTTAATTCGCCTCCATTTTCTTAATCAAATTCAGTGCAGAACCGGCTTTGAACCAGTCGATCTGCTGTTCGTTATAAGTGTGGTTTGTAATTACAATATCTTTAGTTTCGTCAGAATGTACAAATTCTATGGTTAAAGGTTTCCCAACGCTGAATTTATCCAAATCAAGGAAATTCACTACATCATCTTCACGAATTTTATCGTAGTCTGTTTTATCGGCAAAAGTCAAACCGAGCATTCCCTGTTTTTTTAGATTCGTTTCGTGGATTCTTGCGAAAGATTTCACCAAAACCGCTCTCACTCCCAAATGTCTTGGTTCCATTGCGGCGTGTTCTCTGGAAGAACCTTCACCGTAATTTTCATCACCTACAACAATTGTTGAAATGTGTGCCGCTTTGTATGCTCTTTGTACCGCAGGAACTTCGCCATATCCACCTGTAAGAAGATTTTTCACTTTGTTGGTTTCCATATTGTAGGCATTCACTGCGCCAATCAACATGTTGTTTGATATATTATCGAGATGTCCTCTATATTTCAACCAAGGTCCCGCCATAGAAATATGGTCGGTTGTACATTTCCCGAATGCTTTTATCAAAACGAAAGCGCCGGTAATATTTTCTCCGTCCCATGCAGGAAATTCTTCCAGTAATTGAAGCCGGTCAGAAGTCGGATTTACGTTTACCACAACTTTTGAGCCATCTTCAGATGGAGCTTGATAACCGTTGTCATCTACATCAAAACCTTTTGTAGGAAGTTCCAAACCTTTCGGCTCGTCTAATTTTATCTGTTCTCCTGCTTCGTTAGTTAAAGTATCGGTAATCGGGTTAAAATCTAATCTTCCTGAAATTGCCACTGCTGCAACCATTTCCGGCGATGCTACAAAAGCGTGAGTGTTCGGATTTCCGTCTGCTCTTTTCGCAAAATTTCTGTTGAAAGAATGAATAATGGAGTTTTTCTGCTCTTTTTCAGCACCTTCTCTATCCCATTGTCCGATACACGGTCCGCAAGCATTGGTAAAAATTCTTGCATTTTCAAATTTTCTGAAAGAATCTAAAAACCCGTCTCTTTCCGCAGTATATTTTACCTGTTCAGAACCTGGGTTAATTCCTAAAATCGCTTTTGGTTTTACTCCTTTAGCAAAAGCATCTTCCACAATAGAAGCTGCTCTTGATAAATCTTCATACGAAGAATTGGTACAAGAACCGATTAATGCCCATTCTACTTCAATTGGCCAACTGTTTACAACGGCTTTATCGTGAAATTCTGCAACAGGAGTTGCTAAATCCGGAGTGAAAGGTCCGTTGAGATGCGGCGTTAATTCAGATAAATTGATTTCTATTATTTGGTCGAAATATTTTTCAGGATTTGCATAAACTTCGGCATCTCCTGTCAAATGTTCTGCAATTTTATCTGCAGCATCTACTACGTCTTGTCTTCCTGTCGCGGCTAAATATCTTCTCATAGAATCATCATAGCCGAAAGTGGAAGTTGTTGCGCCGATTTCCGCACCCATATTACAGATTGTACCTTTTCCGGTTGCTGAAAGAGATTGTGCGCCTTCGCCAAAATATTCTACGATACAGCCGGTTCCTCCTTTTACGGTAAGAATTCCGGCAACTTTTAAAATAACATCTTTTGCTGAAGTCCAGCCGCTCATTTTTCCGGTGAGTTTTACTCCGATAAGTTTCGGCATTTTCAGTTCCCACGCCATTCCTGCCATTACATCTACTGCATCTGCACCACCAACTCCGATTGCCACCATTCCCAATCCGCCTGCATTTACGGTGTGAGAATCTGTCCCAATCATCATTCCTCCCGGAAATGCATAATTTTCGAGAACAACTTGGTGAATAATTCCTGCTCCCGGTTTCCAAAATCCGATTCCGTATTTATCGCAAACCGAACTTAGGAAATTGAAAACTTCGGAATTTTTATTCAAGGATTCCTGCAAATCTTTTTCAGCGCCTACTTTTGCCTGAATGAGGTGATCTGCATGAGCAGTTGAAGGAACTGCGACTTTGGATTTTCCTGCCTGCATAAACTGCAAAAGTGCCATTTGTGCAGTGGCGTCCTGCATTGCAACTCTATCCGGAGCAAAATCCACATAGGAATTTCCTCTTTCATAAGATTGGTTTGCGTTGCCGTTCCAAAGATGGGTGTAAAGAATTTTTTCTGAAAGTGTAAGCGGTTTTCCTATAGCTACTCTTGCTGCAGCAATACGTTCAGGATAGCGTTCGTACACTTTTTTGATCATATCAATATCAAAAGTCATATCCGGTATATTTTTTAATGAAATTTTTGAAGTCCAAAATTACGAATTTTTTTAGCGAAAATATGAGATAAGTCATTTAGAATGAAAATAAATATGATATGGTAAATCTATTTTTTATAAATTTATCGAAATTTTTTAACAAAATGGAAATTACAAATCAAAATCAAGGAGCACAACCGCCGAAAAACTGGCTGGTTGAATCTATTTTAGCAACGGTTCTCTGCTGTCTTCCTTTGGGAATCATCGGGATTGTGAATGCTGCAAGTGTGGAAAGTAAATTTGCGAGAGGTGATGTAGATGGAGCCAATAAAGCTGCGCAAACTGCCAAAACGATGGTGCTGATTTCTGCAATTTCAGGTGCAGTAATTGTTGTGCTTTATCTTTTATTTTTTGGCGGAATGGCTTTGTTAGGCGCATCACAATCTTAAACTTATAAAAAACAAATTAATTTTTACGATACTTGTTCTCATCATTTTTATTTTGGGAAGCGTTTACTATTCATATAATCCAGCAGATTATAGTTTTTTCCCAAAATGTCCGTTTAAAATTATGACTGGTTTAGACTGCGCCGGTTGCGGTTCTCAGAGAGCGATTCATGAGTTGCTGCATTTTAACTTTGTAAAAGCATTTCAACACAATCCGTTGCTGATTTTTTTCATTCCTTATATTTTAGCAGGATTGGTTTTTAATTTTGAAGCCGTCAAAATGCGTTTTCCTAAAACCCGAAAATTTCTTTTCGGTGAAAAAGCAATTTATATTGTTTTAGTCGTTATTATTCTGTTTAGTATTTTTAGAAATATATTTTGAAAAAATTTAGATGATATGTTTCAAAAATTCGTAATTTTGTCATCAGAAATTTAAGGGGTGCTGTGAAAAGCTGAGATTATACCCAATGAACCTAGAACAGGTAATGCTGTTTAGGGAATGCCGATGCGGTAATGTGATAATACGATAATGTGTTGAGGTAATTTATAAATATCATAAAATCAGCACGTCAGCAAATTAATACATTATCATATCAATAATCGCCCCTTTTATTCAATTAATTTTTAATTAAAATTTAAAAGAATGAAAGGATTTTTTATTTTAGGACTTTGCGTAAGTTCTTTGTGTTTTGCACAAAATTTACCGAAAGACACTTTAAAAACTTACGAAATCGAAAGTGTCAGTTTCACAAAAAGATTGCCGTTTTCCAAAGAAATCATTAATGTGGAAAAAGATTTGGGACAGAAAAATCTCGGGCAGGATTTACCAATTTTGCTGAAAAATCAAACTTCCGTAGTTTCAACTTCCGATGCCGGAAACGGAGTAGGATACACAGGATTTCGAATTCGCGGAGTCGGCGGAAATTCTATTAATGTAATGATGAATGGCGTTCCTTATAACGATGCCGAAAGTCAGGGAACGTTTTTCGTAGATGTTCCGGATTTGGCAAGTTCTGCTTCACAAATCGTTATTCAGCGCGGAGTTGGGACTTCCTCCAATGGAGTTTCCGCTTTCGGAGCGAGTATAAACGTAATTTCAAATAATCCCGATGAGAAATTCTATGCAAAATCAGATAATTCTTATGGTTCTTTCAATACCTATAAATATTCCGCAGAAATAGGAAGCGGAAAATTTTGGAAAAACCGACTTTCTTTAATGGGAAGATATACGAAAATTCATTCCGACGGATATATTGACCGTGCTTTTTCCGATTTAGATTCGTATAATTTTTCGGCACTTTTTGAAGAAAACAAAACCAAACTCCGATTGTTGGTTTTCGGCGGAAAAGAAAAAACATATCAAGCATGGAACGGAATTGATAAATCGACTTGGGAAACCAACCCGAAATTCAATTATTCGGGAGCAATTTATGATGCAAATTGGGAAAATATTATCGGGTTTTATGATAACGAAACCGACAATTACCGCCAAAATCATTACCAATTATTATGGAATCAGAATTTCAGCGAAAATTGGAATCTCGAAACCACGCTTCATTACACCAAAGGAAAAGGATATTATGAAAATTACAAGCAGGACGCGAAATTTTCAAAATACAATCTGCCGAATATTTTTGAAAACGGGAACGAAATCAAAAGAACCGATTTCATCAGAAAAAAATGGCTCGACAATGATTTTTACGGCGTTGTTTCCACGCTTTACGGAACGTTTGAAAATCTGGATTTGAATTTCGGAGCAGTTGCCAATCAATACGACGGGAAACATTTTGGCAATGTAACGGGAGTTTTTTATCCGCAAATCAATGAGTTTGAATATTACAGAAACCATTCTTTGAAAACGGAATTTTCGGTATTTGCAAAAGCAATTTTGAAATTAAATGATTTTGAATTTTTTGGTGATTTGCAATTGAGAAACATCGATTATGAAACAAAAATCATTCAGCAAGGTGATGATGAGGGAATGAATCTGGATAAGAATTGGTCGTTTTTTAATCCGAAAATCGGGGCAAATTATAAAATTGATTCAGGTAAAATTTTCCTTTCGTATTCACTTGCTCACCGAGAACCAAATCGCGATGATTTGTTTGCAAACCCTGAAACGAAACCGGAAAAGCTCCACGATTTTGAAGCCGGAATTGAAAAATCTTTCGGGAAAATTCAGTTTTCTGCAAATTTTTATTATATGAACTATGTGAATCAGTTGGTTTTAAATGGACAAATAAATAATGTGGGTGAATTTATCCGTGTGAATTCCGGGAAAAGTTACAGAACAGGAATTGAAGTCGGAGCGTTGGCAAAACTTTCGGAAAAATGGAATCTTTCGGGAAATTTCACCCTCAGCAAAAACGAAAATATGGATTTTAAAAATGAAAAGGTTTTGGGAATTGATAATCTTGGAAATACACCGATTTCTTTTTCGCCTAATTTCATGGGGAATTTGGCAGTAAATTTTTCACCAACTAAAAATTTCGTTTTAGGAATCCAGAATCAGTATGTAGGAAGTCAGTTTTTAGACAATACAAACAATGAAACACTTAAAATGCGCGATTATTTTCTTACCGATTTCAATGCAAAATATACTCTGAATATCGACCGTGCTGAAATTGATTTTAAATTGCTGCTCAACAATATTTTCAATAAAAAATATTTGAACAATGGTTTTGTTTACGATGAATCGCCGTATTATTTTTCACAGGCGGGAATTAATTTTATGTTCGGAATGAGTGTGAAATTCAGATAGAAATTATAAAAACACCGCTGGAATTTTTTTTTGAAGAATATTTTTGATGAATATTCCTTTAAACCGTGAGTTCTTTATTTTTGATTAAATCACTCAAAAAACATAAATTTGCGGCAATATGGATTTTTCTTCTCTCATTATCGAATTTCTCGAAAAACATGGCAGTGTTGCTGTTTCCGGTTTCGGGAGTTTTCGTCTGAAAAAAACCAATGCCGTTGTCGATAAAGACGGGAAAAGCATTTTGCCGCCCGGAAAAGAAATTACTTTCCGTACCGACAATGAGAACAGCAATACCGATTTTGCAAAATTCGTTTCCGAAAGAAAAAACATTCCGCTTATTGACGCCGAAATCGAAATCAAAAAACAGGTCAATTTCTGGAATGCACATCTTCATAAAAATAAAGAACTCGCTGTTGAAAATATAGGAGCTTTTTTTCTCGAAGACAGCAAAATTAACTTTATCGGAAATCGAACCGAAAATATTTCCCCCGATTTTTACGGATTAGAAGAAATAAAATTTTCCGAAATTAAAAGTATATCTGCAAGTTCATACAGATTCAGCAGTTCTGCTTATTGGGTTCTTCTTTTGATTGGCGGGATTTTGACAATTACTTATTTCGGAATTGTGCAGCCGGAAAAAATTTTCGGAAAAAAATCCTTCGGAAAAGGCGAACTCTTGAAACCGCTGCCGAAAGTTGAAAAAGATACGATAAAAAAAGATTCGGCAGTTGCTGAAAAAAATATTGCTGTTTCAGATTCGATGCAAAAAGATACGCTGAAAACTGCGGCAATCATAAAAACTCCGGTAAAAAAATGGAGTTCAAAAAAATATTCAAATTCTCAATGGAAAAAGAAAAAAAAGCGTCGGAATCATTAACGGTGATGACGAATATCGTTCTTCCGAACGAAACCAACTCGCTCCGCAATCTTTTCGGCGGCGAACTTCTTGCAAAAATGGATCGTTGTGCGTCTATTTCTGCGGCACGTCATTGTGAAAGACGTGTTGTAACTGCGTCTGTAAATCATGTTTCTTTTAATCATCCGATTCCGGAAGGTGGAATTGTGGTTTTGGAATCTAAAGTTTCGCGGGCGTTTTCTACATCTATGGAAGTGTATGTAGATGTTTGGTTAGATGACCCGATTAATCAAAAAAAAATTCACACCAATGAAGGGATTTACACTTTTGTGGCGGTAGATGAATTTAACCGACCGATTCCTATTCCGCAGATGGAGCCAGAAACCGATTTGGAAAAAGAGCGTTTCGCAGCGGCATTCCGAAGAAAAGAATTGTCGCTGATTCTTTCCGGAAGAATGAAACCGCAGGATTCTGTAGAACTGAAAAAGTTGTTTTGTTCGTAATTTGTGAAATTCGTGAAAATTACTGTCGTTTGCTTTAAAATCAAAAAATGAAAATCCTGCAACTCGATAAAAACCATGCTTTAATTACAGAACAACTCTCTGCAAAAGGTTTTGTTTTGGTGGAAGATTATAGTTCTTCTTATGATGAAGTTTTAGGAAAAATCGGGAATTATGACGGAATCATCATCAGAAGCAGAATTCCGTTGGATAAAAATTTTTTGGAAAAAGCAAAAAATCTGAAATTCATTGCAAGAGTAGGAGCAGGAATGGAAAATATCGATACTGAAACTGCAAATAATCTCGGAATCAAACTTATCAATTCTCCCGAAGGAAATCGCGATTCCGTTGCAGAGCACGTTTTGGGAATACTTTTGATTTTAATGAACAGATTATTCATCGCATCAAATGAAGTAAAAAACGGAATCTGGAAACGCGAAGAAAACAGAGGTGATGAACTTTTAGGAAAAATTTTTGGAATTATCGGTTACGGAAATATGGGAAAAGCGGTTGCAAAGCGGCTTTCTGGATTTGGAGTTGAAGTAATTTTTTATGATATTCTGCCCAATCTTTCTGATGAATTTGCAACGCAGGTTTCTTTGGAAGAACTGCAAAAAAAAGCCGATATTCTGAGTTTGCACATTCCTTTGACAGAAAAAACGCATTATTTGATTGATGAAAATTTCATTTCCAAAATGCAGAAAAACTTTTATTTTATCAATACTTCGAGAGGGAAAAACGTAAAAACGAAAGATTTAGCTGAAGCTCTTAAGAATACTAAAATAAAAGGAGCAGCTCTTGATGTTTTAGAATATGAAAAACCCTCTTTTGAAAATCTGGAATCCGAGAACGAAGATTTACGGTTTTTATTAAATTCTGAAAAAGCAATATTGACGCCGCATATTGCAGGTTGGTCAGTTCAGAGTAAAGAGAAATTGGCACAAGTGATTGTGGATAAAATTTTACTTTTTTTCCAATAAAGATTTCAGCAATTCAATCTGCTCATCTTTGGATTGCAACAATTTTTCGTAAACTTTTTTATTTTCCTCATACAGATTTTGAAACTCCTGATGTTTGATGCCATCTTCATTATTATATGAACTATAAATGGGGTGTTTTTTTAAATCCAATAAATCTAAAAAGCCTGTTTCCAGCAGTTTGGAAATAGCAAATAATCTGTCAACAGTAAGTTTGGTAGTGCTACTCTCTATTTTGGCATAAGACGCTTGATTGATGTCTAATTGACTTGCCATGTATTCTTGGCTGAATCCCCTTATTTCTCTATATTTTCTGATGTTTTTACTGATGGAATTATTCATAATATGAATTATTTATTCACAAATATAATAATTATTATCTATTCGGATGAGTGTTAGTGAATATTTATTTTTAATTTTGCAGGGAATAAATAAACACAAGTAGCAAAATATGATTAGAAAATTAAGAATTGAAAACAAAAACTGTTTAATAAAAATAGATATAAAAAAGAAGTTATTGGTATCATTTCTTTTTGTATTTTTTATTTCCTCCTTAAATGCACAAGTAGGGAAAGTTGGTATTAATACAGAAACACCTCAAACCACATTAGATGTGAACGGTAGTATACAATTGAGGAATGAATTGCAGGTAAACGGAAGTGCAGGAAATGAAGGAGATATTTATTTCTCACAAGGAAATGCAACATTAAATAAATGGAATCCTGTAAATGTCCCTTTCTTAGAAGACGGTCAATACCAGTTAGTAAACACTTTTGCTATAAAAGACCAGGTAGGGATTGATTTTACAGGAAATGGGTACGATCCCTCACTAAGCAGTTTGGGAGAAACTTTTGGCAGTAAAAACTGGACTCATATAACAGGATTAAACCAAACAATCAAAATAAAAGACCCGAACAATAAAAGTTCAATGCTTTTTCAGACAGGCGTAGAGTCTCGTATGGATCCCGGAAACAATACAAGCAATCAAGTAGAAGGTAATATAAAATACACATGTGGATTGTTCCGTAGATTGGCAGCAGATCCACAAAGTTCATCAGTATTGGTCGCAATGCGGGCATCCCAGATTAATAATGTTCCTTTTAAGACAAATGAAAAAAAGTCACAGTCTGTTTTTACGCTGAATTATACGGTACTTAATATGCCGGTTGGTGAGTATGTTTTCAGTGTAGGGTGCAGAAGAATGTCTCTGTCTGGAGGAGGAGGAAGTGCTACAACTTCTCTCTTGTCCATAGGAAATGCTGTGAATTCAGGAGCAGGAAATACCAATGATTTTATGCTCAATTCCGTATTGAAAATAGATGTTATCGAATTGGTAGTCGTAACCGGAAATTAAATAAAACACAACTTATGAAAAATGTTTTTTTATTTTTAATCACAATAAGCTGTGCCGGATTGCAGGCACAAAATGGAAAAGTAGTCATCAGTACAGATCCTGAAGCGTGGATTACTACTCACCCAACATCAGATGCAAATCTTATAGCCGAAGGAAGTATTACGGTACGTGATAAGATTTATGCAGGAGGAGATGGTACGATACTGGGGAACCCCGGAAAAGCAGGACAAGTTTTGGTATCTCAAGGAGCCAATAAACCACCGGTATGGAAGACACTAAATATTCCTGATGTGGAAGAAAATGCGTATTATCTTATCTATAATGAACCTTTTACCGATTATACCGATGATGGTGATGAAAACAATGAAGGAATTGCTTTTACTGGTGGTGGGAGTGCTTCTGAAAAAGAATTTACGTACAATGAGTCGTTTGCCAGTACAGGAATGACCGAAATCCTCGGCTTAACAAAACCATTTACAATTTATACCAACAAACCCAACCAGGTTTATATTACTTTTGAAGCAGTGGCACAAATTAATAATACCGCTCAATGGCAGGGAGTCGATTTTGCTTGTGGAATTTTTGTAGATAACCAGTTAAAGGGGGTAAGAAGAGTTACTTTAAACGCTCCTACAACTGCAACAGGTACTTTTACGACTTATACTCAGATAGGGTTAATCGGAGATTTGGCTAACGGAAACTATACTGCTAAAATAGGATGTAGAAGACTACTCAATGAAAATTCATTTAACGGTAATTTGGGGATAGGAAGGGCTGTACAAAATAATGTCAACAACTTTATGGCAAAAACTTCTGTGAAAATAGAGGTGTATGAGCAACCCGATATGGATAATGGCACCAATATTATCGATTTTATCCCAATACCTTAAAAAACACACTTATAATATATAATATATGAAAAGCACTACAATATATAGTATCCTTATGTTTCTCAATGTTGTTTTTGTGGAAGCTCAAGTGGGTATCAATACGAACACTCCTAATCCGGGAGCTACACTTGATGTTAATGGAAGAACCAATGTAACGGAACGTATCTATCTTCAGGGTACAGACGTGGCGATGGGAAACCCTGGAAATAACAAACAGCCTCTTGTTTCCAAGGGATCTGTTAATAAGCCAAACTGGGAATCTAAAAAACTGCCGCCCGGTTATGCAAGTTCTTTTACAATGACTTATATGAACTCATTTTTCGATGAAACAGGGTTGGGCAATAGTGATCTTCCTGCATCGGGAACAGGTGTTTATACTCCGAATGAATTGATAGGAACCGACTGGAAAGTAATAAGCGGTCTGACCAATGATTTTGTTCTCTATAAACCAGGGAGTAAGGTTAATGTTATGTTTCAAACCGTGGCACAACTTACTTCATCAAGCAGCACCTCGGTTAGTTTTGCCTGCGGATTGTTTATTGCTCCCGGTAAAAAGGATGTTGCTGTTGCTTCCGATTTTAGATTAAAAGGAGTAAGAAATGATGTTGTGCAAGGAATATCGGGAAGTTACAAAACAGTGAACCTCACCTCTACCTTGGATGGAGCTGTTGATAATATACCAGGAAGCGCCTTAGGAACCTGGTATACCGCTAAAGTAGCGTGTCGTGCAAGAAACAGGTCTGCCTCCCTATTGTTTGGTATAGGAACACCGGTAGATAATACGGTACTGAATCAACAGATGGCGAGCTCTTCACTCAATATTTTTGTTCTTGAAAAATGGTAAGTATTTTTTATAACGGGTAAAACATTAACCCTCTTTTCAGAATTCTGAAAAGAGGGTTATAATTAAATAAGCAAATCCACAAAAAAAATATAAAATTTGTTTTATGTTTTTTTAAAATCAATTTTCAAAACGCGATTTTGTGTCTTTTGTAGTTAAATGAAACGACCAATCACATTTAACAAATCTTTATGATTACCGTGCTATCTGTTTTTTCAAAAAACCATTATCTTGCAAAGAATTTTTAGATAAAATTGCAGATGAAGTTTTTTCGTAATGTTTTTGTTGTCGCTGCTTTATGCATGTTTTTGTTCTCCTGCAAAGAGGAGAAAGAGATGATAGAAATACACGAAAATACCTTGCCAAACTACGGAAACATCAATCTTAATAATGTTTTCAGACGAGAAGACAACACGCTGAAAAACAAAGATTCCATTGTTTCAGTGATTGAAAATTATTACGACAATCTGTGGGAAAAAGGCGATTTGTGGGGTGGTTTTCTGGTCGTAAAAGGCGATAAAATTTTGTATGAAAACTATCGCGGTTTTTCACAAGACAATAAACAAAACCCGATTGACAAAAACACTTCGTTGCACGTTGCTTCCATTTCCAAAACACTCACGGCAATGGCGATGATGAAACTAATAGAAGCAGGAAAACTCAATCTGAAAGACCCTATAACCAAATTTTACCCCAATTTTCCTTACCCTAAAGTAACTGTTTTCACGCTTTTAAGCCAAAGAAGCGGATTGCCGAAATACGAGCATTTCATTGATAAAATAGAACCAAAACCGCGGGAACTTTCAAAAAAATTTCTTACCAATCAAGATATTATCAACATATTAATCCGCTACAAACCAGAACTTGCACGCCAAACCGATACCGGATTTATGTACTGCAATACCAATTTTGCATTGTTGGCTCTTATTATTGAAAAAATTGCGAAAGTACCTTTTCCTGAAGCGATGCAGCAAATCGTTTTTCGCCCCCTGAAAATGAAAAATACCTATATTTTTCAGGAAAAAGATACTATATCTGCTGCAAAAACTTTTTTTCAGCGGGGACCAAAATTATATCCTTACGATAGATTAGATGCGATTTACGGTGATAAAAATGTTTATACCACACCGAGAGATTTGCTTAATTTTTCCAAAGCGATGTATGCCGAAAATTTTCTGAAACCAGAACTGAAATCTCTCATCTTCGAACCGTACAGCAACGAGAAAAAAGGAGTAAATAACTACGGACTCGGTTTCCGGATGAAAGTTTTTGACAATAACGAAAAATTGACTTTTCACACCGGATGGTGGCACGGAACAAACTCTGTTTTTGCACATCTGCTGAAATCAAAAGTTACCATTGTCGCCATCGGGAATAAATATTCCAAAAGAGTATATTCCGCATTGTCGCTTTCGGGACTGTTTGAAGATTTTCCTTACGAAACAGAAAAATTCCGAAAAGAAATGAACGAAACCGATTCGATAAAACGAAGCGGAATAAATGATAACGACAGCGAATAATTTTTTAATTTTGTGCAAAATTTACGATGAAGAAATTTTTTTTTCTTGTAGTCTTCAGCATATTTCTGGCTTCCTGTGCGAGAGTTGGCTCTCCTGTTGGTGGTGATAAAGATACCATTCCGCCGAAAGTTATAGGAAGCAATATCGACTCGTCGAGAGTCAACATTTCGCGGAATATTAAAGAGTTGCGTATTGATTTTGACGAATACATCACGCTGAAAGACATCAACAAAAATCTTATCATTTCGCCGCCGCTGAAAAGTATGAAGAAAATTCTGCCGTCGGGAATTGCCAACAAATATCTCCTCATCAAATGGGACGATACGCTTCAAGCCAACACCACTTATAATTTCAATTTTGGAAATGCAATTGTCGATAATAATGAATCTAATGTTTTAAAATATTACAATTTCGCTTTTTCTACAGGTGAAAAAATAGACGATACATACATCAGTGGCGAACTGAAAAATATGATGCCCGGAAAATCTAAAAAAGCTGATGACAGCAATTTGGTTGTAGGGCTTTATCAGGAAAAAGATACGATGGATTACCGACAAAAGCCATATTACATCGCAAAAGCCGATCTGGATGGATATTTTGAACTGAATTATTTATCACCCGGAAATTACCGGATTTTGGCTTTTGACGATGAAAATCAAAATTCGGTATATGATGACGGAAAAGAAAATGTGGGTTTTCTGAAGGAAAAAATTGTTGTAGAGAAAAGCATTTCAGGATTGAGCATCAATCTGTATCCTCCGAAGAAAAAACAGAAATATGCAGAAATGAAAGAAACTCCGGGTGGAATTTTAATGCTTTTCGAGGGAAAACCGGAAGAAGTGAAAGTACATTCTGTAAACGAAAAATTGCAGGATTATAAAGTTACGCGGCTTCCGAAATCAGATTCTGTAAACATTTGGTTTGATGCCCGAAAACAAAATATAGGAATTGAGAGCAGCGAAAATCTGAAATTCGGTTATGATATTGGGGTGAAAAAAGATACCGTTTCCATTTTTTACCGATATAATACGAAGAACGAAATGTCAGTTTCCAACACCAAAGGAAACCAGCTTCCTCCGAATCGGGATTTCGTTATTACTTCAAATTATTATGTTGAAAAAATTAATCCCGAAAAATGGAGTTTGGTTTCAGACAGCATCAAGCAGAATTTTACGGCAGAAATTTTCGAGAAAAATCCGTTTGAGATTCATATAAAATCAGACTTTAAAGAGGGAAAAAAATATTCGCTTACCGTACCAAAAGAAACCGTTTCGTCTTTTTATGAAAGCATTGCAAAATCTTACCGTTTTGATTTTGAGGCAGATAAAACCGAAAATTACGGAAGTTTTACTTTAACGATAGAAAATCCGCCTGCAAACAAATTCTGGCTTCAGCTACTGAACGAAAGCGATGAGCCGGCTTACTCAAAATACGGAAATGAAAGCATAATTAAGTTTGTTTCTTTGAAACCCGGAAAATATCAACCGAGAATTCTGGTGGATAATAACGAAAACGGAATTTGGGATTCCTCAGATTTTGAAGCGAAAAAATTTGCCGAAGATATTTATATTTTTGACAAGAAAGTGGAAATAAGACCACTTTGGGAAATTCGCGAAAACTGGAAAATCCCCGCAGAAATTCCGGAAAATATGACACCAAAAACCCCTGAAAATCCATAGAAAATGTTTGGGAGAATTGTATGGTGGTTTTTGATTGTTATTGCTTTGATTCAGTTTATTCCTGTTGACAGAACCAATAAACCGATTGACAAAAAAGTAAATTTCGTGCACGCTTTCAACACTCCCGAAAATGTTCAAACCGTATTGAAAAAAGCGTGTTACGATTGCCATTCCAACGAAACGGTTTATCCGGATTATGCTTTTGTAGCCCCGATTTCTTGGTCAATAAAACATCACATCAACGAAGGGAGAGAACATCTCAACTTTTCCGAATGGGGAAATTTCAACAGAGATTTAAAGAAAAATATGCTCGAAAATGCGTCACATTCTATTAAAGATTATTCTATGCCAATGCCGGGTTATATTACAAAACATCCGGAAGCAAACCTTACCAAAGCAGAGCGGGTTTTACTCGTGAATTATTTTGAAGAAATTCTGAAATCGAGGGATTATTGAGAAAGTTGACTATACTTCTTTCAATTTCACTGTAAAATGCCGTAAAATTTCAGATTCCCATTCTATTTTATATCCTTTTTCTATTTCGTTTCTTCGGTCGAAAACATTTTTTATTGCTGCTGCAATATAATCCATGTGATTATTAGTATAAGTTCTTCTCGGGATTGCCAATCGAACCAATTCTAATTTTGGGTATCGGTTTTCCCTTGTTTCAGGATCTCTGTCTGCAAGAATTGTCCCGATTTCTACTGTTCTTATTCCAGCTTCCTTATAAATTTCATTGGCTAAAGTCTGTGCAGGAAATTCTTCTCTTTTGATGTGTGGTAAAAATTTTAAAGAATCAATGAATACAGCATGTCCACCAATCGGTTTCTGCACGGGAATTCCGAATTCTATTAATTTATTCCCAAGATATTCTACCTGAGAAATACGGCTTTCCAAATACGGAAATTCCGTTGCTTCATCTAAACCGACTGCTAAAGCCGCCATATCTCTTCCCGCCATTCCGCCATAAGTGATAAATCCTTCATAAATAATGGTGAAATTAGATGCGGCTCGGTAAACTTCTTCGTCATTCAAAGCGATAAATCCACCGATGTTTACCAAACCGTCTTTTTTGGAACTCATTGTCATTCCTATTCCATAAGAAAAAACTTCTTTGCATATTTCTTTGATGGTTCTGTTTTCCTGTCCTGCTTCTCTTTTTTTAATGAAATAAGCATTTTCTGCAAAACGTGCGGAATCGAAATAAATAGGAATTCCGTATTGGTCAGAAAGTGTTTTCACGGCTTTTATATTTTCCAAAGAAACAGGTTGTCCTCCAGAAGAATTGCAGGTTATCGTAATCAGGCAAAACGGGATTTTTTCTTTCGGGTACGTTTTGTAAACGTTTTCCAATTTTTCCAAATCGATGTTTCCTTTGAAGAGATAAAGATTTTCTACATCAAATGCTTCATCTATCGTGCAATCTATTGCGTGTGCTTTTCGGAATTCGATATGTCCTTTCGTGGTATCGAAATGAGAATTACCGGGAATGATATCACCGTCTTTCACCAAAACTGAGAACAGTACATTTTCGGCAGCTCTTCCTTGATGTGTTGGCAAAAGATATTTGAAACCTGTAATTTTTTTAACGGTGTTGTGAAGTTGTTCAAAACTTCTAGAACCGGCATAACTTTCATCGCCGCTCATCAAAGCAGCCCATTGTTGATCGCTCATTGCTCCCGTTCCTGAATCGGTTAAAAGGTCGATGAAAACCTGCGAAGATTTTAAATTAAATAAATTGTAGTGGGCGTTTTTCAGCCATTCTGTTCTTTGTTCTTTGGTAGATTGGTAAATTTCTTCTACCATTTTTATTCTAAAAGGTTCTGCGTATGGAAGTTTCATTTTTTTTGAATTTGTTAAATGATGGATGCTGGAAGTTGGGTGTTTCCGGCATTATATAATGTTTTGGAAAGTAAAGAAAAAAGCAGTTTCTGATGCGGATTTAATTAAACATCCTGCATCAAGCACCCTGCTTCCGGCATAAATTATTCCGGTGCTTTGAAAATATTATCATCAGAATGGAATCCCGCAACTCCTCCGCTTACAGCGAATTTCATTGCTTGTGCAGCACCAATGTTTTCGAGAACAACAATATTTTCTGCCAAAACAAAAACCACCCATCCGGAAACTGCGTAAGAATGAGGAAGATAAACAGAAACATATTCGGGAAAACCTACGGAAGAAAGGTCTTCTTGTGTAAGAAAGCCAATTCTCCATACTTCAGGATTTTCGGAAGTTTTAATGAGAACGGGTTTGTTGAATTTCTTTTTATCACCCACGAAAGAAGTCATCACATCTTTCAGAGAAGTGTAGATAAATTTTATACCGGGAGTATGCTCCAAAATATAATCGAAACTATCGACTATTACTCTTCCGATGATGAATTTATTCCCTAAATATCCGATTAAAGTTGTAGAAAAAATGACAATAAGAAAAGTAATTCCGGGATAGGTTTTCTCTGAAAGAGCAGGAATAATATTGTCAATACTATAAACAATATACCAAATAATCCAAATCGTAACCGCAAACGGACCGAGAATCAGCAATCCTTGGAAAAAAGATTTTGCCACAGTATTTAGAATACGATCACGACGGTATTTATTCATAGAAAACTTGTTCGAAAATGGGTTATGAGTTTTTATTTTTGTAAAAATAAGAAATTTCCGAAAACTTTAGGCAAAAAATTATCCGTGAATGGTTTCTTTTTTTCCATAAGATTTTATGATTTGGGCTTCATAATTTAGCCATTCTTCCCAGCGTTTATTCACTTTTTCGGGATTTCCCAATTGTCTTGCAAAACCGATAAACGTGGTATAATGATTGGCTTCGGAAATCATCAATTCTTTATAGAAAACTTTCAGTTCTTCGTCTTTGATGTTTTCTGTCAAAACTCTAAATCTTTCGCAACTTCTTGCTTCAATCATCGCCGCAAAAAGCATTTTGTCAATCAGTTGATCTAATCTGTTTCCGCCTTTTGAAATAAATTGAAGAAGTTCATTTACATAATCATCTTTTCGGGTTCTTCCCAAAACGCCTCCTCTTTTTAAAATGATTTCATGAACTTGGTTGAAGTGATCTAATTCTTCCATCGCAATTGCGGTGAGTTCTGTTACCATTTCGGGATATTCCGGAACCATTGTGATTAAAGTTATTGCGTTGGTTGCGGCTTTCTGTTCGCACCAAGCGTGATCGGTAAGGATTTCTTCTAAATTTTCTTCCGCAATATTTGCCCAACGTGGGTCGGTAAGCAATTTGAGTTTGAACATTTTTTTGTAATTAAATTTCGGATTCAAAAATAATTAAAACTATCTAATCAAAGCAGTTTTTTTCTCAGAAATCCCAAGATTTTCCAACCCAATACATCAACTTTTTTCAGTGCTTTTGCAATAATGAAAGCCAGAATGATGTTCACCATGAAAATAAAAATCATCAAAATCCACCATTGCATTTTTTCCTTCAACGGAACGACTGCAAAATAAACCAGTGATGAACTTATTCCCTGTGCAAAATAAAAGAAAATCGCATTTTTCCCGATGTAAGTAAAAAAACTTTCTTTCGTGATTTTCAATCTGTTGTACAAAACAAACAGCGTTACTAATGAAAACGATGACCAAAAAATGTATAAAAGTTTCGGTGGAAATTTCGCTTTATTCATTTTCATAAAAAGTTCTTTGCCGTAATTCCAAAACAGAATAACTAAAATGAGTACTAAAATTCCGTATAAAACAGGAATCAGCTTTGCAGGAATTTTTTTGCCTTTCATTTGATGAGCGGTTAAAAACAATCCGAGATAAAATGCAACATAACCAACTTGTCCGGTTGGATAAAATTGTGGTAATAAATTGAAAATCAAAGTTAAACCGAAACAAATCCCGATGAACCAATTAATATGTTTTGGAAAAAATTTCAGAATTAAAACCCCGAAAACAGTAAGAATGAAATACACTTTGAGATACCAGAAACTTCCCATAACCACAGGAAAAGTATCTGCATTGGAATATTGATGGAGATACCAATTTCCCAAATTTTGCCATTGCGGAATATCTGAAATATTCTGCGGAACATATTTAGCTCCGAAAGTGGAGTAGAAATTTTTCATGGAATCCAATCCGAAAAAATGCAGCCCGAAAACTTTAAAAAAGTAATCGAGGAAAAACAGAAACGTAACGAAAATCATAAACGTAACCTGCAATTTCAGCAGACGGTAAAATGTTTTTTCAATGTTTCCTCCGGAAGTTAAACCGCTTAAAGCGTAAAACAGCGGAACATCTATCAACAAAGACAAAACTCGCCATTCTGTAGGAACATAAAACTGTCCCGACCAAAAAACGGTGTGGATAAAAATAATGGCAATCGTGGCAAAACCTTTTGCAAAATCAATGTATAAATCTCTTTGCATAAACTGAAATTTCTTCAAATATAATAAAATAGGAAGCAGTGTTGTATAATTTTTTACAGATTTTCAAAACCGCATTCCGTCAATTTTTTATCTTTGCTCCATAAAATATTAATCATTATTTATGAAAACCTACGCAGGAATTCCCGAAGAAAATGCAACCCTCAAAAACGCTGAAGTAATGCTGGTTACCGTTCCTTATGACGGCACCTCAACTTGGGGAAAAGGAGCCGATAAAGGTCCTGAACTTTTCCTTGATGCATCAGAAAATATGGAGCTTTACGACATCGAAACCGGAACAGAACCGTATTTGCATGGTGTTTATCTTGCGGAAGAAATCACAGAAAAATCTTCGCCGGAAGCAATGACAGAAGCGGTTTACCAAAAAACCAAAGCATTGCTGAATCATGACGGGAAGCTCTTTACACTTTTCGGCGGCGAACATTCAGTTTCCATCGGTTCAATTCGTGCAGTTGGTGAAAAGTTTGAAAATCTTACCGTTTTACAACTCGATGCACATACCGATTTGCGTCCGCATTTTCACGGCTCTGCTTCCAATCATGCATGTGCAGTATATGAAGCGAGTAAAAAGCATAATTTGGTACAGGTCGGAATTCGCTCAATGGATATTGAGGAAATGGAGTATGTCAATCAGGAGCAGTGCTTTTGGGCGCATCAAATTGCTCATAACGAAAACTGGGTGAATGAAGTTTTGGAAAAAGTTTCGGGAAATGTCTATATCACGATAGATTTAGATGCTTTTGACCCTGCAATTGCTCCATCAACAGGAACTCCGGAACCGGGTGGTTTGCAATGGTATCCCACTTTAGAATTGCTGAAAAAAGTTTTCGAGAAATGCAATGTTGTTGCTTTTGATATTGTAGAGTTAATGGATTCTGCAATGCCGAAACCTACAGCTTTTCTCGCAGCAAAGTTGTATTACAAAATGTTGGCATATTATCATCTCAATAAATAAAAATTTTTTACCGTTAAAAACCTTTAAGCATAAGCTTTTAGGCGGTGTTTTAAATTTTCGCGGAAATTTTTAAGAAAAATTTATAATTTTTTAGAATTTCGGCACGCATTTTATTAGTATTTTTGACTGTAAAATTTTTTATAAACACATAAATAAACCTACTATGAAAAAAACATTCGCTATGGCGGCTTTGGCACTTGCTGTGTCATTCGGTTCAATTGCTTGTAAGAAAAAAATTTCCGATGCGGAACTTCAGACTCAGGCAACTACCGTAGTAATTTCTAACCCGAATGCTTCCGTTGAAGTAAAAGACGGTACTGCACATTTGAGTGGGACTTTCGCTGATGAAGCGTCTAAAGAAGCAATGATTGCCTCTTTAAAAGCAATCCCGGGAGTTAAAGATGTAATGGATATGACTACAATTGCTGCACCGGTAGAAACCGTTTCTGCAGTTGATCCTGCTGTTCAGCAAAAAGTTACTGATGCTTTGAAAGATTTTCCATCTGTAAAAATAGAAGTGATCAATGGTGAACTTACCTTGACAGGAAATGTATCTCCTGAACAGGCAAGAAAAATCAAAATGTCTGTTGATGCTTTGAAAGCCGGAAAAGTTAACTATAATTACACCGTAAAATAATTAAAATGAGCGCATTACAAGATAAATATGCAGCGGTAATCTCTGCTGCTCAATCTGCAGGAATCTCTAACTTACAGGTTGCAGAACAAGACGGGATTCTTTACATCTCAGGAAACGCAGGAAGCACTTCTGCAAAAGACGAAGTTTGGAACGCATTGGGTGCAATAGACGCTACTTATTCTGCATCAGACATCAATATTGACGTACAGATTGCAGGTTTGACTTCAGGAGCAACTTTAACTGTTGCTACAGAAGATTCTAACCTTAACATCAGACAGGAACCTTCTACAGAAGCTGCTATCATCGGTAAAGCTGCTAAAGGTGAAACCGTAACTTTGGTAGAACAAACTTCTGATGATTGGTGGAAAGTAAGAACCGCTTCAGGAACTGAAGGTTATGCTTATGCAAGATATTTGCAGGCGTAAACTCAAAACCGTAATAACAAATGAATCCCGCATTTTGCGGGATTTTTTTATGATTTTCTTCCTTTCTATTTTTCTGTACAAAAAAATCTATATTTGTAATCATTAGAAAAAAACTTTATGAAAGGTCAAAACAAACTCTTCTTTGCCATTATCATTGCATTGATTTTAGGCGTAATTTTGGGAGGAATCGTTCATACGCAATATCAGGAAAGCTCAGATGGATTTGCAAAAAACATCAAACTTTTAGGAACGATTTTCATTCGTTTGGTGCAAATGATTATTGCTCCGTTGGTTTTCACCACTTTAGTCGTAGGAATTGCCAAAATGAGCGATATGAAAATGATAGGCAGAGTAGGAACAAAAGCGATGCTATGGTTTATTACCGCTTCTTTGGTTTCTTTGCTTATAGGATTGATTTTTGTAAACTGGCTTGAACCGGGGAAAGTAATGACGCTTGATTTATCCGACACTTCTTCCGCAAGTGAAATTATGACCAATACAAAAAGTTTCTCAATGGAAGATTTTGTGAAACACGTTGTTCCCAAAAGTTTATTCGAGGCATTTGCAACCAATGAAGTTTTGCAGATTGTGGTATTTTCTGTAATGTTCGGTGTTGCTTTAGCAAACATGGGAGAAGAATACACGAAACCTGTCATCAAATTATTCGACATCATTGCACACGCTATCCTGAAAATGGTAGGATACATTATGTGGATGGCTCCACTTGGAGTTTTCGGTGCTATTGCAGCCATTGTTGCCACCAAAGGTTTTGATATTTTTAAAGTTTACGCCATTTATTTGCGGGATTTCTTTTTCGCTTTGGCAATTTTATGGGTCATTCTCTGCGTAGTAGGATATTTAATTTTAGGAAACCGTCTTTTTGAATTATTAAGAAGAATCAAAGAGCCATTGTTAATAGCATTTTCTACAACAAGTTCAGAAGCAGTTTTCCCGAAACTCGTAGAAGAATTGGAACGTTTCGGGTGCAACAACAGGATTGTTTCCTTTATTTTACCTTTAGGATATTCTTTCAATCTGGACGGAAGTATGATGTATATGACTTTCGCATCTATTTTCATCGCACAGGTTTACGGAATTGATATGTCGGTTGGTCAGCAAATCACCATGCTTCTCGTTTTAATGCTTACTTCCAAAGGAATTGCAGGGGTTCCTAGAGCAAGTTTGGTCATCATCGTTGCAACCTGTACCATGTTCGGAATTCCGCCAGAAGGTATTGCATTAATTTTACCGATTGATCATTTCTGCGATATGGGAAGAAGTATGACCAATGTTCTCGGGAATGCTTTAGCAACTTCCTCAGTATCGAAATGGGAAGGACAATTAGACAATCACGGAGGAGATTTGTAGCATATTTTTTTAATTTAATAATTCCGCGATATTTATCATAATTCTTATCCATTTTAAATAAGAAAAATTCCGTAAATTTGTCAATTGATTTATATTTAAAATGTATGCTGACGAAAGCAAAAGTTCAGGAGTTTCTCAAAGAGATAGAAGTAGATGATTTGGTGAACAATTTCCAAGTAATGGGAAATGATGTGTATATTGATATGACGGCACATTCACCCGCAATGCACGAAAAGAAAAAATTGGAAGCAGCGATGAAACAAGCATTCGCAGCAGAATTTGGTGAGGATGTTATTTTGAAATTGAAAATTACTTCACCAGAACCTTCGGAGGTACAACAAAATCAAATCAAAGGGAAACAAATTTCCGGAATCCAAAATATCATAGCAATTGCATCGGGAAAAGGTGGAGTAGGGAAATCTACAGTTGCTGCGAACTTGGCAGTAACTTTAGCCAAAATGGGCTTTAAAATAGGTTTACTAGATGCCGATATTTATGGACCTTCTGTTCCTACAATGTTCGATACGGAAGGAGCAAAACCACTTTCTGTAGAAATCGGCGGAAAAAATCTGATGCAACCCGTAGAAAATTACGGAGTAAAAATGCTCTCAATAGGATATTTTTCCGGAGCAAATCAAGCGGTAGTTTGGCGGGGACCAATGGCGAGTAAAGCATTAAACCAAATGATTCGTGATGCAAATTGGGGTGAACTCGATTTTCTTTTGATAGATTTACCACCCGGAACAGGCGATATTCATCTATCAATTATTCAGGAAGTTCCCGTTACAGGAGCGGTTATTGTTTCTACTCCGCAGCACATTGCACTTGCTGATGTAAGAAAAGGAATTGCAATGTTCCAAATGGAAAGCATTAATATTCCTGTTCTCGGATTGATAGAAAATATGGCGTATTTCACTCCCGAAGAATTACCAGAAAACAAATATTATATTTTCGGAAATCAGGGAGCTCAATATATGGCGGAAGATTTAGGAATTCCTGTTTTGGGAGAAATTCCTTTAATACAAAGCATTCGCGAAGCAGGAGATGTAGGAAGACCCGCTGCATTGCAGGAAAACTCTAAAATTACTGAAATCTACAAAGAAACTGCTCAGAAAATGATTGAAAGTCTGGTTGAAAGAAACAAAAATCTTCCACCGACAGAAGCCGTTAAAATCACAACAATGGCGGGTTGCTCTA